>NZ_DASXHW010000444.1:0-3475 GCF_036488105.1 Mycobacterium sp. | reverse complement strand
GTTCGGTCAACCGGGTGCCCGAGTCGATCGGCTCGAAACTCACGGTGCCGTTCAGCCGCACCCGGGGGAACTGGCGCGCTTCGGTGATCACGTCCCCGTGCTGTGGGACCTCGACCCGCGCCCAGTAGGTGATCGGCATCGATAACGGCCCCAATGGAATCCGGTCGCGCACCCGGTAGGTCTTCTGGTAGCCCTTGGCGGTTTGGTGCTGTTCCAGCAGCTGCACCGACACCACCAGCGGATGTAAATCCTTGATATTGTCGAGGTCGACGTAGAAATCACGCACCTCATCTGGTGGCGCGGGTATCTCGTCGCTGATTGTCCGCTCGGCGTGGGCGATCCAGAGGCTCACAACGGCAACCGTCAGCGACCGCGGGCCAGCGACTCGAGGAATCCGTTGATACGGTCGCGGGTTTCCTCCGATATCCAACTGGCCCGGACGTTTTCATCCGTGGTGGTGCCCGCGTCGATCGCGGCGCGCACCGGCTTGTGCAACTGCTTTTTGGTGGCCGCGTACGCGGCCGGCGAATACTGGCCGAGTTCGCGCGCGGCGGCCAACGCCTGACTCAGCAGCTCGTCCTTCGGGACCACCGCATCGATCCACCCGCGGGCCAACGCAGTGTCGGCGTCGATTGTCTTGGCCTGCAATGCCGCCCGGGCCGCCGTTATCCCCATGCCATCTCGGCAGATCTCGAGCGCCGCCACCGGGAACGGGACACCGACGGCGAGTTCGGTGAGGCCGATCGTCCCGCCGGACATCAGCCGTACATCGGCGCACATGGCCAGCACGCACCCGCCGGCGATCGCATGACCGTTGATTGCCGCGACCACCGGCGCTGGGTGGTCGTAGATCGCGAGAAATGCCTCAGACAGCGCTTCAACGAAGCGCCCGGCGTAGTCGGTTCCACCGTCGGCCAGAGCACGCAGGTCGACACCGGCCGAGAAGGCCCGACCGGCACCGGTGATGACGACCGGGCCCTCGACGCTGTGCATCGAGGCGATGATCAACCCGAGCAAGTCGAGGTCGAGGGCATTCACCGGCGCGTTGTCGAACCGGACAATCGTCACGCCGTCGGCTGTTTCGAGATTCGTCACCAGTCCTTCTTACAGCCCGGGCTTCGGCATCGACACAAAAGTCCCGAAACCGGCGTTCTCGGTCCGGCCATTGACAATCTCGATGATTCGGGGTGATAGTGATCGAACACTAAATGAAAATGATGTTCTCAGTTAAGGCGGCGCCATGCACGCAGACCCGGAGATGATGTGACCGCTGTGCAGCCACCGATGGCGTGGTTGCCGCACTCCATCGCCGAGGCGTCCACCGAGGCGCCGGCGGGCGGTGACGTGGGCTTGCCTGCGGCATGGTCGCATCTGATGCACCAGCTCAACGCTGCCGCGCGGATCGTCGAATCCGATGCCGCAAGCCGAAATCGGGTCGATCTCGCGGCAGGAATGCGGCATCTGCTGGTGCTGCTGGCCACTGGTATCGACGAGGCATTGCGATTCGATCCCGATCCGATTCTGCGCGTCCAGCGCGCCAGCACCAGCGACATCCTCACCTGGGGGATGGAATGTCCGGACTGTCTGTACACCCGCGCGACGATGCGTGGCGGGGAGAGCTATCGACTGTCCGGCAACCGTGGCACGGCACGGTATGTCGGGCTGCAGACGATGGATGGCATCGTCTCCACCGCGAATGCTTTGGTCGACGAGCTGGTCACCGACGGCGACGGCAACTTTGAGGTGGTGTTGTCCGCCGACGAGCACGACGGCAACTGGATGCCGATCGACGGTGCCCATCCGACGCTGACCGTTCGGCACTTCTTCTACGACTGGGACACCGAGACACCGTCGTCCTTGCGCATCGAACGGATCGGCGATGCGGTGCGGCCTGAGGCCGTCGACGTCGATTCCGACGTACTGGTATCGCGGCAGTTGGTCGCACTCGGCGATTTCGTGCACGACAATCTCGACTTCTTCCTGCAGTTCGGTGCGTCGGCGCCGCCGAACGGCTTCCTGCCTCCGATCGATCGCACCGCGATAGGCGCGGCCGCGGAGAACAAGCCCGTGATCGGGCGATGGGAACTCGACCCCGAGCAGGCGTTGATCCTCGAAGTCGAACCTCCCCAAGGGGTTTATTGGAGCTATTCGCTCGGCAACCCGTGGTGGGAGACGATTCACTACGGCCGCCACCAATCCAGCCTGAACGCACAGCAGGCGGTGGCGGATTCCGACGGCCTGGTGCGGGTGGTGGTCTGCGGCCGCGATCCCGGGGTGGCCAATTGGCTTGACACTGCGGGTTTTAGCAACGGCGCGATGATCCTGCGTTGCGTCCGTACCAGCACGGCGCCGACACCGAGCAGCAAAGTTGTCGCGTTCGACGAGATCGCCTCCGCGTTGCCCCCGGACACCGCGAGGGTCACCGCCGACCAACGCGCGGCGGTACTCGAGCGACGCCGGCGCGCCGTGCACGAAAGGTTCGCCCTGTGACGTTCTCCGCGGACGAACTCGAAGACGGCGCCCGCGCCGCGACAGGCCTGCACGACTTCGGATCGCCTTATTACCGAGAGGGTTTGGAGCGCACCGTCGACGCCCTGAACAACGAGGCCGAGCTCTCCGAGATGGGCCGCGTCATTCAGCACGCCACTATCAGCAACGCGCTGATCCAGCGACTCAAGGTCGAAGACACCTACGCACAGCACCCGGAGATCGACGACGAGGTGGTGGGCGGCCCTGTCTTCGTCATCGGGCTGCCCCGCACCGGGACCACCGCGTTGAGCCAATTGGTCGCCGCCGACCCGCAGTTCCGTTCGTTGCGGATGTGGGAATCGCAGGCGCCCACTCCCCCGCCGGAGACGGCCACCCAACACTCCGATCCGCGTATCGCGCAGGCCGAAGAGGGCCTGCGGATGCTGAACGAGATGTTCCCGTTGATGAAGACGATGCACAACTCCGAGGCGACGGCGGCGACCGAATGCCAGGACCTGATGGGCATGAGTTTTCGCACCTTCCACTTCGACGGCGCGGTTCGGGTCCCGAGCTACCTGGACTGGCTGATGCACTGCGACATGCGCGAGACCTACACGTTCCATCGTCGGGTGCTCAAACTTCTGCAGTGGCATTGCCCGCCGACCCTGTGGCACTTGAAAACTCCGGTGCACATGTTCGCGCTGGACGCACTGATCGAGGCGTACCCGAATGCGAAATTCCTCTGGAGCCATCGCGATCCCGCCAAGGTCATGGGTTCGGTGTGCAGCCTGATCCGGTATGTGCGCAGCTGGAGCAGCGACCGGGACGATCCTGAGGAGCTGGGTGCGGAGCAACTCGACAGCTGGGCGGAAGCCGTTCGCCGCGCGATGGACTTCCGCCAACGCTTAGGTGACAGCCGGTTCGCCGATGTCGCGTTCGCCGACTTGCAGCACGATCCGGTGGGCACATTGCGGGCCGGCTACAAATCGTTGGACTTGACGTTCTC
>NZ_DASXHW010000402.1:0-2684 GCF_036488105.1 Mycobacterium sp. | reverse complement strand
GGTCGCGATCGGCACGAGCGTTGAATCGGTCGGCCGCACCTCATTCACCCTGGCGCAGGCCCTGTTTCAACGAGACCGATGTGTAGCCCTCGCCCGCACGGTCATCGTGCAGGTCGACGACGATACTCACCGCGCGACTCCCCTGAGCGCGGCCGCCGCTACGCGCCTCGATCGCCTCACGCCATGCCCGCCCGCCCGGTAGTGCATCGACGGCAGTGTCGTGCCCTTTGACCCCTTAGGGCGCGCTTGTTCAGGCACGTGCGACGCTCCTGACCAGTTGGTCCGTCAGTGCCTGCTGAAACTCGGGATCTTGTGTGTCGCGGGCATCTTCCCAGCGGGTCAGCGTAGCGATCAGTGCAGCCCCGAGGATGGCGTTGGCAGCATCGCGGGAGTCGCTGATCGTGAATTGGTCGGTGGCGGCGCCCTCGTCGAGGAGCTTTCGAAGTGGCGTGGCGAGGTGCGCGTCCTTGGCGGCCATCAGGGTTCCTAGCCGCCCGGTGGCTCCCGCGAAGGAGAGCAGGCCGGCGCATACTCCGGGCTGCCCCCCGAGGAACCCGACGAGCGCGGTTATCGCTGAACGCAGCTGGACGACTGGTGGCCGGGCGGGTGTGACGGCGAGCTCGATTGTCTCGGCCGCGACGCGCAGGTGCTCTTCCAATAGGAACGCGACCAGGTCGTCGCGGCCCGAAAAATGGTAGTAGAGCGTCGCGCGAGCTGAGCCGATCAGCGCGGCGATGTCCTCCAACCGAAGCGCCGGGTCCGGGCGCAGCACCTCTTCGCTCACACTGACCAGTCGCTCGACCAGCTTGGACGGTGGCCTCCTCATGCGGTGGAGCATAGCCCTCGATCTCGATCAGAGTCGAGATTCCAGTCTGGACTTCGATCCAGACATGGATTATAGTCTGTACTGTGATCCAAGAACCCGGCGCAGCCTCGGCGTCCGCTGAGGCCCAGGGTGATCGACGCCGTCGGCGTTTCGCTGGTGATGGGCGGCGGCCTATTCGCACTCCGGTTCCCCGTCTTCCTGGGCAACTTCGACCAATGGGGCTCCACATCAATTGCGGCAGTGGTTGCAGAGCGCGTTGACGCAGCCGAGCTTGTTAGTTAACCGACTACCTGAGAGGAAACTCATGCCCACCTGTGTAAGCAGACATGCCAGCACCATGTCGGCCGTGCTCACGTCCGCTCGGCCAGACAGGTCGCCGACCGTCAAGGACGCCGCCGCGAACCCCGTCGGACCCCCTAAAGGAAGGCTCGCGTGATGCGGGGCGCTGTAAGTGCGTTTCAGAGGTGGCAGTTCCGCGCCGGGCGTCCAAATCGGTCGGCACGCGTCTTAAGCGGCTTGCTCGGCATCGCCTTTGCCGCGGGCATCGGACCCAACCAGGCCGCCACAATCGAGGTTCGAGGCCGCAAGACCGGGCGCAAGATCTCGTTTCCCATAGTTGTCGTCGCCTATGAGGGCGAGCGCTACCTGGTCGCCATGATGGGCGACAAGACGAACTGGGTGCGCAACCTGCGCGCCGACAATCATGCTGTTTTGCAGCGAGGCAGGCGCGAAAAGGTGTCCGTGGTGGAGGACTTCTCCAGCAATCGCGCCGCGATCTTGCGCCGATATCTCGAAATCTCAGCCGGCGCCCGCCCATTCTTTCCGATCACCCGCCGGGCGCCACTGGCCGACTTCGAGCAGATCGTCAACCAGTATCCAGTGTTCCGACTCGCCGCAGCTGTCTGAGACGTGGCGGTGCCATGCTGCCCCGTCCACCACCGCATAACCGAACCTTCTTAAGGAGTCCCGCATGACGGTCACGAACTGGACCGCTGCACTTCTTCCCGACTTGACAGGCAAAACGTTCATTGTCACCGGCGCCACAAGCGGGCTGGGCAAAGCCACCGCCAACGCGCTAGCCCACGCAGGCGCACACGTCGTGCTGGCCGTGCGCAACCCCGCCAAAGGACGGACCGTAGCGAAAGGCATCGCGGCAGAAACCGAGGTCCGTGAACTTGATCTGAGTTCCCAGTCGTCGGTGCGTGCCTTCGCATCGTCATGGCAGGAACCCATCGATGTCTTGATCAACAACGCCGGCATCATGCAGGTCGCTGAAACCCGCACCCCGGACGGCTTCGAACTGCAATTCGGCACCAACCACCTCGGCCACTTCGCACTGACCAATCTGCTGCTGCCCCAGATCCGCGGCCGTATCGTCACACTAAGCTCCGACTTCCACCGCGGCGCCAAACTGAACCTCGACGACCCCAACTGGCAGCGACGCCCCTACAACAGCAGCCAAGCCTACAAAGACTCCAAGTTGGCAAACCTACTGTTCGCACGCGAACTGCAGCGTCAGCTTTCGGCATACGGAAGCCAAATCTTGTCGGTTGCCGCGCACCCGGGAGTTGTGCGCACCGGACTCTTCGGCCACGTCGGTGGCGCATCGGGACTGTTACTCGACGTCGGTTCACGCATCGTGGGCCATAGCGTCGATCAGGGCATCCTGCCCACTCTGTTCGCCGCCACCCAGGACATCCCCGGAGGAACTTTCATCGGCCCCAAGGGCTTTCGGCAACTCCGCGGATTCCCCGGCATCGTCAAGTCGTCGAAGAACGGCACCAACGAAGAACTTGGACGACGGCTGTGGGAGCTATCAGAATCGCTGACTGGCGCGCGACTCGACTGCGGGACACCT
>NZ_DASXHW010000330.1:0-3051 GCF_036488105.1 Mycobacterium sp. | reverse complement strand
GTGCGGAGTGTCGGGCGTTTGGATGGTGGGACCCACGACGCGTCGTGGGTAGTCGGTACAGCGGTGTTTCGACGAGCGCGCGTGCTGGAGTCCGTCGATCGAAGGAAATCGCAAGTCCAGAGAGCTTGTCACTCTCTGGGAGATGGTGGGCGATATCGATGGGGTGCTGTGATTGAGCGGAGGGTCGATGGTGGGGGTTCGATGCGCGCGTGTCGCGTCTGACCTTGCGGCTCCCCTGTACCGGTGGCACCTCGCCTCCATGGATTGTCGAGATCCCTGGGCGCGCGTAATGTTGATCCTGTGGGTATGGTGGCCCACTACGCGTCGTTTGAATATGATTTGACTCATATCCGTCGTGTCTTGGTGGACGGTTCTTGCGAACGCGTGAGGTCGAGCGTGCAGAGAGTTTGTGGCTCTCCATCTCGGTGTAGTCGACTTGAGATCGAATAGTCGCTTTGCTAGGTACCTCAAGGGTCGCTAGCATTGCATTGTAGTCGATATCTACAAGTAGAGGGTGACCGAGTGAACGGCTCCCTGCGACGCGTCGTAAGTTGGCACGTAGGGGTTTCTGGCCCCTAACGTTGTTGGAATCGATCGAGCCAGAGACGTGGGCACGCTCTGGCTCGGTTGGAGTCGTTCTTGAGGTGTCTCGAGAGCTCAGGAGCTTATCACTCCGTGTTGCTGCTCGCGACTCGGCGCTTATTTGGGATTTCGCGTCCCCAGCGCTATGTTTTGATGTAGCACTAGAGATTTGCGCAATCTCTAGTGCTTGTGTGAGGTCGTCTGGGGGGCGCCCGCGCGACCATGGAGGGGATGTTGAATTGAATTTTTTCTCCGTGAAAATTTTCATCCTACATCTAAAACTAAGGTTGTCAAAAAAATAGGGTATGCCTAGGGGTAGCTGGGCTACCCTAGGCGTGGCAAAGCTTAAAAATGTATAAGGGGGTTACTCTCACCGGGCTTCAGGCGGCCAGATATAAGCTGTAGTAGCTATAGATTGGCAACCGAAGTAGTAGTAAGAGTATGCCGTAAATACAGGTAAATAGGGCCGGCTATATAGCCGGCCGTGGGAATAATTCCCTTACATACTCCCCCATGCGCGCCGCAGGCGCGCATCAAAAAAGGAAGGGGATTGTATAATGAGTGTAGTGGCCGCCTTTTAAGGCGAGCCGATGTTCAGGAGAAATTGAAAAAAGGAGGGTGGGTGGGTTTGGAAACTCCTACAAAGTGCACTCAGCTGGGTAGCATCAAAACCCCAGTGGGGAAAGCTTGCCACAACTCAGGCTAGGTGGAGTCCGGGCGAGGGAAGAGAAATTTTAATCGCAGGCTCAAAAGTGTGGCTCCCCCAAACATCAGAATGCGGACTGCATTGTCCTGATGGATGAGGTACAAGCGAGCCTGGAAGTTCGACATCCAAGGTCTTGTCAACCTTAGACTCGTCGGTCTGGGGGTTGCAAGGGTATGTGATTACCCTACTCCCCCATGCATCAGACGGGGTATGAGCTGATGTTGTACCCCTTTGTAGTCGAAGTAGCATCGCTTGGCGATTAGCGTAAGCGGCTTCGATCATTTCTGCTGTACGCTTAGAGGTGGCCTCGATCACTTCTGATGTATGCTTAGAGGTGGCTTCGATCGTGGCTGCTGTCTTCTCGAAGGCAGTTCTAATTGCCTCATTAGTGCGTCTTGATGCTGCAGCGAGTTCGACCGTCATCTGCTTGATCAATGATTCCAGTGCAGAGGTATCGCTCCTCCGGCTTCGAGAATGTCGACTAGACATTGCAGAGGACTTCGAGCGTATTGATCGTACACTCTTGGTCTCAGTTCCATACTCAACATCTCGCGATGTTGGGTTTTTTCGTCGGTTCAAAGGCATCGTTGTCCCATCAGAAGGTTTGTCACCTTCTGATGCTCCGTCGCTCTCTCGCAGGAGCTTTTCACTCCGTGCTGGCGATCTGATCGGTATTCTGCTTCGGGAGGGCAATGCATCAGAAGGCTTGTCACCTTCTGATGTGTCATTGTCATTGCATCGGAGCTTATCACTCCGCACTTGTATAGCCTCTGCAGAGGCCTTATTGGTCTCCACTTGGGAGGTGGAGGGGGTGGACAGTTCTTCTTGCAAAGAGTCCTGTTGACGCACCAAAGGTTTGTACCCTTGTAGTGTATCCACTGGTAGCGCACCTAGAGGCCTATTGGTAGTAGGCATAGGTGGCCTTGTGGCATTCGGAACCAGTGTGACCTGGTCCTGCAGTATGGGTGGTTGGCCCATAGTCGTAGTTGCCAGCTTTGGGGGCTGGGCTTTAGTAGCATCCCGAGGCCTGGGAACCTCAGTAGCCTTGCATCGCTGAGCACGATCGGGCATCTTCATGTGCACTTTGTGGGTGTCCACATTGATATCTGCCGATTTACAGAACGCGACATCAACGACAGAGGCCTGTGGCAGGCTCTTCCGTGAGTGTTGTCTGCTGCACTTGAGCGACGTACCGGGTACTGGTGTGAGTAGTACCGTGGCATATGTCTTCCCATTGCTCAGAACATCCTTGCAGATGTGTTTGGAGCTCGGGGCTGCGCTGGTTGGGCACATGCATCCAGGTGGTAAGCCTGGAGCTGGAACAGACTCGACTGCATCGTGAAATGCAGGTGTTCGTCGACTATTCATCGACTTCGAGTAGTCGTCGCCGCTGCTCTGGGTTTTGAGGCCTGGAACAAGGCGCATAGCGTAGAGGCTAGAGACGTTGGAAGTCCCTAACACTCTTGTCGACTGCTGCTTTGTCATGCAGGATGTACTAGGTGTGTACCCTAGTGGCGGAAAGTCGAAATTGTACGGCTCTGCTAGCGCGTACGTGCCGGTGTCGTTGAAGGCATGGTGACCTTCTGTTGATGTGCTACCGGTAGTGTTATCTACCGGTCGCATTTGTCGGCCTTGGTGGTCGATGTCGGAGCGTCCGTCAGTTTTACCTGATGGCGCTAAGTTGTTGGGATCTTCGCGATCCGAAGCAACGTGGTGTTGCTTGCCCTTATTCAGGGACTTGGGCGCTTCCAGCACACGGTTCT
>NZ_DASXHW010000220.1:0-13994 GCF_036488105.1 Mycobacterium sp. | reverse complement strand
GGGTATCGGCAAGCTGATCACCCTGACCTCGACCTACGACCACCGCATCATCCAGGGTGCGGAATCGGGCGACTTCCTGCGCACGATTCACGAACTCATCCTCGCCGACCATTTCTGGGACGACCTGTTCCGGGAAATGGGGGTGCCCTACTTGCCGATTCGGTGGAGCACCGACAACCCCGACTCGATCGTCGACAAGAACGCCCGCGTGATGGAGTTGATCGCGGCGTACCGCAACCGCGGTCATCTGATGGCCGACATCGATCCGCTTCGGTTGGACAAACTCAGGTTCCGTAGCCACCCCGACCTTGAAGTTGTCACCCACGGCCTGACCCTGTGGGACCTCGACCGGGTGTTCAAGGTCAACGGCTTCGCCGGTTCTGAGTACAAGAAGCTGCGCGACATCCTGGGCCTGTTGCGAGACGCCTACTGTCGGCACATCGGCGTCGAGTACACCCACATCCTCGATCCCGAGCAGCTGGCCTGGCTGGAAGAGCGCGTCGAGACCAAGCATGTCAAACCGACTGTGGCGCAGCAGAAGTACATCCTGAGCAAGCTCAACGCCGCGGAGGCGTTCGAAACCTTCCTGCAGACGAAATACGTTGGCCAGAAGCGGTTCTCACTGGAGGGCGCCGAGAGCACCATCCCCCTGATGGACGCGGCGATCGACCAGTGCGCCGAGCATGGGCTCGACGAAGTGGTCATCGCCATGCCGCACCGCGGCCGGCTCAACGTGCTGGCCAACATCGTCGGCAAGCCTTATTCGCAGATCTTCAGCGAGTTCGAGGGCAACCTCAACCCGGCCCAGGCGCACGGCTCCGGCGACGTGAAATACCACCTCGGCGCCACCGGCGTCTACCTACAGATGTTCGGCGACAACGACATTCAGGTGTCGCTGACCGCGAACCCGTCGCACCTGGAGGCCGTGGACCCGGTGCTGGAAGGCCTGGTCCGTGCCAAACAGGACCTGCTGGACAAGGGCGAGGGCGAACGCGGTAACTCGGTGGTGCCGATGATGCTGCACGGCGACGCCGCCTTCGCCGGCCAGGGCGTGGTCGCCGAGACGCTGAACCTGGCCAAGCTGCCCGGCTACCGCGTCGGCGGGACGATTCACATCATCGTCAACAACCAGATCGGCTTCACCACCGCGCCCGAGTATTCCCGATCCAGCGAGTACTGCACCGATGTCGCGAAAATGATTGGCGCGCCGATCTTTCACGTCAACGGCGACGACCCGGAAGCGTGCGTGTGGGTGGCCAAGCTGGCCGTCGACTTCCGGCAAAAATTCAAGAAGGACGTCATCATCGACATGCTGTGCTACCGCCGCCGCGGGCACAACGAGGGCGACGACCCGTCGATGACGAACCCGTATATGTACGACGTGGTCGACGTGAAGCGTGGCGTCCGCAAGACCTACACCGAAGCGTTGATCGGCCGTGGCGACATCTCGATGAAAGAGGCCGAGGACGCGTTGCGCGACTACCAGGGCCAACTGGAGCGGGTGTTCAACGACGTTCGCGAGCTCGAGAAGCACGGCGTGCAGGCGAGCATGTCGGTGGAGTCCAACCAGATGCTCGCCGCCGGTCTGGACACCGCGGTGGACAAGGCATTGCTGGCCCGTATCGGTGACGCATTCCTCGCGCTGCCAGAGGGATTCGCCGCCCACCCGCGGGTTACGCCGGTGCTGGAGAAGCGCCGGGAGATGGCCTACGAAGGCAAGATCGACTGGGCCTTCGGCGAGCTGCTGGCATTGGGTTCGCTTGTGGCCGAAGGCAAATTGATCCGGCTGTCCGGGCAGGACACCCGGCGTGGCACCTTCTCGCAACGGCATTCGGTGATCATCGATCGCCACACCGGCGAAGAATTCACCCCGTTGCAGCTGCTGACGGTCGATAAGGACGGCAACCCGACCGGCGGCAAGTTCATGGTGTACGACTCACCGCTGTCGGAGTACGCCGCCGTCGGCTTCGAATACGGCTACACCGTCGGTAACCCGGACGCATTGGTGTTGTGGGAGGGGCAGTTCGGCGACTTCGTCAACGGAGCGCAGTCGATCATCGACGAATTCATCAGCTCCGGCGAGGCAAAGTGGGGCCAGCTGTCCAGCGTGGTGCTGCTGCTGCCGCACGGGCATGAAGGGCAGGGCCCCGACCACACCTCCGGTCGCATCGAACGTTTCCTGCAGTTGTGGGCGGAGGGTTCGATGACGATCGCGGTGCCGTCGACCCCGGCCAACTACTTCCACTTGCTGCGCCGGCACGCCCTCGACGGGGTTCAGCGCCCGTTGATCGTGTTCACGCCAAAATCGATGCTGCGCAACAAGGCTGCGGTCAGCGACATCAAGGAATTCACCGAGACCAGATTCCACTCGGTGCTCGAGGAGCCCACCTACGAAGAGGGCATCGGTGACCGCAGCAAGGCGACTCGAATGCTGTTGACCAGCGGCAAGATCTACTACGAGTTGGCTGCCCGGAAGGCGAAAGACAACCGGGACGACGTTGCGATCGTGCGCATCGAGCAGCTTGCGCCGTTGCCGTGGCACCGGCTCACCGACACGATGGACCAATACCCGAATGTCAACCAGTACTTTTGGGTGCAAGAGGAGCCGGCCAACCAGGGCGCATGGCCCCGATTCGGCTTGGAGCTGCCCGAGCTGTTCGGAGACAAACTGACTGGCATCAAACGGATTTCACGTCGCGCCATGTCGGCGCCGTCGTCGGGTTCGTCGAAGGTGCACGCCGTCGAGCAACAGGAAATTCTCGACGAGGCCTTCCGCTGATCGGAGCGTGAGTCCTAGCGGTGTAGCGCCCGCTCGTGCCTCGCCCCGTTGCCGACTGTCGACAGAGGCGCAGTGACATCGGTTTCCGCCGGTTGCTCGTGAGCAGCGCCCACCGTCGCGGTCTGCCGGCTGATCCGCGGCGGACGCGACGGAACGTTCATCGGCCACCAGAACCAGCGGCCCAGCAGCGCCGCGATGGATGGCATCAGGAACGACCGCACCACCAGCGTGTCGAACAGCAGGCCCAGACCAATGGTGGTGCCCACCTGACCGACAGCCCGGTTGTCGCTGACCATCATCGAGGCCATGGTGAAGGCGAACACCAGGCCCGCGGCCGTCACCACCCGGCCGGTGCCACCCATCGCGCGGATGATGCCCGTCTTGAGCCCGGCGCCGATCTCCTCCTTGAACCGCGCGACCAGCAACAGGTTGTAGTCCGAGCCCACCGCCAACAGGATGATGACCGACATCACCATCACGAGCCAGTGCAACTTGACTCCGATCAGGTACTGCCAGAACAGCACGGACATCCCGAATGACGCGCCCAGCGACAGTGCGACCGTGCCCACGATCACCAACGCGGCCACCAGGCTTCGCGTGATGAGCAGCATGATGATGAAGATCATGCACAGCGACGAAATGCCGGCGATCATGAAGTCGTAGTTCGACGCTTCGCGCAAATCCTTGAACGTCGCCGCGGTGCCGGAGATGTAGACCTTGGCATCCTCTAGCGCGGTTCCCTTGAGCGACTCATAGGCCGCCGTCTTGATGACGTCAATGCGCGACATGCCTTCGCCGGTCGCCGGGTCACCCTTGTGCGAGATGATGAAGCGCGCTGCCTTGCCGTCCGGTGACAGGAACAACTTCTCGACCCGCTGGAAGTCCGGGTTGGCGAAGACCTCGTGCGGCAGGTAGAACGACTCGTCGGTCTTCGCGGCGTCGAAGTCCTTGCCCATGTTCGTCGCGTCTTGGCTGAGTTCGTTGGCCTGGTCGAACATTCCCGACATCGTGCTGTGCATGGTCAGCACCATGGTCCGCAGGCTTCGCATGGTCTCGATCTGCGGCGGTAACAGCGCAACGAGTTGCGGCACCACGGCGTCGACGCTGTCCACGTCTTTGCTGAGCTCTCCCAGCTTTTCGCTGAGCTTGTCCACACCGTCGGTGGCGTTGTACGCCGACCGGATTCCCCAGCAGATGGGGATGTTGTAGCAATGCGGATCCGCGTAGAAGTAGCTCCGCAGTGGCCGGAACGTGTCGTCGAAGTTGGCGATGTCGTCGCGCACTTCGTTGGTGATCGCCACCGTGTCTTTGGTGACGCCGGCTACGTGATGAGTCGTTCCGACCAGCTGGTTCATCAGAACGTTCACGCGCTCAAGCGATTTGATGGTTCCGCCGAGCTGGTCGGCCAGCTTGGACATGTCATCCAGCCGGCCCTTGGCAACCTGCAGGTTCTGCAGCTGCCCGGCATTCTGCATGCTGAGCAGGAACGGAATCGACGTGTGCTCCAGCGGTGTGCCCTGCGGCCGCGTAATGCTTTGTACCCGAGCGATTCCCTCGACGCGGAAGATGCTCTTGGCCAGCTTGTCCAAGACCAGGAAGTCCGCGGAATTGCGCATGTCGTGATCGGACTCGATCATCAACACTTCCGGCATCATGCGCGCCTGCGAGAAATGCCGCTCCGCGGCGGCCATTCCGACGTTGCCCGGCGTGTCCTTCGGTATGTAGTCGCGGTCGACGTAGCTCACTTTGTAACTCGGCAGCGCGAGCAGGCCGACCATGGTGACCGCACACGTCGCGGCGAAAATCGGTGCCGGCCAACGCACGACGGCGGTGCCCACTCGCCGCCAACCGCGGACACTGTGCAGTCGCTTGGGCTCCAGCAGACCGAATCGGCTGCCGACGGCAATGACCGCCGGAATCAGGGTCAACGCGACGGCGACCGCGACCAGCATGCCCACCGCGCAGGGAGCACCTAGGGTCTGGAAGACCGGCAGCCGGGCAAAGCTGAGGCAGTACGTCGCGCCCGCGATCGTCAGGCCAGACGCCAAAACCACATGGGCGACACCACGATAGGCGGTGAAGTACGCGGTCTTGCGATCCTCGCCGTTGTGACGTGCCTCGTGATAGCGCCCGATGAAAAAGATTCCGTAGTCGGTGCCCGCCGCGATCGCCAGCGACACCAGCATATTGGTGGCAAATGTGGAGAGTTTGATGACATCGTGCACTGCAAGGAAGGCGACAATGCCTCGGGCGGCGGCTAATTCGATGCCGACCATGGCCAGCAGCAGCGCCACCGTGACGAACGATCGATAGACGAAGAGCAACATCACGAAGATCACCACGACGGTGGTCACCATGATCTTCACGATTGTCTTGTCGCCGCTCGTGTTACCGTCGGCCGCAACCGCGGCCGGACCGGTGACATAGGCCTTCACTCCGTTCGGCGCGGGCGTACTGTCCACGATCTTCCGGACTGCAGCGACGGAGTTGTTGGACCGCGTCTCACCTTGATTACCAACAAGATTCAGCTGAACGTACGCGGCCTTGCCGTCGGCGCTCTGCGCACCCGCTGCGGTCAGCGGATCCCCCCAGAAGTCCTGAATGTGCTGCACATGCTGCGGGTCGGACTTCAGCCGGCCGATGAGCGCTTCGTAATACCGATGAGCGTCTGCACCAAGAGGTTGGTCACTCTCGAGGACGATCATCGCCATCGCGTCGGAGTCCGACTCCTTGAATGCCTTTCCGATGCGCGCCATCGCTCTGACCGACGGCGCGTCTTTGGTGCCCAGCGATACGGCGTGCTCCCGGGCGACCTGCTCCAGTGAGGGAACGCCGAAGCTCACCAGCAGCGTGACCGCCAGCCAGCCTAGAATGATGGGCGCCGCGAGTGTGCGGACCGCCACCGCTGCCGATGATCGTTTGGCGCGCCGGTGCTCCGCCTGATCGTTACTCATGCGCCCCTCTCGAGCGGTATTTGACAGCGTTAGATAGACATCTTCCCACGCTGTCGATGGTGCGCGCGAGCGGCACAGGGAGCCTCAGATTCCCTGCAGCCGAAACCTACTGATGGAACCCGCGGGACCTTACGGGCCCTGCTTAATGCACAAATCGGCACCAAAACAAGCACCGAATACGCAGGCTACCGCCCTTCAGAACCGTCGCACTGCCGGCAAGTGATAAAAAGTCAGGCTAGTTGTCTATTTCGGGTAATTGAACACAACCTGGGCCTGCACGCGTAGTTCTTTTTTGTGGGCATCGAGGGTTAGACAGGTTGAATTGCCCGCACCGTCGTACTAGGCACCGGTCTTGGCGCTAAAAATCCGACAAATCGCCTTTTTTCCCGTACCGACAATACCGTCGGCCTCTCCATCGAACAGACGGCGCAAAGACTTTTATCCGGTTTATCAGACTTGTTCGAACAAAATTGACGTCGGCGCATAGGCTATGTGCACGAGCGCCGTAGGCAATGGAAGAACACGCACCGATGGTGCGCCGGGGGAAGGTAATTCTGATGAAGTGGACTAGTGCTGTGGCCCGGTTGGGGCTAATGGGTATGGGGCTGGGAATTGGGGGAGCGCTGGTTTCGATTCCGGGTACCGCGTCGGCCGACTCATCGGACTGGTTGACTGTGGTCGACAGCTTTCTCAGCGGGGGGGCCATCCCGGCAGCTCCCGACATATCAGGTTTGAACCTTGCCATTTCGATGGATGGAATTTCGCTGTTCCAGGTAGGCACTGCACACGCCTACGCAGGCTCCAACGGGGACATAGCGTTCGCCGACGGCGCCGGTTCGACCGCTTACGCCTTCGGCACCGACAACTACGCGGATGTCTACGGCAGTGGCTCTACCGCCATAGCGGGCGGCACGACCGCGGGCGCTGCGACCGGCTCGACTGACGACACAGCCTTCGTTTATGGCGATCACAGCCTCGGATTCGCCGGCGGCACCGCCGAGAACCCCGGGACCTTCGACTACGCCGTCATCTTCGGCAACAACGACACGGCGTTGTCCGGCGGCGACGCGGCGGGTGCCGGTAGTTACGACGGCACCTACGTCGAGGGCAACGACCTCGGGACAGCTCACGCGCAAGGTAGCGACTACCTGGCCGACATTTTGAAGTTCTACGGCGATGGGCCGTCATCCACGGCCGCCGCTGCGGCTTCCGAAGGCGCAAACCACCTAAGCGATCTGCCGGGCAGCGACCCGTCGGGAGCTTTGGCCGACGGCAGTGCCTTCTGGACGGATCTTTTGTCGGGCGACACTGCGGGTGCTCTGACTGCGGGCAACGACGTCTGGGCCGGCCTGCTGTCGTCGTTTGATCCTTCGGGCGCTGCGGTGGACTCGAGCAACTTCTGGACGGATCTCGCGACGCTGTTCTGATTTAATCGCCCAGCGGGTCAGCGGTTACCGTCAACTGTGACGGTGGCCGCTGACCTGCTTGTGTGGCTGTCGTATCGGTCAAGGCAGTGGCTACGTCAGACATTCCTTATGTGGCGTCATTTACGGACGTGAACTAACGATTCGATCAATGTGCACATAGATCAGCTGGGCGTGGCTGATTTACGGACGGAATTTGAGCGACTCTGTTTCGGTGTCACGGCGGCACTACCGGGCAGATCGATGATGAGGCAGCGCAAGCCGCGACAAACGATGATTGCAGGATCGCGACCGATCAGTCATCACGTGGAGCGGTGCGAGAAATAGCTTGACGTGCCCGAAACGGTTCCGCAGCCTAAGTCCGCGACCGGGCCCGCTCGCATTGACGCAGTAGCCGTTTTGCGCTTCGCAATCAGCTGACCACCAGCCGGGACTCGCCCTGACAGTGCGCGATTCACCAACCACGCTACGGCGCGCGCCCAATCTCTGCCCACCGCGGTCCCCAAGCGTATCCGGCTGCGACATCTGGCTGGTTTAGACTTCGGCCGGGGCTTACCTTAGGGTACCGGGGACAGGGAGGCGACGGCATGGCAACGGCGACAACCGATCCGGTACGGCTACCGCCGGGGCCGCGGGTACCAAAAATTGTTCAAGGATTTACGTTTGTAAGTCCGCTTCAGTATCGCATCGCTCCTGTCCTCAGCCGGCATTACGGCGGCTCATTCACGATCGATCTGCCGGTCTTCGGTAAAACCGTCGTCATCCATGATCGTGAGCTCGTCAAGGACGTGTTCAGCACCAGCTTCGATCTGATCGAACGACCGACTAAAATCCTCGGCCAGGCGTTCGGACCCGGCTCAACGTTCAGCCTGCTCGGCAAAGAGCATCTCGAGCGCCGCAAGTTAGTTTTGCCCAACTTCCACGGTAAGCGGGTAAAGAATTACGAGCGCATCGTCGAAGACGAGGTGCTGCGCGAAACCGCAGACTGGCCCGAGGGCCGCGAATTTCAAACGCTTCCGTCGATGACCCACCTGACGTTGAACGCGATCATGCGTGCCACCTTCGGCGGGCGAGCAGACGCGCTTGATGAACTTCGCATCGTGATACCGCCCTTGATCACCCTCGGGTCCCTTCTACAGCGGATGCCGCCGATCGTGCGCGGCGAGTACGGTCGCTGGAGTCCGGGGAGCAGGCTAGCGAACTATCGGCGACGATTTGACGCCGTGATCGAAACGCTCATCGCCGAGGCGCGGGCAGACTCAACGTTGATCGAGCGCACCGACATGCTCGCGCTGCTGTTGCAGGCCCGGTACGAAGACGGACAGCCGATACCTGATCGGCACATCGCCGACGAATTGCTGACGTTGGTCGCCGCCGGACATGAGACGACCGCCTCCCAATTGGCGTGGACCGTCGAACGGTTGCGCCGCTACCCACAGCTGATGTCGCGACTTGCCGAGGAAGTCGATGCTGGCGGGTCCGAACTCCGGCAGGCAACGATCTATGAAGTGCAGCGCGTCCGGCCGACGATTGCGGCATCGCTGCGCACTACAAAAGCGAAAGTTCGCTTGGGAGACTGGGTTCTTCCCGAGAACACCAACGTGATGATTGATTTTCAACTCGCTCATGAGTCCGACGTCAACTACACCGATGCTGAGGCGTTTGACCCGGACAGGTTCATCGGCACCACACCACCGTCATTTCGGTGGGTTCCATTCGGCGGTGGCGTAAACCGTTGCGTGGGTGCGTCATTCGCCAACATGGAGATGGACATTACCCTGCGCACGCTGCTACGCGAATTCCGATTCGCGCCAACCGATGCGCCGGGTGAGGGACGCAATTTCCGTGGCGTAGCGATCGCGCCGTCGCGGGGTGCCCGTGCGGTGGTCTACCGGCGAACGGCGGCTGCGGCCAGGGATCGCGACGCGGTGTCGGCAGCCGACCACCGCAGCTGACTCGAAGCCTCGCCTGGCATACTGCCTGGCATGCCCACGACCAAGGAACGCGTCACTGATAGCAGCTACCGGGTGTACAAGGCATTCATCAACAAGATCTGGTACCCGTTCCTGACCCGTCGGCTCGAGGCGCAAGACGTCACCTTCCTCAACTACGGCTACGAGGACGATCCGCCGCTCAACCTCCCCCTCGACGAATCCGATGCGCCAAACCGGTACTCGATCAACCTCTACAACCAGGTCGCCACCCAGGTCGACCTCACCGGCAAGAAGGTGCTGGAGGCCAGTTGCGGACACGGGGGCGGTGCGTCGTACATCGTCCGCACCCTCAAGCCCGCCGAATACACCGGGCTGGACTACAACCCGGACGGCGTGGCCTACTGCATTGCACACCACAAGCTGCCCGGCCTTCAGTTCGTGCACGGCAACGCCGAAGACCTACCGTTCCCGGACGAATCCTTCGACGCGGTGATCAACGTCGAAGCCTCGCACGCCTATCCTGATCTCTCGAAATTCCTCTCCGAGGCGGCCCGCGTGCTGCGCCCGGGTGGAAATCTTCTCTATGCCGATTTCCGCGGCCGCCCCGAATTCCCGGCCTGGGAGGGCGCTCTTGATGCCATGCCGTTGCGTCAAGTCTCCAAACGCGTCATCAACGACAGCGTGGTGCGCTCGCTGGACAACAACGCGCAGCGGTCACTTGACTTGATCAGCCACCGGCTGCCGAAGTTCCTGCGGCCCTTCAGTCGCCACTTCGCCGGCGTGCCTGGGACGGGAATTTACAACATCATTAAGAACAGAGACGCTGAGTACCGGATCTACCGATTCACCAAAGACTGACGGGCGTCAGGCTATCGCGTAGTCCGACAACGGAAATCGGTCCTGCTCCTTGACGGCGCTGCGCACCGACGTCGGCCGGAACAGCGGTGCCTCACCCTTGCCGGTGTAGTCCCTGAACCAATACGACCGGGATGTGACACAGTTGCCGAGCTCGAAGGCGGAGTCTTTCATCAGCGTGATCATCCGTTCGAGGAACCGGGCGTTGGCCTCTTCGGTGACCTCGAAGGTGCGGGCGCCGCGCTGCTGAATTTCACCGAAAAGCCGTTCCATGTGCCGCATCTGGTACTCCACGGTATTGAACCAGGACAGACCCACCCAGGCGTACGGGCTGGCCATCGACAGGAAGTTCGGGAAGCCGGGCATCGAGATACCTTCGTAGGCCTGGAATTGGGTTTCCCGCCACCACTTTCCGAGATTCTTGCCGTCCCGTCCGATCACCTCGACCGCGGGCAGATTGGCTTCCCAGACGTCGAATCCGGTTGCCAGAACCAGGGTATCGATCAGGCGCTTGGTGCCGTCGTTGGCGACGATGCCGTCGGGCTCGATCCGGTCGATTCCGTTGGTCTCCAGATGCACATGGGATTTGGTGAACGCCCGGTAGAAGTCGTTGGAGATGGTAGGCCGCTTGCACCCGAAGTCGAAGTCGGGATCCAGTTTTCGTGACAGCTCCCGGTTGCGCACCAGCAGCAGCCGGTACAGCCTCGAGAACTGCGAGATGGCTTTGTTGAAGACCTTGAAGTACCGGTATTTCCACATCGTGATGACCATGGAGAATTCCAGAATGGCGTCGGTGTACCAGCGCAGGAGGCGCTGGGTTGCCGGGAATCGGGCGAAAAGTCGTTGCACCGCAGGGAAGAACTTGACGTCGAACTTCGGCAGCACCCAGATCGGGGTGCGTTGATACACCGTCAGCTCGGCGACTTCCTTCGCCAATTCAGGAACGACTTGCACACCGGTCGAACCGGTTCCGATCACCGCGGCACGGCGGCCGGTGAGCGAAAAGTCGTCATCCCAGGCGGCGGTGTGGATGATGCGGCCACCGAACGTTTCGATACCGGCGATGTCCGGCATCTTCGGCTGGCACAGGAAGCCGGTCGCGGCGATCAGGAACTGCGTGCTCAGCGTCTCGCCGCCGGCTAGCGCAACCCGCCACACCTGGGCGTCCTCGTCCCACCGGGCGCCCTCGACGGTGGTGTTGAACCGCATGAAACGCCTCACGTTGTATTTCTCGGCCACGTGCACGGCGTAGTGCTTGAGTTCAGAGCCCGGGGCATACATCCGGGACCAGTACGGATTCGGCTCGAACCGGTAGGAGAACGTGGGTGACGGCTGATCGACCGACAGACCGGGGTAGTGGTTGACGTGCCACGTTCCACCCAGATCGTCTTCACGGTCGAGAATCACGATGTTCTGGTAACCCAGGCTGCTCAGCTGGATCGCGGCGCCGATTCCGCCGAAACCCGCCCCCACGATGATCACATCGAATTGCTGCTCGCCCATAAGAACTAAACGGTACCTTCTGCTGCACCAACGGTGAAACGACGCCGACAGTGATTTAGGTGGCGCACGCTGGCCTTCGTGCGCCGGACGACAGCCAATTGAGTCAATGTCCAACAGTGATGGGATGGTTCGACGTCAGCGTCGCCGTGGACCAACTCGAGGCCGGCAATCTGATCGGCGCGATCGGTGACCCGATCGCGCCTGACGTCGCGCTGGTCCCGTTCGCGCTGTTCCTGGGTTTGGGTCCAATCGCCTACGCCGTTGAGGGCACCCTGCTCACATCGCGGGGCCTGATCCCGTAGCCTAAGACCCGAACGGCCAACCAGCGGTCAGCGCGTGTGTACTGTCTAATGGGAATCAGCTGTTCGAGGGGCACAATTAACACTGATGTAGAGCAACCCGGGGCATCGAGATAGTCATGAGAATGAGGCCGTTCCGTTTCCTGGTCTTACACTCTTAGCCGGTAGGCTTCAGATCCAACTGTGCCCGTGGAGCGCGTGCGCGGAAGCGTCGCATGCTGAGCTGAACCGGAGGGAGGGCCTCGGTTTGCCGGTCGCACTGGGCAATGTGTTCTTCATACTGGGCGCCGTTCTTTCGGTGAGCCTGCTGCTTCTGTTCGCCCTGAGCCGCACGGTTAAGCGGTTGAAACGCAATATGGATGTCAGTGCGGACACCGACTACGCGGCCACCCTGACGAGCCTCTCCGAAGCTTCCGTGCGGCACTTCAATCCGTACATCGACGTCGACTGGGAAGCGCCGGTGTTCACCGTCACCAAGAACGACCCACGCTGGGTGCTGTCGACGTCAGATCCGCTGGGAAGCCACCCGTGGTACCAGTCCCAACCGCTGAACAAGCGGGTTGCGATCGGTATGTGGCGTCAGGCCAACATGGCCAAGGTCGGTACGCAGTTCGAGGGCATTCTGGTCCGTGGCCTGCTGCACTACGCCTTCTGGGTGCCGAACGGTTCACCCGAGTACCGGTACTGCGTGCACGAATCTATCGAGGAATGCAGCCACAGCCTGATGTTCCAAGAGATCGTCAACCGCATCGGCGTTGATGTTCCGGGCATGCCGCGTTGGCTGCGTGTGCTGTCGCCGCTCGTCCCGTTCTACGCGGGCCCGTTCCCGAATGCGTTTTTCTTCGGGGTCCTGGCCGGTGAAGTGCCCTTCGACTACCTGCAGACAAATCTTTTGCGGGAGCCCGAGCCGCGGTCGGTACACCCGATCATGCAGGACCTGATCGCGATTCACGTCGCCGAAGAGGCCCGCCACATTTCGTTCGCGCACGAATACCTGCACCGGCGTGTTCCGCGTCTGGCCTGGTTCACCCGATTCTGGTTGTCGCTGTACGTGCCGATCGTGATGCGGATGTTGGGTCAGGCGATGGTCGTGCCGCCGCGCCGGTTCTTCCGGCAGTTCGACATCCCGCGTCCGGTTCGCAGGGAGCTGTATTCCGGCGCACCGGACTCGCGCCAGACGATGCGCAATATGTTCGGCGATATCCGAAGGCTGTGCCACGAACTGGGGCTGATGAATCCCTTCGCGCTGATGATGTGGCGTATTTGCAGAATCAACGGTCCCGCGTCGCGGTATCGCAGTGAGCCGCAGCGCGCGAACCTGCCCAGCCCGGCAAACGCAGCCTAAATCCCCTGCTGCACAACAGATCAGGTGATCACGCGATCACCTTCTGTTGGCGTGCCGTCTAATTCGCGAATTGACGAACAGCGTCACCGGTCCGCATCGCGTGACAAAAGGCATGCCACAACAAGCACACGTGGCCTTGTGCGATACTTCCTGCATGGTTCGTAGCCCTTCATTGGACAACGTCGGCGCAAGTCTCGTCTACCGCATCGGGTCGACCGCGACGTACAAAAAACTCTTCCGTTACTGGTACCCCTTGATGACCAAGCGGCTGAACCAGCAAGACGATGTTCAGTTCCTGAACTGGGGCTACGAAGAGGACCCGCCACTGGGCCTGCCGCTCGACCCGGCCGACGAGCCCAACCGCTACAGCATTCAGCTGTACCACCAGACCGCGACCCAGGACGGCATCGATCTCGCCGGCAAGAAGGTCTTGGAGTGCAGCTCCGGCCACGGCGGTGGCGCCTCTTACCTGACCCGTACGCTAAAGCCGGCCTCCTACACCGGTCTCGACTTCAACGCGGCCGGAGTCGAATTCTGTAAGGAGCGGCACAAGGTGCCGGGCCTGGACTTCGTGCACGGCGACGCCGAGAACCTGCCGTTCCCGGACGAATCCTTCGACGCGGTGGTCAACGTCGAGGCCTCACACATCTACCCGCACTTCGACCGCTTCCTCAGCGAGGTCACGCGGGTGCTGCGTCCCGGCGGCCACTTCCTCCACGTGGACTTCCGCAACCGCGACAATTTTCCGTCGTGGGAGTCAGACCTGGCCAACTCGGGTCTGCGGCAGGTCTCGTCGCGGGTCATCAACCAAGAGGTGCTGCGCGGCCTCAAGAAGAACTCGGCCCGTTCGAACGAGATCATCAACACTCGCCTGCCGGCCTTTCTGCGTAAGTTCGGCCGC
>NZ_DASXHW010000273.1:0-4425 GCF_036488105.1 Mycobacterium sp. | reverse complement strand
CGCCGCCAGGAAAGTCTCCGACCAGGCGTCGTCAGCGTCGGCGTGGCCGAGGACCGCGCGCGCCACCCGCAGCACGGTGGCACCGTGCTGCGAGACGACGCTTTCGAACGGCGGCTTCATTATTGGCGGCTACCACAGCGCTGGAGGTGGCGCGGGTATCGCGTTCTCCAGCTCGAGCAGATATTGCTTGCGGTTCAAACCGCCGGCGTATCCAGTGAGCTTGCCGTTGGATCCCACCACGCGATGGCACGGGATGACGATCGACAAAGGGTTGGCGCCGACGAAGCCGCCGATGTCACGGGCGTCCAGGCCGCCACCGATCCTCCGGGCCAGCGCACCGTACGTCGTGGTGCGGCCGTAGGGGATCTCGACGAGCAGCTGCCAGACTTGCCGGGCCCGTTCGCTGCCAAGGGGATTGAGCGGCAGATCGAATTTCTGGCGTTCGCCGGCGAAGTATTCGCTGAGCTGCGCGATCGCCGTGTCGAATCCGTGGTCGTCGCTCGGCTCGACCCGCGGCCCGAAGGTCGTGTGGTCGGGCCGGGTCCAGTGCCCTGGGTAGTACAGACCGGTCAGGCCGTCGTCGTCGCGCACCAGGGTCAGTGGTCCGATCTGTGAATCGATGACGACGTGACGAGTCGACGTCGTGGCGGCTGCGATCGACATGAGGCCTCCGGTGTTTGTTGGAACTGTTGTCTACCGGGTAGACGTCTGGCCCTCGTGATTTGTGAGTTTGGCCGCCAAATCGCGCAGATCGGTCGCGGCGACCGTCGGCTGCGGCAAGCCCGGAAGTGGTAGTGCCGCGTTGCCGGGCCGGGTGATCAATGCCCCGCTGAATCCGACCGATTGGGCGCCGATGGTGTCCCAGACGTGGGCGGCCACCATCATGCAGTCCGCCGGGGATACGGCGAGCTGCTCGCACGCGTGCAAGTACACCGCCGGCGCGGGTTTGAACTCTCGGCAGCTCTCGACGCTGAGCTGTCGCTCGAACAGGTGGCCCAACCCGGCGTGTTCCAGCGGGCTGGGCCCGTCCGGGTTGGGCGGTGAGTTCGTCAATGTGACCAGACGAAATCCGTTGTCGCGCAGAGTTGTCAGCCCGTCTTCGACTTCGGGGTGAGCCGGCATGGTGAGCATCGCGTGCTTCAGTGCATCGACGTCCGCCTCGGCGATCTCCACGCAGCGGGTGGTCGCGAGCATCCGCAAGATTCCCTGACCGAGCGTGAAGAAGTCGACGTAGTGCCCCGACAAGGTCGCCGTCATCGAGTACATGACCAGCTGATTGAACCACTCCCGCATCGCCGCACGATCGCCGAGGATGCGCTCGAAAACCGGTGCTATGGACTCGATGTCGATCAGCGTCTCGTTGACGTCGAACACGAGAACTGACGGTGCGGCGGCCATCGCCCCATCATCCACCGATAAGGCAGGCTGGCAATAGTCGGCGTCGGTCGTTGACCTGCCTGCCGCCAGACCCCTATCAGGACAAAACGATTCTGGTGGTCGGGTGCGGCAGCGGAATCGCATGTGTGACGCTGAATCTAGACGGCGGCGAACCGCTTACTTAGCCACCTTTACACGGCCGGCGGGCGACGGACTCAGCGCGACGGATGCCTCAGCGGTGTAGCACAGGAACGTCACGGTCTCCTGCATATACAGCTGGACGGTCTCGGCATCATGCGACAGATAGCCGATGGAGACGTCGGTGCCCAGTTGTAGGTCGAAGTCGCCGCCGCGGGTGGTCAGCACGAAGGCGCCGTCGATGGCCGGTGCCCAGATGATGTCGTTTTCGACCAGCCGACGGATGTGCTCGCGGATCGGGTAGCCGTGCTCGGTCGTCTCGCTGACTTTGGTGTAGGCGTCCGCCGACAGCAGCACCGCGTACGGGCCTTCCACACCGGCCAGCCTCAGGCTGGACAGCGCCTGCGATATGACGTCGGGGAACTCGCGAATGTCCTTGGGCAGCGTCAGCGCCGGGTTGGAGCTGCAGCTGCGGATGCCGTCGATCAAGGCGTCGCTGTAGCCCTCGAAGATGGCCCGGTCTTCCGCGAACGCCAGCTTCTTGGCCGCCGTCTTGACCGGATCCCAGTCGGAGTCCTGCGAGCCGCGCTCCACGTTGTCGATCTCCGAGCGCGACAGCGTGAACGGAACCCGAAGCCGTACAAGCGGTTTACTGGCGCGCAGGTGGCTGATCACGCCATCGGAGGGCGGCTTGACATCGATCAGTCGCCCGGTGCTGACCGCGGCGGCGGTCGGTCCGGCCGATTCGCTGACGTCGACCACCCGGCGGCCGGCGATGTGACGCTTGAAGGTCCGCCTCGCCTCCACTTCGATTTCATCCCAAGCTTCCTCGGTGATCGGAGCAAGATCGCGGTACAGGTTGTTCATTGCGGGGTTCCTTTCAAACTGCCGATCGTCAACGAGCCATCCGCGGATGTCTTGAGTATCGCCGGAGTCGCTGCCGGTGAGATCGGCAGCGGTGGCGGGTCGTCGAGAAAGTCGACGGTGGGGGAGAAGAACAGTCCACCGGTGACCGCGGTGGAGAAATCCAGGATCCGGTCGGTGTTGCCGGGCGGGTCGCCGAGAAACATGTTGTGCAGCATCTGCTCGGTCACCTGCGGCGCGCGCGAGTAGCCGATGAAGTAGGTGCCGAATTCGCCCTTGCCGAGCTCACCGAACGGCATGTTGTGCCGCACGATCTTCAGCTCGGCGCCGTCGTCGTCGGTGATGACGTTCAGCGCGATGTGCGCGTTGGCCGGCTTCTCGTCGTCGTCGAGTTCGAGGTCCTCGAGTTTGGTTCGGCCGATCACGTGCTCCTGCTCGCTGACCGACAGCGCATCCCAGGCCACCACGTCGTGCAGGTACTTCTGTACGTGCACGTAGCAGCCGCCGGCGAATTCCGGGTCCTCGTCGCCGATGGTGGTGGCCGAAACCGCCAGTGCGCCATCGGGATTCTCGGTCCCGTCGACGAACCCGAGCAGATCGCGATTGTCGAAGAACCGGAACCCGTGCACCTCGTCGACCACGGTCACCGCGCCGGCCATCGATCGCAGAATGTTATTGGTCAGCTCGAAGCAGACGTCCAGCGTCTCGGCCCGGACGTGGAACAACAGGTCACCGGGAGTTGTCGGGGCCGTGTGGCGGGGGCCGTCCAATTCGATGAACGGGTGCAGCTCGGCCGGTCGCGGCCCCTCGAACAACCGGTCCCAGGCGCGTGAGCCGATCGAGGTGATCACCGACAGGTGTTTGGCGGGGTCGCGGAAGCCGGTCGAGCGCACCAACCCGGAGATCCCCGACAGCGCGTCGTGCGCGACCTCTTCGCCGCCCTCGTCGACCGTGACCACCAGGAAGATGGCGGCTGGTGTCAGCGGCGCGAGCACCGGTTGCGGATCGGGCACGTGTTCGACCCTAACGTTTCCGACGAGGCCGTGATGAAAAGATGGGCGCATGGTTGCCACGGCGCAAGGGCTGTGCGAATTCATCGACGCATCCCCGTCGCCGTTTCATGTCTGCGCCACTGTGGCGTCCCGGTTGCGGGCGGCCGGCTACACCGAGCTCGCCGAGGCGGATGAGTGGCCACGCGCCGGCAAATACTTCATCGTGCGAGCCGGGTCACTGGTGGCCTGGAACAGCGGCGACGACGCCGACGGTCGACCGTTCCGAGTCATCGGCGGCCACACCGACAGTCCCAACCTGCGGGTCAAGCAGCATTCCGACCGTGAGGTCGTCGGCTGGCAGATGGTCGCGCTGGAACCCTACGGGGGCGCCTGGCTGAACTCCTGGCTGGACCGCGACCTGGGCGTCAGCGGGCGACTGTCGGTGCGCGACGGCGCCGGCATCGCGCACCGACTGGTCCGCATCGACGACCCGATCCTGCGGGTACCCCAGCTGGCAATCCACCTGGCCGAGGACCGCAAGTCGCTGACGCTGGATCCGCAGCGCCACGTCAACGCGGTGTGGGGCGCCGGCGGCGCAGCTCGATCGTTCATCGGCTATGTCGCCGAACGGGCCGGTGTCGATCCCGATGAGGTGCTGGGCGCCGATCTGATGACCCACGACCTGACTCCGTCGCGGCTGACGGGCGTCGACCACCAGTTCGTCAGCGCGCCGCGGCTGGACAACCAAGCATCCTGCTATGCGGGTCTGGAGGCGTTCCTGGACGCCCGATCCACCCAACACCTGCCGGTGCTCGCGCTGTTCGACCACGAAGAGGTCGGATCTACGTCCGATCACGGCGCTGACTCCGAGCTGCTGCTGGTCACGCTGGAACGCATCGAGCTGGCCAGGGGTGGCGGGCGCGCCGACTTTCTGCGCCGACTGCCGGGATCCATGGTGGCCTCGGCGGACATGGCGCACGCCACCCACCCCAATTACCCGGAGCGGCATGAGCCGGGGCACCTGATCGAGATCAACGGCGGTCCGGTGCTCAAG
>NZ_DASXHW010000265.1:0-5577 GCF_036488105.1 Mycobacterium sp. | reverse complement strand
GTCACATACCGGGACTCGTCAGAGGCCAGGAAACAGACCGCGTTCGAGATGTCCGAGGCTTCGACGTAGGGGGTGGGCATCGCCTGCATGATGGGGAAGGCCAGTAGGGCATCGTCGCGGCTGGGTGCCTCGAGGTCCGGTCGAAACTGTCGGTACATCGGCTCGCTGTTGAGCATCGGGGTATCCACGTTTGTCGGATGAATGACGTTGGCACGGATGGATTGTGGTGCCAGCTGCGCCGCGAGCCGGAGGGTGTAGGAGTCGACCAGCTGTTTGGCGTAGTTGTAACCTGCTCCGCCGGGGCCCTGCGGTCCGCCCGCACCCGGGGGCTGCAATGCGGCGATCAGCCCGCCAACCGATCCTGTGGTGATGATCGACGCACCCGACTTGAGATACGGCAGCGCGGCGTGGACGGTGTTGACGACACCCACGAAGTCGACGTCGAAGGCATCAGCGAAGGCTTGAATCGGCAGATGAGCGCCCAGCGGACAGATGCCCGCGTTGGCGACTACCACATCGAGTTTGCCGAATTCGGCGACCGCATTGGCAAGTTCGCGGCTGACCGCCGCACGGTCTCGCACGTCGACTTCGACGGTATAGGCCTTGCGGCCGGTCTTTTCCACCTCGAGGCCCGCTTCTTCGAGATCACGCGATGTCGCCAGCGGGTACTCGTTGGTCTGGATGTCGTGACAGATGTCGAAGAGGATGACGTCAGCACCTTCCTCGGCCAGCCTGACGGCGTGGCTACGCCCCTGACCACGGGCACCGCCAGTGATCAGAACGACTTTGTCCTCAACTCGACCCATGATGTCTCTTTCTAATCAGGTTGGCGTTGCTAGAGTTTCAACTGCTGTGGCGGGTTGGACGGTCGGCAGGCCAAGGTCTTCGAGCATTGCGATCAGACGGCGGCGATCGACCTTGAGCGCAGCCCCGCGGGGAAGCGCCTCGACGACGAAGATGCGGGCCGGCACCTCGTAGGGTGTCAGCGTGGTCCGGCAGTGCTCCCGTAGCGCCTCGTCATCGGTGGTCGCCCCTGGGCTCAATTCGACTGCGGCAACCGGAATCTGGCCCAACCGCTGATCGGGAACGGGTGCGACGGCGGCATCCGCCACCGCCGGGTGTGCGCGCAGCGCACGGACAACGGTCTCCGGCGAGACCTTGAAGCCGCCGCGCACGATCACGTCATCCGCGCGGCCGTCGATGTAGAGAAAGCCGTCGGCATCTAGATGCGCCAAGTCACTGGTCGTGATCCAGTCTCCGGCTCGGCCGGCCTGCGGCGTCGAGACCTGCAGCCTGCCTTCCTCGTTGACGCCGAGGACCGCACCGTCCTCGCCGACGACCTGCAATCGCACGCCGGGAAAAGCGCGTCCAACACTGCCTTTCTTGTCGACCCACTGCGCGTGGAAGTCCCTCACGGTCCAGCCGGCCACCGCGCCGGAGAATTCGGTCGCGCCGTAGACGACGAGGATCGGGATGCCGTACCGCTCGAAGAACGCATCGACCAACGCCGGGTCGACGGCGGCGGTACCCGCATTGATGGCACGGATGCTCGCCAAATCCTCCCGCGGGATGTCGGAGTCGAGCACCGATCGCATGGCCGCGGGGGGCAGTCCTGCCACCGCGGGCCGATACTGCTTCACCACGGCATGCCAGCCCGGCACCGTGAATCGGTCGAGCATCGCGATCGGACGGCCGGCGACCAGCGACTGCAACAACGACCACAGTCCGCCGATGTGCACGATGGGCAATGTCACCAGGCCCACGGCGCCCGACAACGGGGCTTTGGTCCTGGGATTGGCACGGTCGTTGTGCTGCAACGCCGACGCGAGGGAGGCCTCCAGTTGTGCGCGGGTCAGCGGGATGCGTTTCGGAGCGCCCGTCGTGCCCGAGGTCAGCATCTCGATGGCTACCGCCGGATCGCCACTAACCGCTTCCTTTGTGCCGCGTGCTCGGATGGCGAGTTCGCCGTCGTCGAGCCCCCACCCGGTCGCCCCGAGATCGGTGACCGCACGGTTGAAGACTTCGTCGGACCACAACGCGGACGGCGCAAGGACGAAGGAGGCGGCGGACGCCGCAAGGTCGTCGCTCAGTCGGTCCGGCGGCTGCAGGGGGCTAATGGTCACCAGCGTGCGTCCGCCCCGGAAGATTGCGATGAGCGCCGCGACGGACTCCATGCGATTGGAGAGCACGACCGCGACCCGGCCACCGGTCGGACACCCGGCGGCAGTGAGTTCCCGGTCGATCCGCTCGGTGAGCGACCGAACGGAACCCCAGGATGCCCAGCGTCCGTCGCACTCCAACATGCGGTCGTGGTCGTTGGCGTCCCAGAGCCGTCCCAGCGCCTCGTGGATGCTCGTCATCGTGACTTTCCGGATCGACTTCCGCGGCGGATAGCCGTTCTCTTGAAGCTAGTGGACATGGTTTACTAGGTCAACTTTGTGAAAGGCGTTCGCGATGGACTTCGGGTTGACAGAAGAACAGGACCAACTCGCCGCGGCGGAGCGGGCCTGGCTCACCAAAAGCGATCCCATCGCCAGGGTCCGCGCGACGTTGGACGCCGGTGCAGTCACGGTCGATCCTGCGGCGGTCGCGCATGCGGTGGAATCGGGTCTTTTGGAGCTGCTCACTCCCGAAATAGGCGGCACCCATGTGGATCTCGCCGTCGTGAGCGAGGAGCACGGATACGCAATGAGCTCGCTGCCGGTCGCGGATCTGAACGTCGCGGCCTGGCTGCTCGACCATGTCGACTCGCCCGCCGAGGACGGCAAGCTGACTGGATTGGCGCTTGGTCCCGACGCCACTCTCGATGGCGATGCGCTGCGACTGACTGGTGTCACGCACCCGGTGCCGATGGCCGCCGATATGGACTCCATCGCTGTGGTCGGTCAGGTGGGAGACGGCGAGTATCTGGTGGTCCTCAATGCCCCAACGCTGTCGGGGATGTCGACGTTCGATCTGAGCCGTTCGTGGGCACGCCTGGACCTCGACGCGACGATCGCCGACTGGACGCAATTGCCCGGCGGCACATTGGCATTGCTGCGCGACGCGTCGGCGGTGCACCGGGCGTTCGACGCGCTGGGCGCGGCGGCCCGACTGCTCGACATGACGGTGTCTTACGCCGGGCAGCGCGAGCAATTCGGCGCGCCGATCGGCTCGTTCCAGGCTGTCAAGCATCACTGCGCCGACATGGCCGTCGCGGTGGAGGCCGGCCGAGCCACGTTGTGGGCCGCGGCTCTCGCACTGGACACCGCGTCGGCCGCTGCACGGTCCCGCGCGGCGTCCGCGGCGGCGGCGTACACGAAGTCGGCTGCCGCCAAGGTCGCCGGAACGGCATTGCAGGTGCACGGCGGCATCGGATTCACTTGGGAACACGATCTGCATCTGTTCCTGCGCCGGATCAAGGTCGACGAAGCCTTCAACGGGAGCGTCGCCGAACACCGCGCGGCGCTGCTCAGCGCCTGACATTCAGCGCCGGTCCCGCGGCAGGGCCAAGCCCCGCTCGGCGATCAGGTTGCGCATGATCTCCGAACTGCCACCGGCAATCGTGTAGGCCCGGGCGTACAGCCACTCGTCCTGCCAACGACCGCCGTCGAGGACGTCCGGATCGCGCTCCACCAACACGCCTGCCTCGCCGCCGAGTTCTACAGCGAAGCGCGCCATCTCGAGATTCAGCTCGCTGAACATCAGCTTGGCCATCGCGCCGTCGTGCATGCGTTCGGTGCCACGCAGCCAACGGGTGAGGTTGGCGTAGGTCAGCGCGGACAGCGCCTCCACCTCGGCGCTGAACTCGCCGATTCGATCCCGGATCCGATCGCTTTCGATCGCGGGACGACCGTCGAGGGTGACCTGCGAGGCTAGTGCGACCAGTCCGTCAATGGCCAGCCTCAACTTGACGACCGCGGCGCCCACGCTGGTGCGTTCGTGCCCCAACGTGGCGTTCGCGATCGCCCAGCCCTGCCCTGGCTCTCCGATGATGGCCTCGGCAGGCACCTCGACCGAATCGAAGAAGACTTCGTTGAAATCCGAGGTGCCGGTCAGCTCGCGCAGTGGTCGGACCGTGATGCCCGGGCTGGCCATGTCGAGGATGAACGCACTGATGCCCTTGTGCTTGGGGGCGTCGGAATCGGTGCGCGCCAACAGATATCCGTAGTCGGCCCAGTGCCCGTCGGTGGTCCACACCTTCTGACCGTTGACGGTATAGGTATCACCGTCGAGCACCGCGCGGGTGCGCAGCGACGCCAGGTCACTTCCTGCGCCCGGCTCGCTGAACAGTTGGCACCACAGCTGTCGACCCGCCCGGATCTCGGGCAGGTGCCTGCGGCGCTGGTCATCGGTGCCGTAATGGATCAGTGCATGCGATGCCAGCGCGTTGCCGCTTGGCACGCCGGGCACCGCGGCCCGGGCCAGCTCCTCGCCCACCACGATGGCATGTTCAGCGGAGCGATCGTCGCGGCCGCCGAACTCCGCGGGCCAGTCCGCGCCGACGTAGCCGGCTTCGAACAGGCGCGCCGTCCAGTCCTGAAGCGCCTTGAGCTCGGCTTCGTTCTCAGCGCTGCGCACACCCGCACGCGGCGGGATAGGCGGTGCATGCTCCGCGATGAAGGCCCGTACCTCGGCGCGGAAGGCCTCCAATTCGGGACCCATGCCGTATTCCACGTTGCCGCCTTCCTGTTTGATCTCGAGGTCTTAGCGGCTCAGCGCCAGCAGGTCGCCGGCAGCCCGGTCGCGCAGCGCGTCGGCACGGCCGACCAACACGGCGTTGGCCTGAGCGCGGCGCAGGAGCAGGTGGATCGGATGCTCCCAGGTGAAGCCGATGCCGCCGTGGATCTGCAACGCACCCTCGGTGGCGACGACACCGGCGTCGAGGGCCGCCGCGGCGGCCAGATCCGCCAAGTAGCCCGACTCCTCTAGGTCGGCCTCGGCGGCCGCGAACACTTGGCTGCGGGCACCCTCGAGCGCGACCAACATGTCCGCACACCGATGCGACACCGCCTGAAAGCTGCCGATCGCGCGGCCGAATTGATGCCGTTCGCCTGCCCACTGAACGGCCATCGCGAGCGCGCGCGAAGCAACCCCAACGGAGTCCGCCGCCACGGCCAGGACCGCTTGGCGGCGCGCCGTGCCCAAGGCGCGGGCGACGTCGTTCCCGTCGGCGATCACCTCACCCTCGGCGGCGGTCAAGGTGAGCGAGCCGATGGTGGCACTCACATCGAGCGGCTGATGGGCCGTCACGTCGACGCCGTCGGCGGAAGCGTCGACGGTCACCAGAACCTCACCGCCGCCGCCGATGCGAGCCAGCACCACCAACGCCTCGGCGTTCGGTGCTCCCGCCACGATCGCGACCACACCGGAAAGACGCGCTCCGTCCCACTCGGGCAGCTCCGGGCCGCTAATCATCCAGCCACTGTCATCGACGGGTACGGCGAACGCGGCCGCCGCGCCGGCCGTGATGCGCTGAACCAAAGCCTTTGCGCCACATTGCAACGCGACGTCGAGCGCGGTCACCGTCGGAACGAGCGGCGCGGGAGCCAACGCCTTCGCGGCCTCCTCAATGGCGGCGTACAGCAAACGTGGTCG
>NZ_DASXHW010000258.1:0-3118 GCF_036488105.1 Mycobacterium sp. | reverse complement strand
GAGGACGAGGCCATCGCCGCAGCCAACGCCACCGAGTTCGGCCTGGCCGCTTCGGTGTGGACCAAGGACGTCCACCGTGCTCACCGGGTGGCCGCCAAGCTGCGGGCCGGCACGGTGTGGGTGAACGCGTATCGCGTTGTCGCACCACATGTTCCGTTCGGCGGAGTCGGCTACAGCGGCATCGGCCGGGAGAACGGCATCGACGCCGTGAAGGACTTCACCGAGACCAAGGCGGTGTGGGTGGAGCTGTCCGGGGACACCCGCGACCCGTTCACGCTCGGCTGACCTCAATCCAAATCGACAAGGGGAATACACATGACGCTCGACCTCGCGGCCGCCGACAAGGTGCTGGCTGGACTGCGGCCATTTCCGGTGGCAGTCACCACGATTGACGGCGGTTTCGCTAATGGCCTGATGTCGCTGTCGGCGGGCTCGGCAAGTATCGTGCCGGAACTGCCCCGCGCGACCGTCAGCCTGACCAAGTACAACAAGACCCACGACATGCTGGTCAACTCCGGCATCTTCGTGATGCACATGCTGTCGGCCGGCCCGGACGAGATCGACAAGTCGATGGAGATCCTGATGACGCTCGGCGGCAGTTCGGGCCGCGATGGTGACAAGATCTCGACGTTGCGCACCAAGCCGGGCGTCACCGGCGCGCCGGTCCTGCTCGACTCACACAGCTACGTGGAGTGCCGCATCACCGGGTCGCTCGACAACGACGAGAACACCATCTTCGTCGGTGACGTGGTCGCCGCGGAGGTGTTCAGCTCTGAGCCGCGGCTGCGGATCGGTGAGGCGTGGGGCAAGCTGCCGCACGAGTGGATCGAGCAATACGAGGCCAACCACGAGCCGCAGCTGCAGAGTGCGCGCGACCTGCGGGCGGCCGCAGCGGCGCGGGTCTGATGGCTGAAGGGCCTTCTGGCGCATGGCAGCTGCCGGAAGAATTGGTGATGCTGCGCGATACGGTGCGGCGGTTCATGGATGCGCAGGTGCATCCGCTCGAGGAGAAGCTGGATCACGATACGGTCGGGCTTCCCCGCGAACAGCTCGTCGAATTGCAGGCCAAAGCCAGGGAGCTCGGACTGTGGTCGCTGCAGACTCCCGAGGAGTTCGGCGGCGCCGGTCTCAGTGTCCTCGGCCAAGTCGTAGTCGCCGAAGAAGCCGCGAAATGCCGCATGGGAGCCTTCTTTCCGGCCCTCGGTGCGTTCGGTGGCAACCCACCCAACATCATGTTCAAGGCGTCACCCGAGCAGTTCGAGAAGTACGCCAGACCCGTCATCGACGGCGCCATGTCCAAGGCGTACACCGCGATCACCGAGGCCTCCGGCGGATCGGACCCGGCGCGCGCGATCAAGCTCAGGGCGATGCGTGACGGCGGCTGCTATGTGCTCAACGGTTCCAAGATGTGGATTTCGCACGCCCCGGATGCCGACTGGGGGGTGGTATACGCCCGCACCGGCGAAGGTCGACAAGGCATCTCGGTATTCATCCTCGAAAAGGGCACCCCAGGCGTCACGTTCAGCCGTATTCCCGTGATGGCGTCCTTCGCGCCCTACGAACTGCACTTCGACAATGTACGGCTCTCGGCTGGGCAACTGATCGGCGCTGAGGGACAGGGCTTTTCGTTGGCCAGCGAGTTCCTGGTGTACGGCCGCATCGTGTATGCGGCCGGGCCGATCGGCATCGCGCAGAGCGCGCTGGACACGACCTGCCAGTGGGCCAGGGACCGGGACGTGTTCGGGGGCAAGCTGGCTGACAAGCAGGGCGTCCAGTGGATGCTGGTGGACAGTGAGGTGGACCTACGCGCCGCGCGGCTATTGATGTACCAAGCCGCGTGGAACGCCGACCTTGGACGCGACGTCCGGGTGGACGCGTCTGTTGCGAAAATGTTCGGAACCGAAGCCGCCTACCGAGTTCTGGACCGATGCATCCAAATTCACGGCGCGCTCGGAATCTCCACCGAACTGCCACTGGAGCGATGGTTCCGCGACCTACGGGTCAAGCGACTCGGCGAAGGCGCCACGGAAGTGCAGCGCGAGATCATCGCCCGATCGCTGGTGCGGTAGTAGGCCCGGAGATAGGAGCAGAGTGCGTCACAACCTGATGTTTCCGATGCGCGCCGTCAAGCACTGGGGCCGGTGGTGCGAGGGTGCAGGCATCGGCGACGTAGCACGACTGGTGGAAGAGGCCGGCTTCGACGGCTTTTCGATGTCTGAACACCCATTTCCCGACCGGGAGTGGTTGGCCCACGGTGGCCACCACGCTTTCGACCCGTTCGTGTCACTGAGCTTCGCGGCGGCGGCCACCACCCGCATCCGGTTGATGACCTACATCCTGGTATCGGGTTATCGCAACCCGTATCTGACGGCCAAAGCGGCCGCAAGTTTCGACCTGCTCTCCGGCGGTCGGTTCACGTTAGGCACCGGGGCCGGCTACCTGAAGACCGAGTTCGAAGCGCTGGGAGCCGATTTCGACCAGCGTGGCGCGCTGCTCGACGAGGCGATCGCGGCGTGGAAGGCCTCCTGGAAGGGCGTCGACCACGACGGGTCGGAGTTCGGGGTCAGTGGTCACATCGCGCTGCCACCGCCGGTTACCACGGGCGGTCCGCCGATCTGGATCGGCGGGAACGGCGCGGCCGCGCAACGCCGTGTCGTGGAGGTTGCCGACGGCTGGATGCCGATGGCGGCGTCGGGCGAAATGGCCGCGATCACCCGCGCCCGTCCACTCGAAGACATCGACACGCTTGCCGAGTGGATCGCAAAGGTGAACAAGCGACGGGCGGAGGCGGGCCGCGGCGCTGCCGACATCGCCTTCGTTCCGTTCGAAGCCGACCTGCTCGCCAGCGGCGACTGTGAGAAATTTTGCGCCGCAGTACAACCACGGCTGGACGCTTACGCCCAGTCGGGCGTCACATGGATCACCGTCGAGCCGGCCAGCAGGAGCTTCACCGACTTCCGTACCGACATCGATATGCTGACCTCCCAGTTGATCGACCGATGAAGGGCTCCAGCATGGCGCTGCCCGATCTCGTGCTCGTCCACGGCGGCGAGCACGCCGGCGACTGCTGGGATCTCGTCGTCGCCGAATTGCGGAGTGCGGAGCCGGAATTGCGCAC
>NZ_DASXHW010000202.1:0-12008 GCF_036488105.1 Mycobacterium sp. | reverse complement strand
GAAACAGCCGCCGGGGCCACCGTCGACCGGACCGCGTTTCACTGGTGGTTGGTGCTGGCCACCCTGCGCTGGGGTGTCATCTGCCGATACCAGGCCGAACGCCATCTGAGCGGACAGACGCGCTCCGTGGAGCTGGCCACGATCGGCCGCCGCGTCTGCGAGACCGAATGGGACCTGCTCAACTTGCTCGACAACACGCTCCCCCAGGCCCGGTTGAACGCCTAGGCTTTCACCGTGGTCACTCCTGATCAGGCAATCGAAACCATTCGCGAAACCGGCGGGGCGAAACCGGGCTACCGGGCCTTGCACGCCAAGGGCAAGCTCTACCGTGGCACCTTCTCCGCGACCGATGCGGCCGCCGGACTCTCCCGCGCCGCGCACCTCACCGGGGCGGCGGTGCCCGCGCTGATCCGGTTCTCCAGTGGCTCAGGCAATCCGGCCCAGCCCGACAATGCCCCGGGCGTTCGCGGGATGGCGGTGAAGTTCACCCTGCGGGACGGGTCGACCACCGACGTGTCCACGCAGACCGCGAAGCTGTTCCCGGCCAGCACGCCCGACGGCTTCGTCTCGCTGCTGCATGCGATGCGCCCGGGCCCCGCTGCGCCGCTGCGTCTGCTCGCACACATCGCCACTCACCCGCGACTGCTGTCGGTGCTGCCGGTGGTTCGCGCCGCCAACAAAGTGCCGGCAAGCTACGCCACCGTGGCCTACCACGGACTGCACGCATTTCGCTGGATCGCCGCGGACGGCAGTGACCGATTCGTGCGCTACCACCTGCAGCCGGCAACCGGCGAGGAGTTTCTTTCACCGGACGTGGCGAAAAGCAAGGGCGCCGACTTCTTGATCGACGAACTCGACAAACGCGTTGCGGCCCAACCGGTTCGGTTCGAGTACCAGGTCCAGATCGCCGCGCATGGCGATTCGACCGTCGACCCGTCCAAACCCTGGCAGAGCACCCAGACCGTCACTGTCGGGACCCTCGAGATCACCGGCGTCGAGACGCAACGAGAGCACGACGGCGACATCGTCGTGTTCGACCCGATGCGCGTCACCGACGGCATCGAGGCGTCCGACGACCCGGTTTTGCGGTTCCGCACGCTCGCGTACTCCGCTTCGGTGAAGCTGCGCACGGGCGTCGATCGCGGTCCCGAAGCACCCGCGACCTGATGACGTCCGCGCACGGTCGTCCCACCGCGGCGGAACTCATCGCCGCGGTGGCGGAATTCCTCGAGACCGATGTTCGGGAGTCAACTGCGGGCCAGGTCAATTTCCATTCCCGGGTCGCGGCCAACGCGCTGCGCATGGTCGAGCGAGAACTGCTCGCCGACACTGAGGCAGCCGACGTTGTCGCGGGCGCACTGGCCCGCGTCGGGTGCGTCGATGAGGCCCAGCTGGCCGCCGCCATCCGGGCCGGTGAACTCGACGGCGGCAACGACGACGTGCAATCGGCGCTGCGCGCGCTGGTCGGCCGCCGGCTGGCGGCCGCACACCCCGGCTACCAGGACGAGTAGGGAGATACGCCATGCCCGCTACCGAGATCGTCGTCGACTTGGCGGATGAATTGTTCGCGGCAATCGAGCGCGGCGACGAGGCACGGCTGGTTGAGCTGTTCGACGACGACATCGCGGTGTGGCGGGCCGGCGCGCACCGCGACGACGACAAGCAGCGAGCGCTGAAGGTCTTGCGGTGGTTCATCGGCGTCACCGCCGAGCGCAGCTACGAGATCCTCGACCGGCAGCTGTTCCCCGACGGCTTCGTGCAGCAGCACGTCCTACACGCGACCGGCGCAGGAGGCGGATTGATCGCGCTGCGGGTGTGCATCGTTATCAAGACGAGTGTCTCTTCTGGTTCTCGAGGCCTGATCAGACGTATCGATGAGTATTTCGACCCGGCGGAACTCGCGCCGATAATGAGCTAGCCGACAACGGAGGGAGCGGCGCCCATGACGAATGTCGACACACTGCTGAACGATCCGGACACCGCCGGGGTATGGATCCTGGATCCCGCCCGCTCAACCGTCAACTTCAAGATCAGAAACTGCTGGGGCCTGATCAACGTCAAAGGCCGCTTCACCGACGTCAGCGGCGACGGCCAGGTCACCGGCAAAGGCGCAATCTTCGGCCGGCTCGATATTCAGGTCGCGTCGTTGCGCACCGGCATCGGTAAGCGCGACAAGCATCTGCGATCAGCCGATTTCTTCGACGCCGACCGGTATCCGGGCATCAGCGTGGTGGTGACCGCCGTCGAGCCCACAATCGGCGACAACGCCGATCTGCGGGCCACGTTCAGCATCAAAGGGACCACCGCAGAGGTGCCGCTGCCGGTGCACGTCAGTGCGCTCGCCGACGGCTCGTTGCAGGTGTCGGCGAACACCGAGATCGACCGCGACCAGTTCGACGTCGGCTGGAATCGGTTGGGCATGGTCGCGAAGACGGCGACGGTGTCGGCCGACGCGTACTTCGTGCGGGCGCCGCAGTAACTGCCGTCGGGCAGTACGATCTGGACCGTGTCTGCCACCAGCCCCTTGCGGATTCTCGTGTACAGCGACAACGCCAACACCCGACAGGCTGTCATGACGGCGTTGGGCAAACGAGTCCATCCGGACCTGCCTGAGCTGAGCTACATCGAGGTCGCGACGGGGCCGGTCGTGATCCAGCAGGTGGACGCCGGCGGCATCGATCTGGCCATCCTGGACGGCGAGGCGACTCCCGAAGGCGGCATGGGCATTGCCAAGCAGCTCAAAGACGAAATCGACGACGGACCACCGATCGTGGTGCTGACCGGACGCCGCGACGACGCCTGGCTGGCCAGCTGGTCGCGCGCCGAGGGCGCGGTCCCCCACCCCATCGATCCGATCCGGCTCAGCCGGACCGTGCTCGAGTTGCTGCGCACCCCGGTCCAGTAGCCACTGGAACGGCCTTGGCGCATCCGCCGCCGCGACGCTGCGCGGGGCCCCCCAATCTCGCAGATCGTGGCTTGAAAATCAGCCAAATCGTTTCGCGCTCTGGATAATTCGCGGATTTCGGATGGTTGGCCCGTTGACGTCTACCTCGCGACATGAACCATTCACCAGGTTGTGGTTGAGGTCACATCTAACCTGCTGAGCGCGGGACTGCACGCGGTCGCTAGGCTGTGGTTGCGCTCACAGTCCAGCCCATAGACCAGAGTGAGGAAGCGTCGTCTCGGGATGAATCTCTACCTACCCATTCTCGTACTCGGAGGGATCGCCGCAGCCTTTGCGCTCGGCTCGGTCGCGCTCGCCCAGATCACCGGCCCGTCGCGCTACAACCGCGCCAAGCTGGAGGCGTACGAATGCGGGATCGAGCCCAGCGACCAGCCGGCCAACGCACCGCACGCCGGCAGCGGGCAGCGTTTCCCGGTGAAGTACTACCTCACGGCAATGCTGTTCATCGTCTTCGACATCGAAATCGTGTTCCTGTACCCCTGGGCGGTCAGCTACGACCAGCTGGGACTGTTCGCGCTGATCGAGATGGTGGTGTTCATGCTCACCGTCTTCGTGGCCTACGCATACGTGTGGCGCCGCGGCGGCTTGACGTGGGATTGAGGTAAATCGTGGGTCTGGAAGAGAAACTGCCGAGCGGCTTCTTGCTGACGACCGTTGAACAACTGGCGGGATACTTTCGCAAGAACTCGTTGTGGCCCGCCACATTCGGACTGGCCTGCTGCGCGATCGAGATGATGGCCACTGCCGGGCCGCGTTTCGATATCGCACGTTTTGGCATGGAGAGGTTTTCGGCGACACCCCGCCAGGCCGACCTGATGATCGTGGCCGGCCGGGTCAGCCAGAAGATGGCCCCGGTGCTGCGTCAAATCTACGACCAGATGGCCGAACCCAAATGGGTACTGGCGATGGGCGTCTGCGCATCGTCTGGCGGCATGTTCAACAACTACGCCATCGTGCAGGGCGTCGACCACGTCGTGCCGGTGGACATCTACCTGCCCGGCTGCCCGCCGCGTCCGGAAATGCTGCTGTACGCAATCCTCAAGCTGCACGACAAGATTCAAGAAATGCCGCTGGGCGTCAACCGCGAGCGGGCCATTGCCGAAGCCGAGCAGGCGGCCCTTGCCGCCCGGCCCACGATCGAGATGCACGGGCTGCTGCGATGAGTTCACCGGAGCACGACTCCAAGCGCGCTGCCAGCGAAGTCGGCGGAACACCGGTTGGCACCGACCCCTCCGACGCCGAGCTGATCGGCGTGCGCCGCGGCATGTTCGGCGTCCGGGGCAGCGGTGACACCTCGGGCTACGGACGGCTGATTCGTCAGGTCACGCTCGACGAAGGAAGTCCCCGGCCCTACGGCGGATACTTCGACGAGCTGGTCGACCGGCTGGCCGAGACGCTGAAAGCCGACGATGACATCGAATTCGCCGACGCCGTCGAGAAAGTCGTCGTCTACCGCGACGAGCTGACGCTGCATATACGGCGCGAACTGCTGCCGCAGGTCGCGCGCCGGCTTCGCGACGACCCGCAGCTGCGCTTCGAGCTGTGCCTGGGCGTCAACGGCGTGCACTACCCGGACGAAACCGGGCGCGAGCTGCACGGGGTGTACCCGCTGAGCTCGATCACCCACGGTCGTCGCGTCCGACTGGAAGTTGCTGCGCCAGACGGTGATCCGCACATCCCCTCATTGTTCGCGATCTACCCGACCAACGACTGGCACGAGCGCGAGACCTACGACTTCTTCGGCATCATCTTCGACGGCCACCCGTCGTTGACCCGCATCGAGATGCCCGACGACTGGCAGGGACATCCGCAGCGCAAGGACTATCCGCTCGGCGGCGTTCCGGTGGAATACAAGGGCGCGCAGATTCCCCCGCCCGACCAGCGGAGGTCCTACAACTGATGAGCGACACGATGAACGCGGCGCACGAGGATGACTCGGACACCTTGATCGCTCTCACGGGCCAAGATTGGAACCGGGTCGTCGAGGCCGCCCGACAGAGCGGCGAACCCGGCGAACGGATCGTCGTCAACATGGGACCGCAGCACCCGTCCACGCACGGCGTGCTGCGACTGATCCTGGAGATCGAAGGCGAGACCGTCACCGACGCCCGATGCGGAATCGGCTACCTGCACACCGGAATCGAGAAAAACCTCGAATACCGGTACTGGACGCAGGGTGTGACGTTCGTGACCCGAATGGACTACCTGGCACCGTTTTTCAACGAGACCGCCTTCTGCCTGGGCGTCGAGAAACTGCTCGGCATCACCGACGAGATACCCGAACGCGTCAACGTTATCCGGGTGATGATGATGGAGCTCAACCGGATCTCCTCGCACCTGGTCGCCCTGGCGACCGGCGGTATGGAGTTGGGCGCGATGACGCCGATGTTCGTCGGCTTCCAGGGTCGCGAGATCATTCTGACGCTGTTCGAGTCGATCACCGGGCTACGGATGAACAGTGCCTACATCCGGCCGGGCGGCGTCGCGGCGGACCTGCCACCCAACGCGCAGACCGAGATCGCCGAAGCCCTCAAGAAGCTGAAGGTCTCGTTGCGCGAGATGGGCAACCTGCTCAATGAGAGCGCCATCTGGAAGGCACGCACCAAGGACGTCGGCTACCTGGACTTGACCGGCTGCATGGCTCTGGGAATTACCGGGCCGTGTCTGCGATCCACCGGGTTGCCGCACGATCTGCGTCGCACCGAACCCTACTGCGGATACGAGAACTACGAGTTCGACGTGATCACCGACGACGGTTGTGATGCCTACGGCCGCTACATCATTCGCGTCAAGGAGATGTCGGAATCGGTGAAGATCGTCGAGCAGTGCCTGGACAAGTTGCGGCCCGGCCCGACCATGGTGGAGGACCGCAAGATCGCCTGGCCGGCCGATCTGACAGTCGGCCCGGATGGCCTGGGCAACTCGCCCGAACACATCGAGAAGATCATGAGCGGCTCGATGGAAGCATTGATCCACCACTTCAAGCTGGTCACCGAGGGCATCCGGGTTCCGGCCGGGCAGGTCTACGTCGCCGTCGAATCACCACGCGGCGAATTGGGTGTGCACATGGTCAGCGACGGCGGCACCCGCCCGTATCGGGTGCACTACCGGGACCCGTCCTTCACCAACCTTCAGGCCGTCGCCGCGATGTGCGAGGGCGGCATGGTCGCCGACGTGATCACCGCGGTGGCCAGCATCGATCCGGTGATGGGCGGGGTGGACCGATGACAGCAGCACAGACTCCCGGCGTCAGCAGCAACGGCGAGCGGGTGTTCATCCGGCTGGGCCCGCCACCCGAGGAGCCCGGACAGTTCGTCACCGACGGCGCACCCCAGTCGTACCCGGCCGAGGTGCAGGCACGTTTGGAGGTCGAAGCCAAGGAGATCATCGGTAAGTACCCGAACCCCCGCTCGGCGCTGCTGCCGCTGCTGCACCTGGTGCAGTCCGAGGACGGCTACATCACGCCGGCCGGTGTGGAATTCTGCGGCGAACAGCTCGGGCTGACCGGTGCCGAAGTTGCCGCTGTCGCAAGCTTTTACACCATGTATCGCCGTGGACCCACCGGCGAATACCTGGTCGGGGTTTGCACGAACACGCTGTGCGCGGTGATGGGCGGCGATGCGATCTTCGACTCGCTCAAAGAGCACCTCGGTATCGGCAACGACGAGACGACCGACGACGGATCGGTCACCCTGCAACACATCGAGTGCAACGCCGCGTGCGACTACGCACCGGTGGTGATGGTCAATTGGGAGTTCTACGACAACCAGACCATCGAGTCGGCACGCAAGCTCGTCGACGGGCTGCGCTCCGGTGAGCCTCCTGCCCCCACCCGCGGTGCGGCGCTGTGCAAATTCAAAGAGACCGAGCGCATCCTGGCCGGTTTCCCCGATTCGCGGCCGGACGAGGGCCAAGGCGGGCCCGGTGCGGCCACGCTGGCCGGGCTGCGGGTTGCCAAGGAGCGCAACATGACCGCGCCGTCGCCCGAAGGTTCAGGGGAAGGTCAGTAATGGGGTCACCAACACCACTGGCTCCGGTGCTGAGCCGCTTCTGGGACGACCCCGAGTCGTGGACTCTGGAGACCTATCGCCGCAACGACGGCTACCGGGCGCTGGACAAGGCCTTGAAGATGGAGCCCGACGCGGTGATCACCACCGTCAAGGATTCCGGGCTGCGCGGTCGCGGCGGCGCCGGGTTCTCGACGGGAACGAAGTGGTCGTTCATCCCGCAGGGCGACAGCGGCGCGGCCGCCAAGCCGCACTACCTGGTGGTCAACGCCGACGAGTCGGAACCCGGTACCTGCAAAGACATTCCGCTGATGCTGGCCACCCCGCACATCCTGGTCGAGGGCGTGATCATCGCGTCGTACGCGATCCGGGCCAGCCACGCCTTCATCTACGTGCGCGGTGAGGTGCTGCCCGTGCTGCGACGCCTGCAAAACGCGGTGGCCGAGGCGTATGCCAACGGCTACCTGGGCCGCAACATCGCCGGCTCGGGCTACGACCTCGAGTTGGTGGTGCACGCCGGAGCCGGCGCGTACATCTGCGGCGAGGAGACGGCGCTGCTCGACTCGTTGGAGGGCCGCCGCGGCCAGCCACGACTGCGTCCGCCGTTCCCCGCGGTCGCCGGCCTGTACGGCTGCCCGACGGTTATCAACAACGTCGAGACCATCGCCAGCGTCCCGTCGATCATCCTGAACGGCGTCGACTGGTTCCGGTCGATGGGCAGCGAGAAATCGCCCGGCTACACGCTGTATTCGCTGTCGGGACACGTCACTCGCCCAGGTCAGTATGAAGCCCCGCTGGGCATCACCCTGCGCGAACTGCTCGACTACGCCGGCGGCGTGCGGGACGGACACCAGCTGAAGTTCTGGACGCCGGGCGGATCGTCGACACCGCTTCTTACCGACGAGCACCTGGACGTGCCGCTGGACTACGAGGGCGTCGGATCAGCGGGGTCGATGTTGGGCACCAAGGCGCTGGAGATTTTCGACGAGACCACCTGCGTGGTGCGCGCAGTGGGCCGGTGGATCGACTTCTACAAGCACGAGTCGTGCGGCAAGTGCACGCCGTGCCGTGAGGGCACGTTCTGGCTGAGTCAGATCTACCACCGCCTGGAAGCCGGTCACGGCACCGCCGAAGACCTGGACAAGCTGCTCGATATCTCCGATGCGATTCTCGGTAAGTCGTTCTGCGCCTTGGGCGATGGCGCGGCAAGCCCGGTCGCGTCGTCGATCCAATTCTTCCGCGACGAATACGTCGCGCACATCGAGGGCGGCGGCTGTCCGTTCGATCCCAAGCTGTCCATGCTCGCCCCGAACGGAGCCTCATGACTCAGACGGCCGACACCGGAAAGAAGGTCACCGAGCCCGAGCTGGTGACGCTGACCATCGACGGCACCGAAATCAGTGTTCCCAAGGGAACTTTGGTGATCCGCGCGGCCGAGTTGATCGGCGTGCAGATTCCCCGGTTCTGCGACCACCCCTTGCTGGACCCGGTCGGCGCGTGCCGCCAATGCATCGTCGAGATCGAGGGGCAGCGCAAGCCGATGGCGTCGTGCACCATCCCGGTCGCCGACGACATGGTGGTCCGCACGCAGTACAGCTCGGAGGTCGCCGACAAGGCGCAGCACGGTGTGATGGAACTGCTGCTGATCAACCACCCGCTGGATTGCCCGATGTGCGACAAGGGCGGTGAATGCCCGTTGCAGAACCAGGCCATGTCCAACGGCCGCCCGGATTCTCGGTTTCACGACGTCAAGCGCACGTTCGCCAAGCCGATCAACATCTCCTCGCAGGTGCTGCTGGACCGCGAGCGCTGCATCCTGTGCGCGCGCTGCACCCGGTTCTCCGACCAGATCGCCGGCGACCCATTCATCGAGATGCTGGAACGCGGCGCGCTGCAGCAGGTCGGCATCTACGCCAACGAACCGTTCGAGTCGTACTTCTCCGGCAACACCGTGCAGATCTGCCCGGTCGGAGCCCTCACCGGCACTGCCTACCGCTTCCGGGCCCGTCCGTTCGACCTCGTCTCCAGCCCGAGCGTGTGTGAGCACTGCGCGTCGGGATGCGCGCAGCGCACCGACCACCGCCGCGGCAAGGTGCTGCGCCGGCTGGCCGGCGACGAGCCCGAGGTCAACGAGGAATGGAACTGCGACAAGGGCCGGTGGGCCTTCAACTACGCCACGCGGGGTGACCGGATCACCACTCCGCTGGTCCGCGACGCGGACGGCTCGTTGGGGCCCGCGTCGTGGCCGCATGCGGTGGCCGCGGCCATCGAAGGCCTCACCACAGCACCCGGCGGTGCCGGTGTCCTGCCCGGTGGCCGGCTGACCGTCGAAGATGCTTACGCCTACTCCAAGTTCGCCCGAATCGTGCTGGGCACCAACGACATCGACTTCCGTGCGCGCCCGCACTCGAGCGAGGAGACGCAGTTCCTGGCGGCTCGGGTCGCGGGCAGGCTGATCACGACGAGCTACTTTGATCTGGAGTCGGCACCGGTGGTCCTGCTGGCCGGCTTCGAACCGGAAGAAGAGTCGCCGATCGTGTACCTGCGGCTGCGCAAAGCCGCCCGCAAGCACGGGCTGGCGGTGCACGCGGTTGCGCCGTTCGCCAGCAACGGATTGCAGAAGATGCAGGGCACGCTGATCCAGACCGCGCCCGGTGGCGAGGTCGCCGCATTGGACGGGCTGGCCGGCGCAGAACTCGGCACGCTGCTGTCCAAGCCCGGGTCGGTGATCATCGTCGGCGAACGGCTGGCCGACGTGCCCGGCGCATTGTCGGCCACGGCCCGGCTCGCCGACAGCACCGGCGCCCAGCTGGCCTGGGTGCCCCGTCGCGCGGGCGAGCGAGGCGCGCTCGAGGCCGGCGCGCTGCCGGGGTTGCTGCCCGGCGGCCGGCCGCTCAGCGACGAGACCGCCCGCGCGCAGGTGGCTCAGGGCTGGCACGTCTCCGAATTGCCTTCGGCCGAAGGCCGTGACGCCGACGGAATTCTGGCTGCGGCCGCCGACGGCTCGCTGGGCGCGCTGCTGGTCGGTGGCATCGAACCCGACGACTTCGCCGATCCCGCGGCGGTACTGGCCGCGCTGGACGCCGCGGGTTTTGTGGTGAGCCTGGAGCTCCGGCACAGCGCCGTGACCGAGCGCGCCGATGTGGTGTTCCCGATCGCGCCGGCGGCCGAGAAGGCGGGCACCTACATGAACTGGGAGGGCCGCCAGCGCAGCTTCTCGGCAGCGCTGCCGCCTGCCGCCACACCAGACCTGCGAGTACTCGACACCCTGGCCGACGAGCTGGGCATCGACCTCGGCTTCCCCACGGTGGCCGCCGCGCTCGCCGAATTGAACGCGATGGGCACCTGGGACGGCACGCCCGGCCCGGCGCCGACCGTCGCCGCTGCCGCGGCACCCACACCCGGCGCCGGTGAGGCTGTGTTGGCCGGCTGGCGGATGCTGCTCGACGACGGGCGGCTACAGGACGGCGAGCCACACCTGGCCGGCACCGCGCGCACCCCGGTGGTGCGGTTGTCGGCGGAGACCGCGGGCGCGATCGGCGCCGCCGACGGCGACAACGTCACCGTCAGCACCGCGCGCGGCACGATCACCCTGCCGTTGACGATCACTGACATGCCCGACCACGTGGCGTGGCTGCCGCTGAACTCGCCGGGCTCGGCGGTGCACCGGCAGCTGGGCGTCACGCCGGGCGCCGTGGTGATGATCGGAGTGGCAAAGTGACCGGCTTCGGACACGACACCTGGTGGCTGATCCTGGCCAAATCGCTTGTGGTCTTTGTGTTTCTGGTCCTGACCGTGCTGATCGCGATCCTCGCCGAACGCAAGATCTTGGGCCGGATGCAGCTGCGCTGGGGACCCAACCGGGTTGGGCCGCGCGGCTATCTGCAAAGCCTCGCCGACGGCATCAAACTGGCGCTGAAGGAGCCGATCACCCCGTTCGGCGTCGAGAAGCCGATCTTCCTCCTGGCGCCGGCCATCTCGACGATTCCCGCGATCACGGCCTTCGCGTTCATCCCGTTCGGCCCGCAGGTTTCGGTGTTCGGCCACTGGACACCGCTGCAGGTGACCGACCTGCCGGTGGCGGTGCTGTTCATCCTGGCGCTCTCGTCGGTCGGGGTTTACGGCATCGTGCTGGCGGGCTGGTCTTCGGGCTCGACCTACCCGCTGCTGGGTGGGGTGCGGTCGACCGCGCAGGTGATTTCCTACGAGGTCGCGATGGGCCTGTCGTTCGCCACGGTGTTCCTCTTCGCCGGAACGATGTCCACGTCGCAGATCGTGTCGGCCCAGGACCGGGTCTGGTACGTCTTCTTGTTGTTGCCGTCGTTCACGACCTACCTGGTGTCGATGGTCGGCGAGACCAACCGGGCGCCGTTCGATCTGCCCGAGGCCGAAGGGGAACTGGTCGCCGGTTTCCACACCGAGTATTCGTCGCTGAGCTTCGCGATGTTCTATCTCGCCGAGTACATCAACATGACCACGGTGTCGGCGCTGGCCGCCACGCTGTTCATGGGCGGCTGGCACGCGCCGTGGCCGCTGAACATGTGGGCCGGGGCCAACAGCGGCTGGTGGCCGCTGCTGTGGTTCATCGCCAAGGTGTGGGTCTTCTTGTTCTTCTACATCTGGCTGCGCGGCACCCTGCCGCGGCTGCGCTACGACCAGTTCATGGCGCTGGGGTGGAAGCTGCTGATCCCGGTGTCGCTGATCTGGGCTCTGATCGCCGCGGCGATCCGCACCCTGCGGAACCAGGGTTACCCGCACTGGACGCCGGTGCTGGTCGGCGCCAGCATCGTCGTCACAGCCGTGCTGCTCTATTTGCTGCAAAGACCGTTCAGCAACAGGCAGATTCGCAACAGACGGCGCCGCAACGAGCCGGTGGAGGCAGGGTCCTCAGCGTCCTCGGCGCCGGCATTTCCCACGCCGCCACTGCCCGGCCAGTTGCCGGTGACGGCGAGCAAGGAGACTGCACATGGCTAAATTCCTGAGGTCGCTCGCGGGATTCGGCGTCACGTTCGGCTCGATGTTCAAACGGCCCGTCA
>NZ_DASXHW010000111.1:0-14617 GCF_036488105.1 Mycobacterium sp. | reverse complement strand
GCGACGGGTCACACCGCGGTGGCATTCACGAACGCGAGCATGGTGCCGCCGCAGAACATCAGAACCACGATCAATTCGCGGGGCGCGAAAGACACCACGATCATGGTCCCGGAAAAGCACCTTCCGCTGGTGATGCCGCTGCAATACATCGGGATCCCGGAAGACACGCTGAATAAACTCGATTCAATCCTCATCCCGCGGGTGAACGCGGGTTACCGTCGAAACGATGACCCGGCAACGGCGCCGGTTCAGGTCGACCCGGTGCACGGCTTCGACCCAGCTGAAGTCACCGCGCCGGCAAACCAGGCGACGTTCGGTGGCGGTGCCGACCCGTTCTCGCAGATTCTCAGCGGTGCCATGTCTGTGCTGTCGCACGGCGCGGGCGAAGTACCAAACTGACCACCGAATTCGAACCCTCGAAATCGACCATTGCTACGGATACGAAGTGACGCCCATGCCTCAGTCATCCATCCTCTCGATGCTGCACGGCCGTGCCAGCCTGCGGCCCAATGACGTCGCGTTTACTTTCACCGATTACGAGAAGGACTACGCCGGCGTTCCCGAAACCCTGACGTGGTCGCAGCTATCGCGCCGAACGATGAATGTGGCGCGCGAGATCCGCGCGCACGGGTCGGTCGGAGACCGGGCGGTCATTCTGGCCCCGCAGGGCCTGGAGTACATCCTGGCTTTCCTGGGATCCATGCAGGCGGGACTCATCGCGGTTCCGCTACCGCTACCCCACCGCGGCTCGAGTTACGAGCGGGTGGGCGCGGTCTTTGCCGACACCTCGCCCGCAGTCGTTCTCACGACGTCCGCGGCAGCCGAAGACGTCGGCGATTACGTCGATCAGTCCCGCATGGACACCGCGCCGAAGATCGTCGAGATCGATGCGCTGAATTTGGATGTCGAGGGCGGGTCAAGCCTTCAGACAACAGATGTACCGCGCATCGCGTATTTGCAGTACAGCTCGGGTTCGACGCGAACGCCCACCGGGGTGATGATGTCGCACCGCAATCTGACGGTGAATTTCGAGCAGCTGATGGTCAGTTTTTTTGCGAACTCCAAAGTCCCGGCTGATACCACGCTTGTGTCGTGGTTGCCCTTCTACCACGACATGGGTTTGGTGCTCGGCGTCTGCGCGCCGATCCTGGGCGGCTATCACGCACAGCTGACCAGCCCGGTCGGCTTTCTGGAAAGGCCGGCGCGGTGGGTGCGGGCACTGGCCGAGAACCCGCATGCATGGTCGTCGGCGCCCAACTTTGCCTTCGACTTGGCCGCCCGCCAAACGAAAGATGCCGATCTGGCCGGGCTCGACCTCGGTGGAGTTTTGGGCATCATCAGCGGCGCCGAACGTGTCGAGCCGGCCACGCTGCACCGCTTCGTCGATCGGTTCTCGCACTTCAACTTCAAAGACCACATGATGCGTCCGTCCTACGGTTTGGCGGAGGCAACGGTCTTCGTGACGACCGGCACCTGGAGCGAGTCAGAACCCGCGGTGCACTTCGACGTCGGCGAGCTGGGCACGGGACGCGTTGAACGGTGTGCGCCCGGGGGCGGCTCGGCGCTTGTCGGTTACCAAGTGCCGCAATCGCCCAAACTCCGGATCGTCGACAGCGAGACGCATCGCGAGTGCCAGCCGGACCTGGTCGGTGAAATCTGGGTGCACGGCGAGAACGTGGCCGAGGGCTATTGGCACAAACCGCCGGAAGATCAGGCCTGCTTCGGCGCCACGCTCGTCGACCCCTCACCTGGCACCCCCGCGGGCCCGTGGCTGCGGACCGGCGACTTGGGCTTCGTCCACGAGGGCCAGCTGTTCATCGGCGGCCGCATCAAGGATCTGCTGATCATCCGTGGGCGTAACCACTATCCCGAGGACATCGAGGCGACGGTCCAACAGATCGCCCAAGGGCGAGTCGCGGCGATATCGGTCCCGGTGGACAGCACCGAGCAGCTGGTCACCGTCATCGAGGTGAAAAAGAAGCGCGGCGAAGCCAGCGAGGATCTGCGGCACCGGCTCAGCGGGGTCAGAAGCGACGTCACCTCGGCGATCTCTAATGCGCACGGCCTGAATGTCGGGGACGTCGTTCTGGTGCCGTCGGGGTCGATACCGACCACGACGAGCGGAAAGATCAGACGCGCCGCTTGCGTCGCGCAATACCGCCATGACCAATTCGCGCGGTTGGACGCCTAGCCGGGGCGACGTCGCATCCCCGGAATTAACCCATGCTGGCGACGGTCCTGGTGATGGCTTTTGCCGTCAGCGTCGAACCGTTCCGGATCGGCATGACCGTGCTCATGCTGAACCGACCCAAACCGGCGCTGCAGTTGTTCGCGTTCTTGTGTGGTGGTTTCGTCATGGGAACGACGGTGGGACTCGTTGTGCTGTTTGTGCTTCGACGCATACTGCTCGGTAGCTCCTTCGTCACCGTGCCCAGAGTTCAGATCCTGATCGGCCTGCTGGCGCTGTTCGTCGCCACGGTCGTGGCGGTCGACCTCCCCGGCCGGCTGGGTCCGCGACCGGCCACATTTGCGACGCCGGCCCGGAAATTGCTGAAGGGCGATTCGCTATCGGTCGCGGGAATCGCCGGCCTCAGTATCGCGTTGCCCTCGGTCGACTACCTCGCCGCGCTGGCTGTCATCCTGGCCTCGGGCGCGGCAGCGTTGACCCAGGTCGCCGTGCTGGTGATGTTCAACGTCGTGGCATTCGGGCTCGTTGAGATACCGCTGCTGGCCTATCTTTTGGCACCGAAGGCCACCGCCAGGTCGATGACTGTGCTGCACGACTGGATCCGGTCGCGTCGCCGCCGCGACGTCGTCATCCTGCTGATCGCGATCGGCTGCGCCTTCCTCGCGGTCGGCGCCTCCGGGCTATAGGGCCCGGTTCGCGGGCGTCGGCCGGTTGAACATAATGACTTCAATCACACCGGCAAAGGAGCCCCCGATGAGCGCGACCACAGACCATCCGCTTCGAGTCATCCAGTGGACCACCGGCAACATCGGGCGACGATCGCTGCACGCCATTATCGGCCGACCGGACATGGAACTGGTCGGTGTGTACGCGCACGGGCAGGACAAGGTCGGGGTGGATGCTGCCGAGCTGTCCGGTTGGCCGGAGCCGACCGGGGTCAAGGCCACCAACGACATTGATGCGCTGTTGGCACTTCGGCCCGACGCTTGTTGCTATAACCCGTTGTGGCCCAGCGTCGATGAGTTGGTTCGGCTGCTCGAGTCAGGCATCAACGTGTGCTCCAGCGCGGCCTGGATCACCGGCGGCAAGCAGACACCGCAGGATCTTCAGCGGATCCTCGATGCGTGCGAGCGGGGCGGCTCGACAATCTTTGGCAGCGGCGCGCACCCCGGGATGACGAACCTGGTCGGCATGGCGCTCAGCGGGTCATGTGAACGCGTCGACGAGATCCGCATCACCGAATCAGTGGACTGCTCTACCTACGAATCGGCGGAAACCCAGACGGCCATGGGTTTCTCGCAAGACCCCGACACACCTGGGCTGGCCGAGAACGTGCGACGCGAAAGTGAGGTCTTCGCCGAATCCGCCGCGATGATGGCCGACGCGATCGGCGCGAAGCTGGACAAGCTGACCTTCGACGTCACCTTCACCGCAGCCACCGGCGATTCAGACTTGGGTTTCATGAAGATCCCGGCCGGCGCGGTCGGCAGCGTCTTCGGCTATCACCGCGGCTGGGTCGGCGACCGCAATGTGGTCAGCGTCGGCTTCAACTGGACGATGGGCAGTCACGTGGTGCCGCCCAAGCCACTCGAGCACGGCCACGTCATTCAGGTGTTCGGAGTGCCGAATATGCGCACCGTAGTGCACTGTCTGCCGCCTAAAGGTTGGACCGAGCCGGGATTCATGGGCCTGGGCATGATCTACACCGCAATGCCGGTGACCAACGCGGTGCCCGCAGTCGTGGCCGCCAAGCCGGGAATCGTCACGCTGGCCGACCTCCCACCCGTCACGGGCCGCGCCGCGCAGTAACCGTGCGAGCAGCGATACATCGTAGGGACCTAACAGAACGCAGCCGTGCCCTATCGTCTAGCATCGTTAGCCGAGCAAAGGTTCCACGCGGCATCGGCGACGATGACCGACAAAGGCCAGCTCTTGCGGCAAAGCTGCCCCGGACGCGCCCGTTCTCGACTGCGGAAAGGATCCGTGGCTCGAGGTGTTCGCGGACAACATTGCGGACGGGCGGCGGAAGGAGACCGAGTGAGGGCGATGTCGATTAACGGTCTGCTCAAACGTGCCTGGATACCTCTGCTGCTGGTGGTCGTGCTGTCGGTTTCCGCCCTGGCCGTGACGCGCCTGCACAAGGTGTTCGCCTCGCAAGACCTCAACGCGAACTCGGGAGCCGGAATCAAGATCGTGCAGTTCAACCCCAAAGTGGTGAAGTACGAGATCGACGGGCCGCCCGGCAGTGTCGCGAACATCAACTACTGGGACGCCGACGCCAACACCCACCAGGTCAACAGCGTGCCACTGCCATGGTCGTACACCATTTCCACCACTCTGCCGGCAGTGAGCGCCAACATCATGGCGCAGACGGATGCCGGCTACATCGGCTGCCGCATCACCGTTGACGGAGAGTTACGCGAGCACCGCAGCTCGGACGGCCACAACGCCCAGACGTTCTGCCTGGTGAAGTCCGCATGACCGACACCGACACTGAGAGCACAGCAGCCAAACCGCACCGCCCCTTTATCCCGCATCTCATTCGCATCTTCGCGATTCCAATCATCCTGGCCTGGGTCGCGCTGACTGTCGTGGTCAACGTCGCCGTTCCCAGCCTGGAAATCGTCGGCGAAAACCATTCCGCGCCAATGGCGCCCCTGGAAGCGCCGTCTAATCAGGCGATGATGCGGATGGGACACAACTTCCACGAGTTCAGTTCCAACAGCACGGTCATGGTGGTGGTCGAAAGTCAGCAGCCGCTCGGCGACGCCGCGCACCGCTACTACGACGACATCGTCCGCAAGCTGCGAGCCGATCCTGAGCACGTGCAGCACATCCAGGACTTCTGGGGTGACCGGTTCACCGCGGCGGGCGCTCAGAGCGCCGATGCCAAGGCTTCCTACGTCCAGGTCAACATCGCCGGTAATCAGGGCACCACACAGGCCAACAAGTCCGTCGAGGCCGTCCGCAAGGTCGTCGACGACGAGCCCGCGCCGCCCGGGGTCAAGGCTCACGTCACCGGCTCGGCGGCGCTGTCGGACGACATGCACGTCATCGGCAACGACAGCCTGGCAAAAATCACGCTGTTCACCCTGGGCGCGATCGCGATCATGCTGCTGCTGGTCTACCGCTCGATCGTCACGACGCTGATCCAGCTGTTCATGACCTTCGTCGCGCTGGCCTGCGCACGCGGAATCGTCGCAGTTCTCGGTTACAACAACGCCTTTGGGCTCACCACGTTCGCCGCGAACATCCTGACGATGCTGGCGATCGCGGCCGGCACCGACTACGGCATCTTCCTCGTCGGCCGCTATCAGGAGGCGCGTCGCGCCGGCGAAGACCGCGAAACCGCTTACTACACAACGTTTAAAGGCGTGGCCCCCGTCGTGCTGGGGTCCGGGTTGACCATTGCCGGCGCGACGTATTGCCTCAGCTTCTGCCGGTTGCCCTGGTTTCACACCATGGGCGACCCGGTGGCCATCGGCATGATCGTCGTGGTGGCAGCCGGCTTGACGCTGGGCCCGGCCGTGGTTTTCCTGGGCAGCCGGTTCGGACTGTTCGAGAAGAAGAAGCAGTCCCGCGGACGGCTATGGCGGCGAGTCGGCACCGCCGTCGTACGTTGGCCCGCACCGGTTTTCGCGGTCAGCGGCGCCGTCGTCCTGGTTGGCATGGTCGCATTACCCGGATATGAACCAAGTTACAACGACCGTCATTACCTACCCGAATCAGCGCGGTCCAACATCGGGTATGCCGCGGCCGACCGGCACTTCTCCGAAGCCCGGATGAATCCGGACCTGCTGCTGGTCGAGGCCGACCACGATATGCGCAATCCGGCCGACATGCTGGTGTTGGACAAGGTCGCCAAGAACGAGATCCGGACCCTCGGCATCGCGATGATTCAGGACATCACCCGGCCGCTGGGAATTCCTATCCAGCACAGCTCAATTCCGTTCCAGAACAGCATCCAGAGCCAGACGACAATGCAGAACATGGACTTCCTCAAAGACAGAATGAAAGACATTCTGAAAATGGCCGACGAGATGCAGATCATGATCAACGTGACGGAACGCCAGGCGAAGGTCACCCATGATCTGGCCAGCGCCGCCCTCGACAGCGCGAAAACCACCCAGGAGACATCGGAGATCACCGACACCCTGCGGGACCATATTGCGGACTTCGAAGACTTCTACCGGCCGATCCGCAGCTACTTCTATTGGGAGAAGCACTGCTACGACATCCCGGTCTGCATCTCGTTCCGGTCGTTGTTCGACTCGATCGACGGTTTCGACCAACTCGCCGAGAAATTCCACGATCTCTCCGGCGATATCACCCGCACCGCACAGGCTTCGCACGAGTTAGAGCTGCTGATCCCGATCATGCTCGAGACGTTGAAAACGACGCACGGTCTGACGCTGACCATGTATCAGACGTTCCAGGCGATGATCAACCAGATGGAGGCGATGAGCAACACCTCCATCGTGATGGGGCAGAGCTTCGACAAGTCGCAGAACGACGACTTCTTCTACCTGCCGCCCGAGGCGTTCACCAACCCGGAGTTCATTCGCGGCGTGAAGTTGTTCTTCTCTCCCGACGGAAAGTCGGTGCGCTTCTTCATCACTCACCAGGGTGATCCGATGTCGCCCGAAGGAATCGATCGCGTGTCCGCGGAGCGCACCGCGGCCCAGGAAGCGCTCAAGCAGTCCTCGCTATCGGACGCCAAGGTGTATCTCGGCGGCACCGCCGCGACATTCCGCGATATGGCCGACGGCGAGAAGTACGACCTGATGATCGCGGTGGTGTCGGCCTTGACGCTGATCTTCATGATCATGCTGATCCTCACCCGCAGTGTGGTGGCGGCGCTGGTGATCGTCGGAACCGCGAGCAGTTCGATCGCCGCATCCGTCGGGTTGTCTGTGCTGATCTGGCAGGACCTGTTCGGCATGCACCTGCACTGGATCGTCGTGGCACTGTCGGTGATCATCCTGTTGGCGGTGGGCTCCGACTACAACCTGCTGCTGGTCTCGAGGTTCAAAGAAGAAATACACGCAGGGCTCAAGACCGGATACATCCGGTCGATGGCCGGCACCGGTGCGGTGGTGACGTCGGCGGGTCTGGTGTTCGCATTCACGATGGCGGCGATGCTGGGCAGCGACCTGACGGTGTTGGGCCAGTTCGGCTCGACAGTCTGTATCGGCCTGCTGCTCGACACCCTGGTGGTGCGAACGCTATTCATGCCGTCGCTGGCAACCATGCTGGGCCGCTGGTTCTGGTGGCCCCTGGTAGTCCATCCCCGTGGCGACCACGCGAAGCCGACGGCTCCGCCGGCAGTCGCCGAGGAAGCCAACACCGCACCGCTGGCCGTGCAGAAGTCCTGACGCCGACTCAGTCGTCGTCGTGCAACTCCACGCAGACTCCGAGCGCGCCCGCGCCGACATGAAGGGCCAGCACCGGCCCGAGGTCCGTCACGATCGCCGGTTCACCACCGGGCAGTCGCTCGGCCAAAGCGGCGACCAGGTTAAGGGCGCCGTCGGGGTTGGCGACGTGATGTACTGCGAGCGAGGCGGACCGTGCCCCGACGATCTCGCTCACCCGGTCGATCATTGTCGCGACCGCTTTGTTGGCTGTCCGAACTCGTTGTGCCAGAACAAGTTTACCGTCATCAATGCGCAACAGCGGCTTCAGCGACAGCTTGGTGCCCAGCCACGCACCGGCACCACCGATGCGCCCGCTTCGCCGCAGGTTGTCCAGTTGATGCACAACGATGAACCCGTGATTGCGGCTGACCGCGGCGGTGGCGGCTTGCGCGACGGTGTCCAGGTCGGCGCCGTCGGCCGCGGCCCGAGCGGCCGCGAGCGCGATGAAGCCGGTGTTCATCCCGGTGAATTTCGAGTCGAGGACCCTTACTGCTGAGCCGATCTCGGCCGCGGAGGTTTCGGCGGCACCCAGCGTTCCCGACAGCGCCTTGGAAAGGTGTACGGCGATCACCCCGTCGCCGCCGCTGTCGGCCAGCGCCTGCCGGTAGACATCGGCCAACTCGGCCGGTGTCGCGGCCGCCGTGGTGGCGTCGCCGTATTCGTGGATGTTGTCCGGAATGTCGTCCACGCCGTCGCGCAGGTCGGTGCCGTCGAGCAGAATGTGCAGGGGCACTTCACGTATCCCCCATTGCAGACGCAGTTCCTCGGGAAGGCGCGCCGACGAATCGGTCACTACGACGACAGGCATGAAGTCAGCCGCGCGGTTTCTCGGCTTCGATGCCGGCCTCGGCCAGCGCCTTGAGCATCAACTCCGCGACGGCCTGGTGCGCTTCGAAATTCCAGTGGATTCCATCGGGATTGCCGCGACCGCTCAGCACGTGTTCGGCGACAGCGGCTTTCAGGTCGACGAGCGGAACGTCGTGTTCGCCGGCCCACTCGGTGATCGCCGCGACCGTACCCGGCCGGCCGTGATGGGCTTTTCCGTAGGTCTCGGCGATATGCACCGACGGAAGCGATGCCACAATCGGGATTCCGGGCCGGTTGAAATCGATTGCGCCGCGGGTCTGTTCGAGGTACTCGACCGAAAGGTGCGGCGGCAGAGCAGCTCTGGCTACCGGAGACAGTCGCGGCTGCACCCAACCGTAGCCGTCGCGAGCCCATCGCCGCAGCCACGGCGGGCGCACGTAACGAATCAGCTCCCGCAACGCGGTGGGCAGCGGCGACGGCAGCGAGTCCATACCGCCGGTCGCGAAGATCACCGCTCCGGCGCGGGGCAACGCCGCCCACGCCCGCGGATCCTGGGTGGCCGCCCACCAGATATCCCGGCATGTCCAACCGATTCGGCCGATCAGCTCCAGTTCCCAACCCAGCTGTGCGGCAACGATATTGGGCCAGATCCTTGGGTCGTCTGCCGGTAGCCCGCCGGCGGGCCCGTAGTAGGCAAGGGAGTCGGCGAAGACCAGCAGCGTTGACCGCACCGGTTGCTCAGAGGACATCGCCGGCGACCTGTGCCGATGCGTTCCACACGTCAAGCCGCCACCGGATGGCGTCGAAATCGTCGGCGCCGGACTCCGAGTCGGCGGTGTGACCGGACAGCTGTGTCCAGCTGGTGTTGCCCATGCCGCCCAATGCCGGCCAGTTGTCGACCGGTAACCGCAGCAACGCCGCGGTCAGCGCGGCGATCAGGCCACCGTGAGCAACCAGCACCACCGGTCGCACCGGTTCGTCGGCGGCGCCCCACTCGGGTTCACCGGCGACCAGCTCGGCGATCAACGGCACGCTGCGGGCCGCCACGTCGACCCGGCTTTCCCCGCCGTGTGGTGCCCACCTGGCGTCGTCGCGCCACGCCAGTCGCGCGCCCGGGGCGACGGCGTCGATCTCGGTGTGGGTCATGCCCTGCCAGTCGCCGAGGTGGGTTTCGCGCAGGCGTTGGTCGACCCGGACCCGCAGTCCGGTGCGTTCCTCCAACTCGATCGCGGTGTCGTAGGCGCGGCGCAGATCCGACGACACCACGAGCAGCGGGTGGAGTTTGGCCAGCGCCTCGGCGGCGGTGATCGCCTGGGCCCGGCCCAGCTCGGTCAGCTCGGTGTCGAGCTGCCCCTGCATCCGGCTGCCGAGATTGAACTCGGTCTGACCGTGCCGCATCATCACCAGCCGGCGCACCGTCATGACACGTCCACCGTGACCAGCGGACAGTCACGCCACAGCCGATCCAGCGCGTAGAAATCGCGTTCGTCTTGGTGCTGGATGTGCACGACGATGTCGAGGTAGTCCAGCAGCGTCCAGCGGCCTTCGCGGGTGCCCTCGCGCCGGGCGGGCTTGTAGCCGGCCTCGCGCATTTTCTCTTCGACCTCGTCGACGATGGCGTTGACTTGCCGTTCGTTGGACGCCGAGGCGATCACGAAGCAGTCGGTGATGACGAGTTGATCGGACACGTCGATGACGACGACGTCGTCGGCCAACTTCGCCGCGGCAGCGCGGGCGGCGACGGTGGCCATGTCGATCGCCTCGGTCGCGGCCGTCACGCCTCCTCCCGCGGTTTGCGGTAGAGGTCGCGCTTGGAGATGTACTGCACGACGCCGTCGGGCATCAGGTACCACAACGGCCGGCCTTCCGCGGCGCGCAGCCGGCAGTCGGTGGACGAGATGGCCAGCGCCGGGATTTCGACCAACGACAGTGCGTCCTCGGGCAAACCGTCGAGTACCTCGGTGAGATGCTCGCTGCCGAGTTCGTAGCCGGGCCGGCTGACTCCGACGAATCGCGCCGCCGCGAACAGCTCGTCCAGGTCCTGCCAGGACAGGATGGAGGCCAGCGCGTCGGCGCCGGTGATGAAGTACAGGTCGGAGTCGGGATTCAGCGTGTGCAGGTCCCGCAGAGTGTCCTTGGTGTAGGTGGGTCCGCCGCGATCGATGTCGACGCGGCTGACCGAGAAGCGGGGGTTGGCCGCGGTGGCGACGACCGTCATCAGGTAGCGGTCTTCACCGGCGCTGACCTGGCGGCCCTTCAGCCAGGGCTGGCCGGTCGGCACGAACACCACCTCGTCGAGGTCGAACAAGTCAGCCACCTCGCTGGCCGCGACCAGGTGACCGTTGTGGATGGGATCGAACGTCCCACCCATGACTCCCAGCCGCCGCTTTTGCACGGTTTGCCAGCTTACTTGAGCGGTGTGGAGCGGGGCTCCAGTGTCACATAGGCCACACCAGCACCCCGGCGAAGGGGCTCCTTGGACAGACGCTACAAATCAAATCGGCAGTAGCTGGTCGATCACAGCTGCCAGCTGCTTGGCGGAGCGGCATTCGTGCATGGTGATCACCTCTTGATAGCGCGGCACTGCCGAGTCGCCGCTGCCCCACAGGTGCTTGGGCTCCGGGTTCAGCCAGTGCGCGTGCCGGCTGGCGGTCACCATGTGCGCCAACACGTCGGTGGCCGGGTCCCGGTAGTTGGTGCGCCCGTCACCGAGCACCAGCAGGGAACTTCGCGGCGACAGCACGTTGGGATGTGCCTGAATGAACGAGACGAAGGCATTCCCGTAGTCGCTGTGGCCATCGCGGGTGTAGACGCCGGCCTCCCGGGTGATGCGCTGGATGGCCACGGCCAGGTCGGCGTCCGGGCCGAACATGTGGGTGACCTCATCGCTGGTGTCGATGAACGCGAAGACCCGAACTCGGGAGAACTGCTGGCGCAGCGCGTGCACCAACAGCAGCGTGAAGTGGCTGAAGCCGGCGACCGACCCCGACACGTCGCACAGCACCACCAGTTCGGGGCGGGCCGGGCGCGGCTTGCGCAGCACAAGATCGATCGGCACACCGCCGGTCGACATCGATTTGCGCAGCGTCTTGCGCAGGTCGATCGCACCGGCGCGGGCGCGGCGCCGCCGCGCGGCCAGCCGGGTCGCCAGCGTGCGGGCCAGCGGTTGCACGACCCGCCGCATCGAGCGCAGCTGATCACCCGAGGCGCGCAGGAATTCGACGTTCTCTGATAGCTGCGGAATGCCGTACATCTGGACGTGGTCACGGCCGAGTTGCTCGGCGGTGCGCCGCTTGGTCTCGGCGTCGACCATTTTTCGCAGCTGTGTGATCCTTTGCGCGGCAAGCGCTTTGGCGATCTGCTCCTGGGTAGGCGTGGGTTCGTCGCCGTACGGAGCGAGCAGGCCGGCCAGCAGCTTGCCCTCCAACTCGTCCAGCGCCATCGATTTGAGAGCCTGATACGACGAGTACGACGGGCCCCGGCTGGAGTTGTACTTGCCGTAGGCGTCGACGATTTGAGCGATCATCGCGACCAGCCGTTCATCCATGTCGGCGAGCTCGGGGTTGTCCGTCAGCAGATCGAGCAGCATCTGGCGCATCGCCTCGACGTCGTCGGGCGGAAGCTGAACGTCGGGGTCGACGGCGTCCTCTTCGGTGACCACCGCGCGCGCACCCAGCGCGGCCGGCCACCACAGGTCGAACATCGCGTCATATGTTTCGCGGTGCTCGGGCCGGCGCAGCACCGCGCACGCCAGACCTTCGCGCAGAATCTCGCGGTCACCGAGCCCGAGGACTCCCATCACCCGGCCGGCATCCACGGTCTCCGATGGTCCAACCGAGATACCTTGTCCGCGTAGGGCTTCCACGAAGCCAACCAGATGCCCCGGCAGGCCATGCGGGGCCAGCGGCTGGCTGGGGCGAACGCGCCGGACGGCCATCAGCTGTGCCTCAGTTCAGCCGGAGTTCGCCGATGGCGCGTTGCTGATCGGATTGATGCTTGAGCACGACACCCATGGTGGCGGCGATGGTCGCGTCGTCGATGGTGTCCAAGCCGAGCGCCAGTATGGTGCGTCCCCAGTCGATGGTCTCGGCGACCGAAGGCAGCTTCTTGAGCTGCATTCCGCGCAGCACGCCGATGATGCGCACCAGCTCTTCACCAATGTGACCGGGTAGTTCGGGCACGCGGGACAACAGGATTCGGCGTTCCAGGTCGGGGCTGGGGAAGTCGATGTGTAAGAACAGGCAGCGACGTTTGAGCGCTTCGGACAGCTCGCGGGTGGCGTTGGAGGTCAGCACCACGAACGGCGGCCGTTCGGCGACGATGGTGCCCAACTCGGGGACCGTCACGGCGAAGTCCGACAACACCTCCAGCAGCAGACCCTCGATTTCGATGTCGGCCTTGTCCGTCTCGTCGACCAACAGCACCGTGGGTTCGGTGCGCCGGATCGCGGTCAGTAGCGGACGCGCGAGCAGAAACTCCTCGGTGAAGACGTCGGTCTTGGTCTGGTCCCAGTCATCGGAGCCGGCCTGGATACGCAGAATCTGCTTGGCGTGGTTCCACTCGTAGAGGGCACGGGCCTCGTCGACGCCTTCGTAGCACTGCAGGCGCACCAGACCCGATCCGGTGGCCTGCGCGACGGCGCGGGCCAGTTCGGTCTTACCCACACCGGCCGGGCCTTCCACCAGAAGCGGCTTGCCGAGTCGGTCGGCGAGGAAAACCGCGGTGGCGGTCGCGGTATCGGGCAGGTAGCCGGTTTCGGCCAGCCGGCGACCGACATCGTCGATATCGGCGAACAGCGGGACAGGCCGCGCGGGCACACTCACTATTGCGTTCTCCTCAACACGTCAGGCGGGGCGAGTCTGACCGTCTCCCCAGACGATCCATTTCGTCGAGGTCAGTTCCGGTAACCCCATCGGGCCGCGGGCATGCAGCTTCTGGGTCGAGATGCCGATCTCGGCGCCGAACCCGAACTGCTCGCCGTCGGTGAAAGAGGTCGACGCGTTCACCATCACCGCGGCCGCATCGACCCCTTCGGTGAACCGTTGGGCGGCAGCCATATTGGAGGTCACGATGGCCTCGGTGTGTCCGGTTCCGTATTCGTTGATGTGAGCGATGGCCGCATCGACGCCGTTGACGACCGCGACAGCGATCTCCATCGACAGGAATTCGCAGCGCAACTGGTCCTCGTCGGGGTCGAGGTGCACGCTCACGCCGGCGTCTTGAAGCGCATTGATCAACCGCGGCAAGGCCTGGTCGGCGATCGCCGCATCGACCAGCAACGTCTCGGCGGCATTGCAGACACTTGGACGACGAGTCTTGGAGTTCAACAGGATTCGCTCAGCCATGTCGAGGTCGGAGGCGTCGTTCACGTAGACGTGGCAATTGCCGACGCCGGTCTCGATCGTCGGCACCTGGGAGTCGCGGACCACCGCCTCGATTAGACCCGCTCCCCCGCGTGGGATTACCACGTCGACCAGTCCGCGGGCCTGGATCAAATGGGTGACTGACGAGCGGTCGGCAGCCGAGATTAGTTGAACGGCATCGGCGGGCAGGTCCTCGTGCTGCAGCGCCTCGCGCAATATCGCGACCAGCGCCTCGTTGGACTTCGCCGCCGACGAGCTACCGCGCAGCAAGGCGGCGTTGCCGGACTTCAGCGCCAGACCGAACGCATCGACGGTGACGTTGGGCCGGCCCTCGTAGACCATCCCGAGCACACCGAGTGGAACACGCTGCTGGCGCAGCGCCAGCCCGTTCGGCAACGTGTAGCCGCGCAGCACCTCTCCCACTGGGTCGGGTAGCCCCGCCACCTGACGCAGGCCCGCAGCGATCGCTTCGACCCGCTTGGCGTCCAACGCCAGCCGGTCGATCATGGCGGCCGGTGTGTCCGCCGCCCGTGCTATCCGCAGGTCTTCGGCGTTGGCCGCCAGTACCCGGTCGGTGTTGGCAACGATCGCGTCGGCGGCGACACAAAGCGCCTGGTCTTTGGCGACTGTTGGCAATGAGGCCAGCACCTGGGCGGCAGCTCGGGCTCGGCGCGCCGCTTCGTGTACCTGTTGGCGCACGTCCGGCACCGAGATGGCATGCACACTCATTAACCAAGGGTAGCGGGCATGCTACCGCCGGGTGGAGACGACCCCAATCGGGGTGGACGCGGTCGCCCGAGATCGGCCGGATCGGGCACGGGATGTTTCGTTTCGCCGGTCTTCGA
>NZ_DASXHW010000081.1:0-10226 GCF_036488105.1 Mycobacterium sp. | reverse complement strand
CGGCAAGGTCGCGATCGTCACCGGAGGTGCCTCCGGCATCGGCGCTGGAATCGTCGAGAAGTTCTTGTCGGAAGGCGCCCGGGTGGTGATCGCCGACGTCGAGCGTGAGCGTGGTGAAGAGCTGGCCGGCAAGCTGGGCGGCGACGTGGTCTTCCGGTCGGCCGATGTCTCAAGCCCCGAACAGATCGGTGCGCTGGTCGCGGGAGCCGTCGAGACCTTCGGCCGGCTCGACGTCATGGTGAACAACGCCGGAGTCTCGAGCAAGATGCACCGCAGCTTCCTCGACGACGACCTGGCCGACTTCCAGCGCGTGATGTCCGTCAACGTCCTGGGCGTGATGGCCGGTACCCGCGACGCCGCCCGCCAGATGGCGGCCAGTGGCGGCGGGTCGATCATTAACATGTCGTCGATCGGCGGTATTCAGGCCGGCGGCGGCGTGATGACGTATCGCGCGTCCAAGGCGGCGGTCATCATGTTCACCAAGTCCGCGGCGATCGAGTTGGCGCACTACGAGGTTCGGGTCAACGCCATCGCGCCGGGCAACATCCCGACACCGCTGCTGCAGACGACGACAACCGACAAGTCCCCCGAAGAGCTCGCGCGTTTCGAGCATGCGATCCGCGAGCAGATGCGTGCCGATCGGCCGCTGAAGCGGGAGGGCACACCCGACGATATCGCCGAGGCGGCGCTCTACCTGGCCAGCGACCGGTCCCGGTATGTCACCGGGACCGTCTTGCCAGTCGACGGCGGGACGGTCGCCGGAAAGGTGCTCCGTCGGCGTCCGGAGCAGAGAAATTAAATCAATCGCTTGACTTAATCGGAGACGAAGCGTTGACTAGCCGGGTGACCACAGCGAGGGCCGCGCGCACTGAACGGGCCAGCACAACTCAGGAGGCGATCCTGACCGCCGCCGAGCGACTGTTCGCCGAACACGGCGTGTTCGCCGTCTCCAATCGGCAGGTCAGCGAGGCCGCCGGGCAAGGCAACAACGCCGCGGTCGGCTATCACTTCGGCACCAAAACCGACCTGGTTCGGGCCATCGAACAACGGCACCGGGAGCCCATCGAGCGCTTGCGGGAAGTGATGGTCGCGCAGACCCTGAAATCCGAGGACACCCGGAGTTGGGTCGCATGCCTGGTGCGCCCGCTGACCGATCACTTGGCGGCGCTGGGCAACCCCAGCTGGTACGCACGCTTTGCCGCGCAGGTGATGACCGATCCCGCGTATTACAACATCGTCGTCAAAGACGCTCTGACATCTGAATCGCTGGTGCAGGTGATCGACGGGATCAACCGGTGCCTTCCCGAACTCCCGATCGACGTTCGGGTGGAACGCAACCTGATGGCGCGCAACCTGCTGGTCCACACCTGCGCCGATCGCGAACGGGCTTTGGCCGCAGGCGCATCCGCGCCGTGGACGTCCTGGCAGACTGCCGGAACCCGTCTCGTCGACGCCGTCGTCGGACTTTGGCTGGCGCCGGTCACGCCGCACGAGTGAAGACGTTGATGATGAAAGTTTCTGTGGACCAAGACAAATGCGCATCGTCAGGAAATTGTGTGATGCATGCGCCGGAGATCTTCGATCAGCGCGACGATGACGGCGTCGTCGTCGTGCTCGACGAGAACCCGCCCGCCGAGCAGGCCGACAACGCCCGCAAGGCTGAGGCGGGTTGCCCCGCACTAGCCATCCACGTTGAGGAGTGAGAAGTGTCCGACACGCTCACCGGCACGACAACCGCGGCGATCTCCGACGCCCCCGAATATCCGATGGCACGCGCCAGCGGCTGCCCGTTCGCCCCGCCGCCCGAAGTGATGGAGTTGGCCGATGCGCGGCCGTTGTCCCGAGTCAAGATCTGGGACGGCAGCACCCCGTGGCTCATCACCGGCTACGAAGAGGCGCGCACGCTGTTCTCCGATCCTCGGGTCAGCGTCGACGACCGGCGCCCCGGCTTCCCGCACTGGAACGAGGGCATGCTGTCCACGGTGCACAAGCGGCCCAGATCGGTCTTCACCGCAGACGCCGAAGAGCACACCCGGTTTCGGCGGATGCTGTCAAAACCATTCACCTTCAAGCGGGTTGAAGGCTTGCGGCCGGCGATCCAGCAGATCACCGACGACGCTATCGACTCGATGCTGGCCGGGCCGAAGCCCGGCGAGATCGTCGGCGAGCTGGCACTCCCGGTGCCCTCGCTGGTGATCAGCCAGCTGCTCGGCGTGCCCTACGAAGACGCCGAGATGTTCCAGCACCACGCCAACGTCGGGCTGGCGCGTTACGCGACCGGTGAAGACACCGTCAAGGGTGCGATGAGCCTGCACAAATATCTTGCGCAGCTGGTCGAGGCCAAGATGGAAAACCCGGCCGAAGACGCGGTGTCGGACCTGGCCGAGCGCGTCAAGGCGGGCGAGCTCAGCGTCAAGGAAGCCGCGCAGCTGGGGACCGGCTTGCTGATCGCCGGACACGAGACCACTGCCAACATGATCGGTCTGGGTGTGCTGGCCTTACTGCACCACCCCGACCAGGCGGCGGTGCTGCGAGAAACCGACGACCCGAGAGTCGTCGCCAACGCCGTCGAGGAACTGCTGCGCTACCTGTCCATCATCCAAAACGGCCAGCGTCGCATCGCCGCGGAGGATATCGACATCGCCGGCGAAGTCATCCGGGCCGGAGAAGGCATCATCATCGACAATGCGCCGGCGAACTGGGACCCCAAGGAATTCACCGAACCCGATCGGCTGTACCTGCATCGCTCGGGTGCCGGCCAGCACGTCGCATTCGGCTACGGACGGCACCAGTGCGTCGGCCAGCAGCTTGCCCGCGCCGAACTGCAGATCGTCTTCCACACCCTGTTTCGCCGCGTTCCCACCCTGGAACTCGCCGTGCCGATCGACGACGTGCCGCTCAAACATGACCGGCTCGCATACGGCGTCTACGAACTACCGGTGACCTGGTGAATCCTGTCACCAGCCGATCCGCGAGAACTACTGTCAAAGAAGTCTGGATCCGAATGGAGGGCCACTGATGTCGCCTCAAACAAGCACCGTTTCGCTGTACCCGCCGGGAGGCTTTGGCGCGCCCAAGAATCGGCACGGTCACGCCAGCGGCACCAACACCGGCCTGCCCGAAGGCACGGTGGTTTTCTCGGCGGACAGCCACATTTCGCTGGCCGATGACATCTTCTATCAGCGTTTCCCGGAAGACCTGAAAGACAAGGCGCCGCGAATCTGGTACGAGGACGGCGCCTACCAAGTCGGACGCAAGGGGCAGTCATTCCTGCCGGGCGATTTCAGCGCCGTCCTGATGCAGTACGACGACCTGCCCGGTGCGGCGAGTACCAACATCGAGGCCCGCATCCAGGAACTACGTGAGGACGGTGTCGAGAAGGAACTCGCGTTCCCCAACGCCATCCTGGCGCTCTTCCACTACCCGGACAAGAAACTTCGAGAGCTGGCGTTCCGGATCTACAACGAGTACATGGCCGAGTTGCAGGAGCAGTCAGGAGGCCACTTCTACGGTGCGGGACTGATCAACTGGTGGGATCCCGAAGGCACCAAAAAGACACTGGCCGAACTGAAGTCGCTCGGCCTCAAGACTTTCCTGCTGCCGCTCAACCCCGGCAAGGACGACGACGACAAGCCGATCGACTACGGCAGCACCAGCATGAAGCCGGTGTGGGACGAGATCGAGGCCGCCGGGCTTCCGATCGCTCACCACATCGGAGAGACGCCGCCGAAGAGTCCGTGTGAGTTCAACAGCGTCGTCGTCGGCATGATGATCAACATCGACGGATTCCGCGAACAGTTCGCCAAGTACCTCTTCACCGGGATCCTCGACGACCACCCCGGACTCCGGATCGGCTGGTTCGAAGGTGGAATCGCCTGGGTGCCATGGGCTTTGCAGGATGCCGAGCATCTGGTGGCGTCCTACCAGCACATGTTCAATCGGCCGCTCGAGCACGACGTCCGCTACTACTGGGACACCCACATGAGCGCATCGTTCATGGTCGACCCGCTGGGACTGCAGTTGATCGACCAGATCGGTATCGACAAGGTGATGTGGTCCAGCGACTACCCACACAACGAAAGCACCTTCGGCTACTCGGAAAAGTCGCTGGCCGCGGTCGTCGACGCGGTCGGGCCGCAGGCGGCCACCCGCATCGTCAGCGGCAACATCACCGAGTTCTTGGGTTTGTAGGCCGCTGAATGACTTTGACCACATCGTTGCGGGCCGCACCTTCGTCTGCGCTCAACATTCCGGAAACCCCGGGCCTCGAGCGGATGCGTCGCGAGACCGGTGCGCGGCTCCGATCCGCGATGGCCGATCGCGGCGTGGACGCCTTGATCCTATTGGGCAACAACAGCGTTGTGTACGCCACCGGGGTGAGTTGGCCATTGGGCGATGCCGGGTTGTCTTACGTCGAGCGACCGGTCGCGGTGGTGCTCGCCGACGATCCGCACCCGCATCTGTTTCTGCCGTTCCGCGAAGGCGCCGCGTCGGAATCGGGCTTACCTGCCGATCATCTGCACGGGCCGGTGTATCTCGAATTCGACGAGGGCGTGGAGAATTTCGCGCGGGTGCTCGAGGACCTGGTCCCCGCGGCCGCCGTGATCGCGGTCGACGAGCTCACCGGGGCGATGCGGCGCGCGCAGGGCCGGCTCTTCCGGTCCGGTCGGCCGGCCGACGCCGCGCAGATCGTCGGCGCCGCGAAGCTCATCAAGACTCCCGACGAGCTGGCCTGCATGCGTACCGCGTGCCGGATCACCGACACGGCCATGGTCGAAGTGCAAGCCGCGCTGGCGCCGGGAATTCGGCAAATCGAACTGTCGGCAAGTTTCATGCGTCGCGCCTTCGAACTCGGCGCGATGGCCAGCATGCTGGAGCCGATCTGGCAGGTGATGCCGAAATACAAGGCCGACGGCGTATGGACCACCCACGGCGATTTGGCCTTGCCGCTGTTGACGACTGAGCGCGAACTGGCCGCCGGCGATGTGCTGTGGACCGATGTCAGCATCACGTATCAGGGCTACTGCTCCGACTTCGGGCGCACGTGGATCGTCGGACAGGACCCGACACCGCGCCAGCAGGCACAGTTCCACAAGTGGCGGGAGATCATGGACGCCGTGCTCGACGTGACGCACGCCGGCACCACGATCGCCGAGCTTGGCCGAACGGCGACGAAAGCGAACGGCGGTGCCCGGCCCTGGCTTCCGCACTTCTATCTGGGGCACAGCATCGGCGTCAACGCCGCCGAAACCCCAATGATCGGAACCGATCTCGGCGATGAGTTCGACGAGAACTTCGTCCTGGAGCCGGGAATGGTGATGGTGCTGGAACCGGTTGTGTGGGAAGAAGGCACCGGCGGCTATCGCAGCGAAGAGATTGTCGTGATCACCGAGGAAGGCTGGATTCCGTTGACCAACTACCCCTATCACCCTTATGGCGACTGAGGTTCTGGCCGACGACCGCGCGCTTCGCACCGGCCGCCGGGAACGCGCGCTGACCCAGATGGAAAAGCACGACCTCGACGTGCTGGTGCTGGGGCGGCAGGCCAATGTGCGGTATGTGTCCGGTGCGCCGCAGTTATGGGTCGCGGGAACCCGGCCGTTCGGACCGACCTGCGTGGTCATCCGCAAGACCGGCGCCATCCACCTGCTCAGCACGTGGGATGAGGGAGTGCCCGACGACATCCCGCACGAGAATCTGTACGGCATCGCCTGGAATCCGATGAACACCATTTCGGTGCTCAAAGGCATCGACGGTGCGGCGGACGCAAAACGCGTTGGCACCGATGCACTTTCACCGGGCTTTGCGCAACTGCTGCCGGTGGCGTTCCCGAACGCCGAGCTGGTCGACGGTGAGCTGGCGATGCGTGCCGCCCGACGGATCAAGACCCTCGAAGAGGTCGTCTCGCTGCGTGAGGCGATCCGGGTGGCCGAGGTCGGCCTGGCCGCCGCCGTCGCAGAGCTGCGGCCCGGCATCAGCGAAAAGACCTTGGCCGGAGTGTTGTTGGAGGCCATGGCGGCCGGCGGGGTCAGCACACCGTCCACCCAGGATGCGGCGTGGGTGACCGCACGCGAGCACCCGTGGCGACGGGCCAGCGATGATGGCATTGTTCGGGCCGGCGACTTGGTGGCGTTCTCCGCGGGCGTGCTCGACGGTGGCTACACCGGTGAGGTCGGCCGCACCTGGCCGGTCGGCGAACTCAACGGCGCCGGTGACCTGTATCGACGGTGGGATGCGCTGTGGGACAGGCTCTATGAAGCCTGTCAACCAGGTGCACCCGCCATCGACCTACTTGCTGCTTACCAGGCCGCCGGCGAAGAACCGCCGCCGATGCCCATCGCGCGGGGGCTGGGTCTGGGATTCGACCCACCTGTGGTCTCGCAGCATCTGCCGGCAACGGCCGCCGAGGAACTGCTGGAGCCGGGGATGGTGCTGGCGGTCACCGGATATGTCTGGCAATCGGGCGTCGGCGCCGTGTTCGGGCGAGAGGCGGTGTTGATCACCCCCGACGGTCCCGAGGTCTTGACATCGAGCCCGTCATGGCAGGCATGAGTGCCGAACCTCGGGTCGAACCGCCGCTGGCCGGCTTCACGGTGGTCGATTTATCGACCGGAATAGCAGGCGCGTACTGCACCAAGCTGCTTGCCGACGGCGGCGCCGCCGTCATCAAAGTCGAGCCGCCGCAGGGTGATCCGCTGCGGCGTTGGTCGTATTCCGGTGCGGCCATTGAACAAGGCGGCGACGGCGCGTTGTTCAGTTTTCTGGCAGGATCGAAACACAGTGTCATCGCCGATCCCGAAGTCGACAACGATATCCAAATGGTCGACAGGCTGTTGGCGACGGCGGATGCTGTGGTGTGGTCTGCAGGATCGAAACTAGCCGAGCGCCAAAGCTTTAGACCTGCTGCGATCCTTCGTGCGCACCCTCAGCTGACCGTCACCTCGATCACGCCGTTCGGCCTGGATGGTCCCTGGCGGGACCGGGCGGCCACCGAATTCACGCTGCAAGCCTGGTCGGGGGGAATCGTCGGGCTCGGGCGCGGTTTGCCGGAACGAGCGCCGGTGTTCGTCGGCGGCCAGGTCGGCGAGTACATGGCCGGGGCTTATGCAAGCGCAGCGACCCTGACGTCGCGGTTCCGCCGAATCACCGGTGGCCCAGGCGAACCAGGAGAACTCATAGATCTTTCGATGCTGGAAACCCAGATCCTTGGCCTGACGTATTACCCGGTCACCTATTTCGAAATGCTCGGTCGGCCTTGGCGAGACGCCCGGCGGCTCACAGTTCCGGGCGTGGCGCCGGCGAAGGACGGCCTGGTGGACCTCGGCTGTGGGACAGCGCAGCAATGGTTCGATCTATGTGCGATGGTCGGTCACCCGGAGTGGATCGACGAGGAATCGCCACTGTCGATCACCGAGTTGGCCAACATTCACGCTGAAGAGATCTTTGCCTGGGTCGAGAGTAACCCGGTCGACGAGATCCGGGAACTTGCAACGGCATTCAGGATTCCAAATGCGCCGGTGGCAAACGGGTCGAATATCGCATCGCTCGACCACTTCCAGGAGCGGGGCTCGTTTGTGCGCAATCCGCGCGAAGGGTTCCAACAGCCGGGCCCCCCTTACCGGATGCAGCCCGCACAGCTTCAGTCGCCTCTTCCGGCACCGCGGCTCGGAGAACACACTGCCCGTTACCGGGCGGCCAGCACGGCTCCGCAGACCCTTCCGACGCCTTCGGCGCCTGGAAACGGGCTGCCGTTCAGCGGACTTCGGGTGTTGGACATGACGACGTTCTGGGCAGGTCCCAGTTGCACTCACTTTTTGGCCATGCTCGGCGCCGACGTAATCCACCTGGAATCCGTCAGCCGGCCCGACGGAACCCGATTGATCGCCGGCATACCAATCACCGAAGACCAGTGGTGGGAGAAATCGCCGATCTTCGCGGCGCTGAACACCAACAAGAAAAGTCTGACGCTTGACTTGCAGACCCCACGCGGGCGCGAGCTGTTGCGCCGGCTCACCGCGACTTGCGATGTCATCGTGGAGAACTTCACACCCCGGGTGCTCGACCAGATCGGGCTGGACTTTGGTGCCGTTCAAGCAGCCCGTCCTGACGCAGTCATGTTGCGAATGCCCGGCTTCGGACTCGACGGGCCGTGGCGCGACAATCCGGCGTTCGCATATGCCATCGAGTCTGCGTCCGGCCTGAGTTGGCTGACTGGCTATCCCGACCGCCCTCCGTACGAGCCGTATTCGATCGGTGACCCGAACGCAGGTGTGCATGCGCTCAACGGTCTCCTGCTAGCCCTGGAACACCGTCGCCGCACCGGCCAGGGTGTACTCGTCGAGGCCGCGATGGTCGATGCCGCGCTTAATGTTTCCGCCGAACAAATCATCGAGTACTCCGCGTACGGGTCTGTGCCGGAGCGGATGGGCAATCGAGGACCAACCGCGGCACCCCAGAATCTTTACCGCAGCGCAGATATCGACGAGTTCGGTCGCCTCGACAGCTGGGTCGCCATTGCGGTGGCAACTGACGATCAGTGGGAAAGGCTCTGGCGTGCACTCGGATCGCCCTCGTGGGCAACCGATCCCAGGCTGTCAACCCAAACAGGGCGGCGTGCACACCACGGTCTCATCGATGAGCAGCTAGCTGCCTGGTGTAAGGACCGCGGCCGGGACGACATCGTCCGAACCTTGTGGGATGCCGGTGTGCCCGTCGCCAACGTCATGCAACCCCATCGTCAAGCGGATTTGGACCAGTTGGCATTTCGTGGCTTCTTCGAAGAATTCGATCACCCGGTGAACGGCCGGGCTAAGCTCAGCACCGTGCCCGCGAGGTTCTCTGGTGGGCCCGGCGTTTTCCATACTAAATCCGCGCCCATGCTTGGGCAGCACAACCACGAGCTGCTGGCCGAACTCGGGTTGAGCGACGACGAGATCGCCGAGCTGGAAGCCGACGGCGTCATCGGCTGCGCGCCGGCTCGTTAGTGACCCCACCCGTCGCCGGCTTGGTCCTCGAATGTCTGGTCTATGCGATCGAATCGCCGGCGAATTGATCCACGAGCGGCCGAATGGGGCAGCACGTAGAGACGATTGGCCGCAATCGCGTCGGCGGTCAGCCGGGCTACCTCGTCGACGTTCAGTGTGTCTGGTTGCGTCGGAGTGCTGGTCGCCGACAGCCCGTAATCCGCGCCCATGATGCGTTCGGAGTTCGAGAGCAGCTTGGTCTCGACGACCATCGGGCAGAGCACCGACACACCGATGCCGTTGTCTTTGACCTCACGAGCCAGATTCTCGGCCAGGCCCACGACGCCGTATTTCGCGACGCTGTAGGCGCCGAGGCCGACGTTGGGCATCAGGCCGGCGAACGACGCGGTGAAGGCGACGTGGCCGCCTCTGCCCTGCTCGAGCAACCGGGGCAGGAACGCCTCGACGGCATGAATCGAGCCCCACAGGTCGATGTCGATCACCCAGCGCCAGTCGTCGTGCGTCATCTGCGCGATCGGACCTGCGACCACGATGCCGGCGTTACTGAAGACCACATCGACCTGACCGAGAAGACGAAATGCCTCATCGGCAAGGTTGATCATCTCCTTGAGATACCTGACGTCACACATCACGCCGTGCGCTTGGAACCCGTCAGCCTGCAAGTGCGCGACCGCCTGCTCCAGTGAAGGCTGGTCGACGTCGGCGAGGACGAGTCGCGCTCCGCGCCTTGCCAACTCAGTTGCGGTCGCGAGACCGATACCGCTGGCACCGCCGGTGATGACGGCGCCCCTGCCTTCAAATCCGCTCATGGCCGCGACGTTAGCCGATGCGGCTTGCACTACTTCAGGCAGCTGCCGCCGTCGATCGGTAGCGTGACACCGGTGATGTAACGCGCCTCGTCGGACGCCAGGAACAGCACCGCGTTGGCGATGTCCTCGGGCTCGACCCAGCCGATCGGCAGGGTGTGCATCAGCTGGCCGACGACCTTCATATCGTCGGGGCCCGGGTTTTCCAGATCGGGCCGGAACAGCCGCATCGTGCCGTCGTTCATGAAAAGCGGGGTGTTGACGTTGGTCGGGTGCACGGAGTTGACCCGGATGTTTTGCGCGCCGAGCTCGCCCGCGAAGGTGCGCATCAGGCCGACCACACCGTGCTTGGCGGCGACGTAGTGACCGCAGTGCGGGTAGGCCTTAAGGCCGCCGACCGAGCTGGTGAGGATGATCGAGCCACCGTTGCCGCCCG
>NZ_DASXHW010000039.1:0-9095 GCF_036488105.1 Mycobacterium sp. | reverse complement strand
GAACGCTTCCTGCATGATCCGCCGATGGAACATGTGCTCCTCGAAGTCGAGCAGCATCAGGCCCCGGTTGAAGAACGGGCCGATCACCGGCACCCAGCCCTGCTGGGAGTAGTCCTTGTTGCGGTTGGAGTAGATGACCTGTGCTGCGTCGGGACCCAGCGCTGCAACGCCCGGCAGGACCGGTGAGTCACCGAATATGACCGGACCCTTGGTTTCGTACAGGAATAGCAGGTAATCCGGTCCGCCCCGCATCATCTCGATGAGGTGGCCGACGACCGGCAGGCCACGATCGCCCACGACCGGCTTGAGTCCGCTGCCCGGCGGCGGATCCGCGAGCTTCCGCGGGGTCCAGTTGGTGTTCAGCAGCCGCTGTTCGACGGCAGCCATGCCGGGAAAATTGTTGATTGACGGGGTCAACCGGCGCTTCGCCTGATCGAGTAAATACTCGGTGGTGCTGATGGTCGCCATTGACACTCCTTCGTCGGGGCGTGCGGCCAAGGTAGATCGACTGTGTGGCAGACGTCACCAACTGACATCCTCAGGCGAAACTTGACGGCTGTCAAGTTTCGCTTTGAGCGTGGCGTTTCCTTTTGCGCGCGGCGTAGTGCAAGGTCGAAGGGTGCGCATCGAGCAGGGGGCTGACCGAGTGGCCGAGCAGCCACCGGTCGTACCGGTTCCGCGGCGGCGGGGTGATCGGCAGCGATACGCCATCGTGCAAGCGGTCCGCGAGTTGCTGCAGGAGAAGCCGTTCGCCCAGTTGTCGGTGAGCACGATCAGTGATCGTGCAGGCGTGGCCCGATCGGGGTTCTACTTCTACTTCGACTCCAAGTACGCCGTGCTGGCGCAGATCCTCGCCGATGCGACACACGAACTCGAGGAGCTGACCGAGTATTTCGCGCCGCGCGGGGCTGATGAATCGCCCGCGGCGTTCGCCAAGCGGATGGTCGGAAGTGCCGCGGCGGTCTATGCCCACAACGACCCGGTGATGTCGGCATGCAACGCCGCGCGCAACACCGACGCTGAAATCAAGGACCTGCTCGACCAACAGGTCGAAGGTGTGGTGCAGCAGATCATGGGCATCGTCGAAGACGAGCTGCGGGCCGGCACCGCCCACCCTATCAGCGACGACATCCCGACGCTGGTCCGCACGCTGTCGGTCACCACCGCGCAAATGCTCTCCGGCGACACGGCTTTCCTGGGCGACGACGGAGACGTGCAGCGCGGCGTGCGGGTGCTCGAAGCGTTGTGGCTCAACGCGCTATGGGGCGGTTCGCCGCAGACCTAGCGTTACCGTCGGTATCGTCAGGGCCCATGGGGAAGACGACGTTCGCGGGTAAACGGTGCTTGATCACCGGGGCGGCCAGCGGCATCGGCCGGGCGACGGCGTTACGGCTCGCGGGCCAATGCGCCGAGCTGTACCTGACCGACCGCAACGCCGATGGTCTGGCCGAGACTGTGAACGACGCTCGCGCGCTGGGTGCACAGGTTCCCGAGTACCGGGCGCTGGACATCGCGAACTACGACGAGGTCGCGTCATTCGCCGAAGCGATCCACGCCAATCACCCGAGCATGGACATCGTGATGAATATCGCCGGAGTGTCGGCGTGGGGGACTGTCGACCGGCTGACCCATGAGCAGTGGACCAAGATGATCTCGATCAACCTGATGGGGCCGATACACGTCATCGAGAACTTCGTGCCGCCGATGGTGGCGGCGCGCAATGGCGGACACCTGGTCAACGTCTCCTCGGCGGCGGGGCTGATCGGGTTGCCCTGGCATGCCGCTTACAGCGCAAGCAAATTCGGGCTACGCGGACTCTCCGAGGTGCTGCGGTTCGACCTCGCCCGCTACCGGATCGGGGTGTCGGTGGTGGTGCCCGGTGCGGTGCGGACCCCGCTGGTCAACACCGTCGAGATCGCCGGCGTCGACCGCGACGACCCGCAGGTGAGCCGCTGGGTCGACCGGTTCAGCGGGCACGCCGTATCGCCGGAAAAGGCCGCCGACAAGATTCTGGCCGGCGTCACCCGAAACCGGTTCCTGATCTACACCTCGGCGGACATCCGCGCCTTGTACGCGTTCAAACGTGTTGCGTGGTGGCCCTATAGCGTCGCCATGCAACGAGTGAACGTGATTTTCTCGCGGGCACTCAAGCCCGCTCCGGTAGTACCCCGGGTGAGTTAGTCCGGCATCTGCAGTTCCAGCCGAACCCCGAGCAGCCGCACCGGGCGGTCTAGCTCGAACAGGTCCAGAACCCGCAGAGCGGCCGCGACGATCACGTCGGCGTCGGTCGTAGCCTCGTCGAGTTTGCGAATCTTCGTTCGGGTGTAGAACGTGGCGGTGCGCACGGTCACCGCCACCCGGGTGACGATGCGCGCCGCGGCCACCACCTCATCCAGGGCGCGCTTTGTCAATTCGATTACTGCCGAATCCATTTCGGCCCGGTCGACAAGGTCGTGCGGGAAGGTGACGACGTGGCTGCGCGAGCGGGGTACCCACGGCTCGGAGCTGACCGTATCGTCACCGCCGCCGTTGGCCAGCAGCAACAACCACAGCCCGGTTCGGGGGCCGAACGTCGATGTCAGCAGCTCGGCGTCGGCGTGCGCCAACTGCCATACCGTTGTGATATCAAGCGCGGCAAGCTTTTTCATCGTCTTCGGCCCGACGCCCCACAACGCGTCGACGGGTCGTTCGCCCATCACATCCATCCAGTTCGATTCGGTGAGGATGTACACGCTGGCCGGTTTCGCGAATCCGGTGGCGACCTTAGCGCGCTGTTTGTTATCGCTGATACCCACCGAGCACGACAAGCCGGTCGCCGAGGAGATGACGGTGCGGACCTGCTCGGCCAGCTCGCCGGGGTCGTCGACGTCGGCGCCGAGATATGCCTCGTCCCAACCCCAGACCTCCAGCGGATGGCCCAGGTCGCGCAGCAGTGCCATCACCTGCTCAGAGGCTGCGTCATAGGCCTCGGGGTCCGACGGCAGGAAGGTCGCCTCCGGGCAGCGCCGGGCCGCGGCGCGCAACGGCATCCCCGCGTGGACACCGAATTCGCGGGCTTCGTACGACGCGCAGGTGACGACCTTGCGGGCTTCGGTCGGGTCGCCGCTGCCGCCGACAATGACTGGCAGCCCGGCCAATTCGGGATGACGCCCCAGTTCGACCGACGCCAGAAACTGGTCCAGGTCGACGTGCAGGATCCAGCGCGGCTTCATCGTCCGCAAAGCTTGCGCACCAGGCTTTCCCACGCATCGCCCAGCGCCTGCAGCGACTTGTCACGCTCCATCAGCTGGTATTCGACGTAGTCCGCCTCCAGCAGCGCCAGTAGGGCATCGGTTTGACTATCGAGGTCGCCGGTGGTGCCGGCCGAGGCCAGCAGCATCCGGACATGCGTGCGCTGCACCATGGCCGCCGCGCCGTAGCGTGACTGCGGATCGCGATTGGCGGCGACCAACAATTCGTGGTGGGTGTGCGCGAAACGCAGCCGGGCGCGCCCGAAGGCCACCAGTCGATCCAGCGGCGGGGCATCAGGACCCAGCGGCGCAGGACCGAACATGAACGCTTGCTGGTTGATCCGCTCGTCCTCGTCGAGCAGCACCATCATCAAGCCGGCCCGGCTGCCGAAGCGCCGGAAAACCGTGCCTTTGCCGACGCCGGCAGCCGCGGCGATGTCGTCCATGGTGACCGCGTCGGCGCCGCGATCGGAGATCAGCCGCCGCGCGGCATCCAGCAACAGCGCGCGGTTGCGCGCGGCGTCACCGCGCTCATGCGGCGCGGAAACAGGCAGGTCGCGAACCGGGTCGGCGGTGCTCACAAAATTACTGTAGCGTCATCGGAACAAAGCGGACCAGGGTCCGGTTAGAGCATGCAAGGATGTACACAATTACCGAAGGGAACTCAGATCATGCCGGACATCAAGGTGCTGACGCTGGTAGGAAGCTTGCGCGCGGCGTCGATCAACCGTCAGATCGCCGAACTGGTCACCGAGGCGGCCCCGGACGGCGTTGCCGTCTTGGTCTTTGAAGGTCTCGGTGATCTGCCGTTCTACAACGAGGACATCGACAATGACGCCGACGTGCCGGCTACCGTGACCGCGCTACGGGCCGCAGCCGCCGATGCGGATGCCGCTTTGGTGGTCACCCCGGAATACAACGGGAGCTACCCGGCGGTGATCAAGAACGCGATCGATTGGCTGTCCCGGCCGTTCGGCGACGGCGCGCTCAAGGGCAAGCCGCTGGCCGTGATCGGCGGATCTTTCGGCCAGTACGGCGGGGTGTGGTCGCACGACGACACCCGCAAGTCGTTCGGGATTGCCGGCGCGCGCGTCGTGGAGTCGATCAAGCTGTCGGTTCCGTTCAAGACGCTGAACGGACAGCACCCGCGCGAGCACGTCGAAGTGGCCGCCAACGTGCGCGACGTGGTCGGAAAACTGGCCGCCGAAGTCAGCTAGTTCTGCACGCGCCCCAGCGGTGGTATGCCGCTGGGGCGCTTTGCTGGGCGCGCGCGGACGACGTGTCTTGTCGGTGCCGGGTGGTAAACCTGTCTATACACCAACGCGAGACCACTTTGTGATCTGCGACACGCCGAAGGGGCTTCGACGGTAGGGCTTACGACCAGGGAATTTCATGAATGTTTTTCAGAACATCTTGTATCCTTACCTACGGGCACCCACTAGGTGTAGTGTTTCCGAGACCGACAGACCCCAGGTTTACCTGGTCGGTCGGGACGCACCAGCCGGCATCGAGCGCCAGTTGAAGCGGACCGGCGAGACGGGAATTCTGCGGCGCGGCGGCTCGCTGAACATCAATACATATGCAGTAACCGAGTAGTTGCCAGTCTTGTCTTGTTTCCACCGTCGACAGAGGGGTCGTACCGCGATGAGCGTCACCGTTTACACCAAGCCGGCCTGCGTGCAGTGCAACGCCACCTACAAGGCGCTGGACAAGCAAGGCATCGCCTACGAGAAGGTCGACATCAGCTTGGACTCCGAGGCACGTGACTACGTGATGGCCCTGGGTTACCTGCAGGCGCCGGTCGTCGTGGCCGGACACGAGCACTGGTCGGGCTTCCGGCCGGACCGGATCAAAGGGCTCGCCGGAGCCGTGCTGAGCGCGTAACCGGCAGACGGCGCAGTAGAACTAGGGAGTGGATCGCCGTGCCGTCCTCCAACGTGGTCTATTTCTCCAGCGTGTCGGAGAACACCCACCGCTTCGTGCAGAAGCTGGGTATCCCGGCAACGCGGATACCGCTGCACGGCCGTATCGAGGTAGACCAGCCGTATGTGCTGGTGTTACCGACCTACGGTGGCGGCAAGGCGACCCCGGACATCAATGACGGTGGCTATGTCCCCAAGCAGGTCATCGCTTTTCTGAACAACGAAAACAATCGATCGTTGATCCGCGGCGTCATCGCCGCGGGCAACAACAACTTCGGGGCAGAGTTCGCCTACGCGGGTGACGTGGTGTCCCGCAAGTGTGGCGTCCCCTACCTCTATCGCTTTGAACTGATGGGAACCCCGGACGACGTGGATGCCGTCCGCGCCGGTCTCGCTGACTTTTGGAAGGAACAGACGTGCCAACAACCGTCGCTACAGAGCCTGTAACCGCGAGCGCGCATGGGTTGCCCGATGAAACGGACTATCACGCGCTGAACGCGATGCTGAATCTGTACGACGCCGACGGCAAGATTCAGTTCGACAAGGACCGCGAAGCCGCGCACCAGTACTTCCTGCAGCACGTCAACCAGAACACGGTCTTCTTCCACAATCAGGACGAGAAGCTCGACTACCTGATCAAGGAGAACTACTACGAGCGTGAGGTCCTCGACGAGTACTCGCGCAACTTCGTCAAGACGCTGCTGGATCGCGCCTATGCCAAGAAGTTCCGGTTCCCGACCTTCCTCGGCGCGTTCAAGTACTACACCTCCTACACGCTGAAAACCTTTGACGGCAAGCGGTATCTGGAGCGCTTCGAAGACCGGGTCGTGATGGTCGCGCTGACCTTGGCGGCCGGCGACACTGGGCTGGCCGAGAAGCTGGTCGACGAGATCATCGACGGCCGATTCCAGCCGGCCACGCCGACCTTCCTCAACTCGGGCAAGAAGCAGCGCGGCGAGCCGGTGAGCTGCTTCCTGCTGCGTATCGAAGACAACATGGAGTCGATCGGGCGCTCGATCAACTCCGCGCTTCAGCTGTCCAAGCGGGGCGGGGGAGTCGCGTTGCTGCTGAGCAACATTCGAGAGCATGGCGCGCCGATCAAGAACATCGAAAACCAGTCGTCGGGCGTCATCCCGATCATGAAGCTGCTCGAGGACTCGTTCTCCTACGCCAACCAGTTGGGCGCGCGCCAAGGCGCCGGCGCGGTGTACCTGCAAGCCCACCACCCCGACATCTACCGCTTCCTGGACACCAAGCGGGAGAACGCCGACGAGAAAATCCGAATCAAGACGCTGAGCCTGGGCGTGGTGATCCCGGACATCACCTTTGAGTTGGCCAAGAACAACGAGGACATGTACCTGTTCTCGCCGTATGACGTCGAGCGCGTCTACGGCGTGCCCTTCGCTGACATTTCGGTCACCGAGAAGTACTACGAGATGGTCGACGACGCGCGGATCCGCAAGACCAAGATCAAGGCGCGCGAGTTCTTCCAGACGCTGGCCGAGCTGCAGTTCGAGTCGGGCTACCCGTACATCATGTTCGAGGACACGGTGAACCGGGCCAACCCGATCGAGGGCAAGATCACCCACTCCAACCTGTGCTCGGAGATCCTGCAGGTCTCCACGCCGTCGCTATTCAACGATGACTTGTCGTATGCCAAAGTGGGCAAAGATATTTCGTGCAACCTCGGCTCGCTGAACATCGCCAAGACGATGGACTCGCCGGACTTCGCCCAGACCATCGAGGTGGCGATCCGCGCGCTGACTGCTGTGAGCGACCAGACCCACATCTGGTCGGTGCCCTCGATCGAGCAGGGCAACAACGACTCGCACGCGATCGGGCTCGGACAGATGAACCTGCACGGCTATCTGGCCCGCGAACGCGTCTACTACGGGTCCGAAGAGGGCGTCGACTTCACCAACATCTACTTCTACACAGTGCTCTACCACGCGCTGCGCGCCTCGAACCGCATTGCGATCGAACGCGGTTCGCACTTCAAGGGCTTCGAGAACTCGAAGTATGCCTCCGGTGAGTTCTTCGACAAATACACCGATCAGATCTGGGAACCCAAGACCGACAAGGTGCGTCAGCTGTTCGCCGACGCGAAGATCCGCATTCCCGACCAGGACGACTGGAAGCGGCTGAAAGAGTCGGTGCAGACCCACGGCATCTACAACCAGAACCTGCAGGCGGTACCACCGACCGGATCGATCTCCTACATCAACCACTCGACGTCGTCGATCCACCCGGTCGCGTCCAAGATCGAGATCCGCAAGGAAGGCAAGATCGGCCGGGCCTACTACCCGGCGCCGTATCTGACCAACGACAACCTGGAGTACTACCAGGACGCCTACGAAATCGGCTACGAGAAGATCATCGACACCTACGCGGCGGCCACCCAGCACGTGGACCAAGGGCTTTCGCTGACGCTGTTCTTCAAGGACACCGCGACCACCCGTGATGTGAACAAGGCGCAGATCTACGCCTGGCGCAAAGGTATCAAGACGCTGTACTACATCCGGCTGCGGCAGATGGCGCTGGAAGGCACCGAGGTCGAGGGCTGCGTCTCCTGCATGCTGTGACGCCCGGCGTTCCGGCAGCCAGTCTGCCCAGGTCAGCGGCTGCACCGGGGTATGGTGCTTGACGTGGTCAGAATTCCGCGACCCCCGCTGCCGCACGCCGGACCCAAGCCCGGCGTGAAGGTCGACGCGCGCAGCGAACGCTGGCGCGAGCACCGTAAGAAGGTGCGCGGCGAGATCGTCGAGGCGGCGTTTCGCGCCATCGACCGGCTCGGGCCCGACCTCAGCGTCCGCGAGATCGCCGAGGAGGCCGGCACCGCAAAACCGAAGATCTACCGGCATTTCACCGACAAGTCCGATCTGTTTCAGGCGATCGGGGAACGTCTGCGCGACATGCTGTGGGCGGCGGTCTTCCCGTCGATTAGCTTCGCCACCGATTCGGTTCGCGAGATCATCCATCGCAGCGCGGAAGAATACGTCAGCCTCGTCGACCAGCATCCCAACGTGCTGCGGTTCTTCATCCAGGGCCGCTTTCCCGAGCAGTCCGAGTCGACGATGCGGACGCTGAATGAAGGCCGCGAGATCACCCTGGCGATGGCGGAGATGTTCAACAACGAGCTGCGCGAGATGGAGCTCGATCCCGCCGCTTTCGAACTCGCGGCGTTCGCGGCGTTCGGGTCGGCGGCCTCGGCTACGGACTGGTGGCTGGGATCCGACGTCGACAGTCCGCGCCGGATGCCGCACGACAAATTCGTCGAACACCTGACCACGATCATGATGGGCGTCATCGGCGGCACCGCCGAGCTGCTCGGCATCAAGCTGGACCCCGACCAGCCCATTCACGACGCGGTGCCGCACAACTCCGCTGCCAGCTAGCATCAGGTGCCGTTGATACCCTCGGTACCGGATATTGAGAGCCGCGCCGGAGACGACGCCGAGCGAAGGAGGAGCGGCGCAATGAGCATTGCCGAGTCGACCACCCATACATCGGCTGCGCCCATACGCACCCGCGCGGTGATCATCGGGACGGGTTTCGCCGGGCTCGGCATGGCCATCGCGCTGCAACGCCAGGGCGTGGACTTCGTCATCGTGGAGAAGGCCGACGACGTGGGCGGCACCTGGCGGGACAACAGCTACCCCGGTTGCGCGTGCGACGTGCCGTCGCACCTGTACTCGTTCTCGTTCGAGCCGAAGGCCTCCTGGAGCAAGCTGTTCTCCCCGCAACCGGAGATCCTGGACTATCTCAAGGACGTCACCGAAAAGTACGGGTTGCGCCGCTACATCCGGTTCGGCCAGAAGGTAAGCCGTGCGCACTGGGATGACAGCGAATACCGCTGGCACGTTTTCACCGAATCGGGGGACGAGTACGTCGCCCAGTTTCTGATCTCCGGCGCCGGCGCGCTGCACATCCCGCGAACGCCCGA
>NZ_DASXHW010000542.1:0-7420 GCF_036488105.1 Mycobacterium sp. | reverse complement strand
AGGAGTTTCAATGACCGTGTCAAGCCGCCGATGGCGTTTTGAGCGGTGCTGTGGGTTGGAATTCGCGGCCGTCGCGCAGCAGCACCCAGACGAGGTCTACGAGGCGGCGGGCGAGCGCAATGAGCGCTTGGGTGTGGATCTTTCCTTCGGCTCGTTTGCGTTGGTAGAAGGTGCGGGACGGGCCGTCGGGTTTGATGCTGGACAGGGCGGCCAGGTAGAAGACGCGACGCAGGCCGCGGTGGTAGCGCTTGGGCCGGTGCAGGTTGCCCTTCACGCGGCCGGAGTCCCGTGGGACGGGCGCCAGCCCGGCGTAGGCGGCAAGCCGGCCCGGGTTGCCGAACGCCGTGTGCAGGTCACCGCCGGTGTCGGCGAGCAGTTGCGCTCCGAGGATCGGGCCGAAGCCGGGGATGCTGGTGATCGGTTTGGCGTGCCGGTGCTGCCCGAAGCGTTCGGTGAGCTGCTTGTCGAGGTCTTTGATCTGTCGGTCCAGCTCGAGCAGTTCGGCGGCGAGCCGGGCGATCAGCGGCGCGGTGATCTCCTCACCGGGCAGGGTGATGGTCTGTTCCTCCGCGGCGGCGAGCGTCTTTTCGGTCATTGCGGGGATGCCTTTGGCCCACGCGCCATGCTCGACCAGGTAGCCCCGCACCCCAGCGGGGCCGGCCTCGCGCAGCCCGGTGGGGGTTTGGTAGCCGGTGAGCAGGATCAGCGCCGACCTGGTCGAGTAGTCGAAAGCCCTTTCCAGGGCAGGGAAAACCGAGGCGAGCAGGCCACGGATCCGGTTCACGCCACGCACCCAGTCAGCCATCAGGTCTTCCCGCCGCGCGGTCAGCACCTGCAGATCGGCCACGATCTGATCCGGGCTGGTGATCGGCATCAGGTCGGTCCGCAGCCGGGCGGTCTCAGCGATCGTCCTGGCGTCCTTGGCGTCGGTCTTGCCCTCGCCGGCGAACGCCCCGGCCATCCGGTTCACCAACCGGCCCGGCACATACAGCACCGGGCGACCGGTGCCCAGCAGCAATGTCAGCAGCAGACCCGCGATGCCCGAGGTCATGTCGACCGCCCAGACCACCTCGGTCCCGGCCTTGCCAGCGCGGGCGATCAACGCCTCGACCGCGGCCTGGCCGTTGGCGACCTGTTGGCTGAACATCACCTTGCCCTGCTCGTCCACCGCGCACGCGTGATGCGCGCTCTTACCCACATCGATCCCGACCCAGATCTTGTCTCGGACCTTCACCCGGCACGTGCTCCTGCCTACTCGCTCCGACCCCGTGGACGACCCCGCCAGCAGCTCCATAAACAGCGACCAAATGCGCACAGATTTCAATCAGCGGCCCGGGCGTCCAGAACAACGGGGCGGCCACTCCTTTGAAGCCACCAACGACAAGCAGACATCAGCCACACCCCGTTGCCCTGGGCATCTGAGACAACGGCCCAGACAACCACAACCTTATGGAGTGGACATGAAGCCATTGTCCGAACAGCTCACTGAACTCGCGGCCCGCGCGAAGAGATCCGAAGAGTTTGTGAACGCGGCCCACGCGAAGAACCGCGCCTACCTCGACGACCAACGCGAGACGCTGAAGAAGTCGATCGCCACCGGCAAGGCCCGGATGAACGCAGATGCGGCGGTTGCGCAGGACAAGAACCGCACGTGGTGGAACGACACTCGGCAGTCGATCGATACGCGAGTCGCGGAGCTTCGTTCCGAGCGCGACGACCACCGCGCGGCACACGACGTGAAGAAGGCGGAGCGCCGGGCTGAGGATGCCGAGGAGGACGCGGGCTACGCCGTCGACTTCGCGCTCCAGATGCTGGACGAGGCGGAGTACGCGGTCGCCGACGCCATTGTTGCCCGTATCGACGCCGACGAGTTCGCCGCTAACACGTCCGCCTGAACAGCGAGGGCGTCGGCCATGACCACCACTGCTGCCCAACACCCGGTCGTCGAGGCTGAGGGGAGCCGGCGACACGAGAACCTGCAGCTGCGCATCGCGGACGCGGTAACGGGGTTCGCCGGGTCCATGCAGTTCGTCTACCTGCACGCGCTGCTCTTCGCGGGATGGATGATCTGGCTGGAGCCGAGCCCATGGCCGACGCTCACGCTGTTCGTCTCACTCGAGGCGATCTTCCTGTCGACGTTCGTGATGATCGGGCAGAACCGGCAGTCCGACTTCACCCAAGCCAAGGCGAACCACGACTTCGCCGTGACAGAACAAGAGCTGCACGAGAACACCGAGATCACTCGGCTCGTCCAGCAGCTCACCGTCGAAATACACAACCACTACGTGCGCCGTGCGCGGGCCGACTCGCATTCAGCGGTTGGACGGGACGGTTCGCACCCCGCTGACGTAACCCAAGAAGGGGAAAGACAATGACAAACTCGATGCTCCGTGATGCGGAGGAGAGGGCCGAGGACGGTCCGCTCGGCCGGTTCCTCGCGCCCGTAACCGACAACTGGTGGCTGCTGCTCGTCAGCGGAGTCGCGTGGCTCCTCGTGTCGATCGTGATCTTCCGGTTCGACTACACGACGGTGGCTGCCGTGTCGGTGCTGTTCGGCATCGTCGCGCTCGGCGCGGCCGCGAACGAGGTGCTCCTGGCCACCGTCTCGTCGAAGGGATGGCGAGTCGCGTATCTGGTGATGGCGGGGCTGTCGTTCGTCGTCGCCATCGTCTCGTTCATCCATCCCGGTGACACGTTCGTCGCGCTGGCCGCACTCGTCAGCTTCTACCTCGTATTCCGCGGTTCCTTCGACCTGATCATGGCGTTCTCGCTGAGTCGCTACCTGCCCGGCTGGTGGTTGCTCGGGATCACCGCCATCGCAGAGCTGCTGATCGGGTTCTGGGCAGCCGGTTCGTGGAACAACTCCGTGGTGGTGCTTGTCGCATGGGTCGGTGCAGCGGCGCTGACGCGGGGGATCACCGAGATCGTCGGCGCGTTCCAACTTCGCGACGTCGGCCGCACGGTGTCGCGATAGTCGCCGCCCACATCACCGTGACGAACCGAGCAGCTTCCGCCGCAGGTACTGCGCCACGATGCTGTGCCGCCCAGCACGGAATCAAGTGGCCGGCACCGGACCGAGAGTGGTTATAGATATCAGCCCGACCGATCGGTCAAGCAGGCAGCTTCGGTCCGTTAGCGCGTCACTCGCGCCGCACAAAAAGGTGGGTCGTTCGTGGTCGGGTTCATGCCCGGTTTGATCGTCACCGGTCCGGTTCGCGCCCTGAGCCTTCAGCATCCGCAGTTGGAGATCGAAGTTCTGCGAACCGGCTGGGACGACCAGATCAATACCCGAATGGCGCGATGGCGCGGCAGAGCTCCGCCATCGCCACGGACCGCGCAAAGAGCGCGCGGGGGAAGCCTCCGGTCGCCCTCGGAAGGGAAGGCGGCGCCATGCTGTGTTCAGCGTTGGACGTGGTAGTGCATGTGGGTGACACCGTCCTCGCCCTCGAGGATTCGGGTGCGCTGTAGTTCGATGTGCTCGGGCCCGAGGTTGTCGAACAGGCGGCGGCCTTGGCCGAGGAGCACCGGGATGAGGTGGAGTTCGAGCTCGTCGAGGACACCGGCGGCGAGCGCGAGCTGCGCGGTAGCCGCGCCGTGGACCAGCACGTTCTTCTCGCCCGCCGCACGCTTTGCCTCGGACATCGCGGCTTTGACGTCGTCCACATAGGTGACCTGCGGCCAGTGGCTCACGTCGATGCCGGGCGGTTGGCGGCTGAGGATCCAGATCGGCACGCCGTCGTGGTGGTCGCCACCCCAGCCGTCCGCGGGCTCGAAGGTCCCCCGGCCGGCGACGACCGCGCCAGTGGCCATCACCTCCTCGAACACCTGGCCGTTGACGCCCGCCGGTCGGAACGCTCCCGAGTCCGGGTCGATGCCCCACTCGTGCAGCCGGTCCCCGCCGTCGCCGAGCCCGTTGCCCGGTCCCGCGTTGGGGCCGGCGATGAATCCGTCGAGGGACATAGACATGTAGAGAACAGTTGCGGACACGGCGTTTCCTTCCGATCGTCTGCGTACTCGGCTCGAATCTGTCCGACCAAAGGCGGGCAACGACGGACCAGGACGTTCGGCTCGCGCGTGATCTACGAGCGCTACAGGCGCGCCCGCGATGAGTCGGACTGACACCGCCGTCCGAGTCATCAGCACCTCGCCGGAGGCGGGTATTCGCCGCGCTGACCGACTCCAACGCGCTTGCCGTGTGGCTACCGCCCCGACGGATGACCGGCCGGTTCGAGCACTTCGATGCGCGTCCCGGCGGGTCCTACCGACCGGTCCTGGCGTACGCGGACGCGTCGGCCGCGCGGGAAGTCCGCCGTCGACTCGACGTGGTCGACGCCATAGGAGGTCACCCCGTCGACGCCCGATCACGCGTCGACATCAGGGCCGACGATGTGCCCGACGGGATCAACGCTGCAGATCACGCGGCGGGAGTGTCGTCCTCGCTGGACAATCTCGCCGCTTCCGTTGAACGCTGAGCGCAGGCTTCCTCGCAGCACGGTGCTCGTCGCTACGGCGACCATCCGTGTCGTAGCGACGGAGGCTCAGATCTACGGTCGCCAACTGCAGCAAGCGGCGGCTACACAGGCCCGCATAGGGATCGCTATCCGATCGCCGAATTATCGTCGCTGTCCGGGTCAGACTCAGACGCCAGTCATTCACGCGCATCTGATGTCCCGGAGGGTATTCGACGGTTGCCTCTCCGAGCAGGATGAATCCGTTGGCACGACAAATCGCATTCGAGGAAAGGTTGTTCGGGCTCGGGAACGCGTGGATCGCCGTGCATGAGCCATCCTGACGAGCGATGTCGATGACCATGGCTGCCGCCTTCCGAGCGACGCCGTGGCCTCGATGTTCGGGGAGAACGCCCCATCCCGTTTCATACACGTCCTCGCCGTTCCACTCGCGCGGCCAGTATCCGACGCTGCCCACGGCCGATTCCCCGACCACGATGACGAACATCTTGCCGCCGCCGGGTGCGGGTGAGACGTAACGCGCAAGGCGAGCACGAACCTTCTCATCGGTCTCGGGACCGCCAAGGTGGGCAGTTGCTTGATGTCGACGTTGCCAGCCAACTCGCGATAGAGGGGAAGGGCAGCCTCAAGGTTCTCAACTTCGACGTTTGCGATCATCGCTCGGAATTGCTGTTCACGCCGATCTTCCTTTCGCGGTTTCGCGGCGCCATCAAGCTCACCGCGGGGTGGGGCGGGCCGCACGTCCGCAGGGTTGGTCAGACCTGGACTTGGCCACCGTCGACAAAGTGCTCGGCGCCAGTGATGAAAGAGCTCTCCGGGCCGGCCAGGAACGCGGCCAGCGCTGCCACCTCGTCGGGACGGCCCATGCGCTGCAGCGGCAGTCGCGAGGACAGCACTGTGTGGAAGTCTTTACGGCTCAGGCCGAGCCGGTCGGCCACCCGGTCGATCGCGGGGGTCGCGATGGGGCCGGGCGTGATGACGTTGACGCGCACGCCACGCGGGGCCAGCTCCGCGGCCCACGTCCGGCCCAAACTGCGCACGGCGGCCTTGGACGCGGCGTAGACGCCCATTCTGTCGGCGCCTTGGTGGATGGTGGAGGACGCCAGCAGAATCACCGACGCGGGCTGTGCGAGCAGTGGCAGCGACTTCTGCACGGTCAGCAGGCTGCCCTTGGTGTTCACGCCGAAGACGAAGTCGAACTGCTCTTCCGCGACGTCCTGGAGGCGGGACCCGTCGCCCAGGCCGGCGTTGGCCACGACCGTGTCCAGCCGCCGTCCGTCCTCGCGGATGACGTCCATGACTCGGTCGAGGTCGGCAGCCTGCGAGACGTCGCACGGCACCGCGACTGCATCTGGGCCGATCTCTAGGGCCGCCGCGTCGAGTTCGTTCTTGCGCCGGCCGGTCAGGTAGACGCGGGCGCCGTCATCGGCAAAGCGCTGGGCGATCGCCCGTCCGATACCGCTGGAGGCACCGGTGACCAGGGCTGTCTTGCCGTCCATGGGGCGCATCGCACCCATTCCTCTCGAATAACTATGTCGTTTGCGGCTCGTAGCCGTCACGCGACGGGACGGACGGTTCGGCCTTTCTTGACCGCCTCGTCCAGAACCTAGCTGATTCTGGACGAGGTAGTCAAGAATGGGTATCGTCAGGCCATGGCACGAACCCGAAGCTTCGATGAAGGCGAGGTGCTGCGCACCGCCAGGGACCAGTTCTGGTCGACCGGCTACGCGGCGGCGAGGGTGGACGACATCGCCGCGGCCACTGGTCTGGGCAAGGGCAGCCTCTACGGCGCCTTCGGCGACAAGCACCAACTCTTCCTGCGCACCTTCGACGACCACTGCGCCGCGCTGGTCGAGGCAGTGCGTCGGGCGCTCGAGTGCCCGGATACCCACGCCTACGAACGGCTAAGCGCGCACGTGCTGTCGGTGGCAAACGCCACCGCCTCCGACGTCTGTCGGCGTGGCTGCCTGCTCGCTAAGGGCACCGCCGAACTCTCGGAGCACGATCCGGCCGTGGCGGCGACGGCCGGCCAGACGTTCGCAGCCATCGAACAACTGATCTGTTCCTGCATCGCGGGAGCGCAGCGGGCCGGCGACATCAAACAGGAGGCAGACCCCAACCGACTGGCCGGACTCCTCCTGGCGGTGTTGCGCGGGATCGAAGCGCTGGGCAAAGGTGGACGCAGCCCCGATGCGCTGCGCGCGATCGCCGAAACTGCCTTGGCCGTCCTGCCCGTGCCATAGGACAGCGACCGTTCGGACAGGGAAGTTGCCAGCGCGACGCGTTATCTATACGAGCCCGTCGGGCAGACACCGCGGAGCGGATGGACGCACTTCGCGCCCTATTACGCGTTACCGCGCACCCGAGACGGGCGAAGCATCGCCTTCGCCGTGGAGAGTCGTTGTGTAGCGAGCGACTGGTCCGGACGTGCTGCGGTCCAGTGGCCGCCGCTGGCGTTGCATCCGATCGGCCGCAATTCGGACTTGCAAACGCCGCAACGACTTGAACCAGCAGTTCCTTGCGGATCGCTGCGGATTGTGTGCACTGACATTCCGGTGACATCGGATGCCGTGGCGAAGCGTGCTTGGATGCGGAAAACCCTTATATTATCGGGTATTCATGGGTGGAGCTGGTGGGACGTTACTCGAAACTGGCAAACCCGACCGTACTACCCCAGTTCCCTACACTTCAGTATGGACAACTCGAATATACAGGTCAAGACCGGTTGGTACCGGTACCGCGGATACATGCTATCGAGCGGCGGCTTGAGGCTGACATAATCAAGCAACTCGTTCAAGACTACGAAGCTGGCACCCCGTCCACCGAGCTCACCGAACGCTACGAGTTGGGTAAGGGCACCGTGCTCAAATTGCTGCGTGCCCATGGAGTAACTATCCGGCGGCAAGGTCTCTCCCCCGCCCAAATCCAGGAGGCGACCGCGCTGTATGCCG
>NZ_DASXHW010000170.1:0-22053 GCF_036488105.1 Mycobacterium sp. | reverse complement strand
CCGTGCGTGCCGAGCAGTTTTCGCTCCGAGGCGGGCAAATTGTGTGCCCCGACCCTGGCGGGGCGGGCGTGACGGTGACCGCTTAGCGTTGGCCTGACGTGTCGCGCCGTGCCAACTCGGCCAGCATCGCGTTGTAGGCCGCCAATTCGGCGTCGTCGTCGCGGTCGGCTGCGCGATCCAATCGCCGCGCGGCGCGCTGGTCGCTGCGGGACCACTGCACCAGCAACGCAATCATGACGACTACCAGCGGGATTTCTCCTGCGGCCCAAGCCATTCCACCTCCGAGCCGCTGATCGCCCAGCAGGTCGGTGTGCCAGCTCAGGTGCAGCGAGTGGTAAAAGCTTTCGCCGAGCACCTTCGGCATGCTCATCAGAATTACGGCGAAGAACGCGTGCAGCGGCAGCGACGCGAAGACCACCGCCACCTTCGCCAGCGGCGGGATCGGCCTCGGCGTCGGGTCGACACCGATGACCACCCAGTAGAACAGGTAGCCGCTGGCCAAGAAGTGCACGTTCATCACGACGTGGCCGATATGGCTACCGACCGCGGCATCGAACAGACCGCCCAGATACAGCCCGTAGAAGCCGGCGACGAACAGGGCGGTCGCAACCACCGGGTTGGTCAGGAACCTCGATATCCGGCTGTGCAGCGCGGCAAGCAGCCACTCCCGCATCCCGGGCGGGTCGCCACGGCCGGCTGCCGGAAGTGCCCGCAACGCCAGGCCGACCGGCCCACCCAACACCAGCAGGATCGGGACCAGCATCGACAGCAGCATGTGCGCCGCCATGTGCATGCTGAACATCGCCGGCATGTACCGGCCCACACCCGAGGAGCTGACGAACAGTAGCGCCGTACAGCCCAGCAACCAGGCCACGGTCCGGCCCATCGGCCACGCGTCGCCGCGACGCCGCAGCCGGAGGACCCCGGCCAGGTACAGCCCGGCGAACACGATGGCCGCCGTGCCGAAGATCAAATCGAACCGCCAATCGAACAGCACCCGGGCCGGGGTCGGCGGCCCGGGGAACTCGTAGCCGATTTTCACGTCGGAAATCGAGGGCACGCCGATCGGTAGTGGCGGCGGAGGCGTGCGACCGAGGCCGACGGCGACACCGAACGTCAGGCCGAACAGCACCGCCTCGATCAGCGCCAGCCGAAGCAGGCCGGCGCGCGAGCGCGGATCTGCTTGCAGCGCAACGACTCCGGTGCGTCGCTGCCGCCACCCGGCGAGGCCGAGCAGACACAAGGCGACAAACTTCGCGACCACCAGCCGTCCATAGGTGGTAGTGAGCAGGTCCGACGGCAACACCCGAACCAGCGCGTTGACGACCCCGCTGACCGCCATCGCGACAAAGCACCACAACGCGATCACCGAGAATCGCCGCGAAGCAAGGTCGGCGTGCTGTCCGCCGCGGAAAACGTGGACGAGCAACGCCAGCAGGCCACCGGCCCACAGGCTGGCGGCGAACAGGTGGATCAGCAAGCTGTTGGTGGCCAGGTCGTGCGAACCGCCGGCCGACGAGTGACCGGTCAACCCCAGCGGTAGCAGGGTGGCCAGTGACCCGGCCAGCAGCAGCGGCGTCCATGACCAGCGCAGCACCGGCAGGCTGGCCACCGTCAGCGCGGCGGCCAGCAGCGCGGTCCACCGCCACGCCGTCGAGATGTTGATCAGGCTGGCCAGCGACCACAGCGTCGCCGGGTTCAGGTGGGCGCTGATCGGCTGACCGGAGACGTCGGAAATGGTCAGCGGCACCAGCAGGGCGGCGCACACCGCCCATGCCCCGGCCGCCACCGTTCCCACCCGCAACGCGCGATAGCCGTCGACATCGAGGACACCGTTGTCTTGTGGCGGCACCAAAAAGGCGGCGATCAGGAAGGATCCGACGGCCACGACGGCCGCGATCTCACCGGCAGCCCGGACAAACGGCAGGCCAATCGTGGTCACCGGACCGGGATCGGGTAACCCGGTGGCGGTCAGCGCGGCCGCCAGCGACAGCGCGCCGATGCCCGCCGCGGTGCAGCCGGCCAACGTGGCCACCCCGACGAGCAGCGGCCACGCCACCGCGCGGCGGCGAGCGGCCGGAGCATCCGTCATAGACCAAGCGTACGGTCGCGCCTCCTACGGGCGATCTGCACCGCGTGCCTCGGCCTCGCGGGCCACGAACTGGCTGCGCGCAATCTGCGCGACGTGGTCGAAATCCTGAAGGATTGCCTGTAATTCGCGGCGAAACGCGATTCGGCGCTCGGGCAGGTCCGGGCCGGGTTTGAGCAGATCCTGATCGGCGACGACTTGGCGCGCGGTGGCGAACAACAACGTCGACACCGGCTCGCTGCTGCGTACCCGACCTTGCGCGACGTACTGCTTGCCGACGCCGAGCGCCAACTGGGTCAGCTCCTTTTCGCCGATATCCGCCGGAGCATCGCGCAGCACGTCGGCCACGATCTCGTAAGCCTCGAAGAACACCCGCAACATCGCGTCCGACATCAGCGGCCGCTTCGCGTACAGCATCGCGTCGATCTCGGCGGCGCCGCCGGCGACGTGCGCTTCCCAATCCTCATGCCACGCCATCTCTTCGGCGATGTTCTGCCGGAATGACGCCGAATCGGCGAAGTAGAAGTCGAACTTCAACAGGTCGCGCAGCCGCATGGCCTGCTTCCAGAACGCCTCCAGCCGATCACCGTCGGCGTGCCCGGCGTGCGCGAGCGCCAGTTCGACGATGACGGTCTCCAGAAATGCGTGGATCACCGAGTTGCGGTAGAACGCTGCGGTGTGCTCGTTCTCCGGGGTGATGCGCCACACCGGTTCACGGCCACTGTCGATCCGGGTGACTGGGTGGCCATTGGACAAGGAATCCACCGCAGCGCGAACGCCTTCGGGTGTACGCAACCGCAGCGCACTGGTGGACATCGGGGTTTGCTTGCGTTCGAGATAGTCGAGCGAGTCCTGCAGGGTGTGGTGTAGTTGCCCCAGAGTCAACGCCACCCCGTGCGTGGTCAGCAGCAGCGCCGACACTAGACCGGTGGCATTCACCGGGGTGCATTGCAGGATCCGCCAGGCGACTTCGAACGACATCTTCTGTAGGGCAAGCCGTTTGGCGTCTTCGTCCTCGGCGATCGGTCCGTGCGACGGGCCGAGATACTCTCGCATCGAAACGGCTTCGGGAAAGCGGACGTAGATCTTGCCGTAGTTGCGTTCACCCTGGGCCTTGATGAAGTTGTACATCCAACTCAAGCCCTCGGCACGCTTTTCTCCACCACGGGCGTAGGCCGCGTACTCGGCGGTCTCGTGCAGCTGATCGAAGCTGATCGAAACGCCTTGCAGCAGAATGTCATCACTGCGACCGTCCAGATAAGCATCGGCGACATAACTCATCAGTCCGAGCTTGGGCGGCAGCATCTTCCCGGTGCGCGAACGGGTGCCCTCGATGGACCAGCTCAGGTTGAAACGCTTCCCCACCACATAGCCGACATACTCCCGGAGCACGTATTTATACAGCGGATCGTTGCCGATATTGCGACGGATGAAGATCGTCCCGGCGCGGCGCATCAGCGGCCCCATCACCCCGAATGCCAAGTTGATACCGGCGAACACATGCACCGGCGGCAGCCGATTTTCTTGCATTGCCACCGGCATCACCGCGCCGTCGATGTAGGACCGGTGCGAGAACAGCAACACCGCAGGATGAGCTTCCAGCGCGGTGCGCAGCGCCGCAACTTGATACTCGTCGTAGTCGATTTCCCGGTCGAATCCCCGGCTGAACAACCGTCCTAGGACGGAGACCAGGTCGACCGAAACTCGGCTCCATCCGGTGGCGAGCTCGTCGAGCATTTCTCCGGCTTGCTCGATGGTGGCACCCGGGATCTTCTCCAGGCCGGCGCGAAATCGCGCAGACGCCAGAATCTCCGGTCGCACCAGCCGCGGCGACTTGTATTGCGGTCCAAGGATTCGGTACTCGGCGCGCTCCATCGCCAGCAGCGCCCGCCGGGTGACGAAATGCGCGAAGTCACGCGGGTTGTCGCCGACGGTGATGTCGCGCCACTGCTGACGAAGTTCGGACACCTTGGCCGATTCGCCAGCCACCACCTGGGCGCGTGAACGGTCGGTACGCAGAATGTGGCGCTGCTGACGTTCGCTGGGCTGGTAGGGATTTCGGCCCGGGATCAACGCCGCCACCCGATTCCATGCCGACGCGTCGGCCCGCGGCATCCAGAAGACTCGCACCGGCACGATCGACCGGTCCTCGTCCAATTCGAGTTGCTCGACGAGTTGCGCCATCGCGCCGGGTGACGCGTCCCGTTCGGGCAGCGGCAGCACCTCGAGCTTGGTTTCCGGATGGCGGGCACGTTGCTGATCCAGCCATGTGGCAAGCAATTCCGATTCCATTGGCGACGACGCCGACGCCAACACCAGGGTGTCGTCGGTGGTGCTGAACGAACCCTCGCCGGCAGCCGGGGTCACGATCGCCCCTTTGGCCGAGGCGTATTCGGTTGGGCCTTGGTCGCTTTGCGCGGCGCCGCCTTGGGCTGGGTCGTCTTGGCCGTTTTCTTCGCCGCGGCTTTCGCGGGGGCAGCTTTCTTAGCCGCAGCCTTCTTCGCTGCGGCTTTCGCGGGCGCGGCTTTGGCGATCTTGCGCGGCGCCTTCTTTCGGTACACGTCGTGGTCGGGCAGCTCGTCGAGCGGCCAGTCGGCCAACGTGTCCACGTAGAGTTGGCGCACCTCGGCGATCCGATCCGACAGCGTCTCAACTGTCCAGTCGCGCACCGAGATCGGCGGAAACACCGCAACATCCACGGTGCCCGGGTTCATCGTCGTGGAGTTGCGCGCGGCGATGATCTCGGCGTTGCGAATCACGATCGGCACGATGGGTATTCCCACCGCCATCGCCATCCGGAACGGCCCCTTCTTGAACGGCCCGACGCTGGTGGTGTCCAGCCTGGTGCCTTCCGGCGCGATCATGATCGACAACCCTTGCCTGGCCCGCTCCTCGACCTGGTGCAGCGACTCCACGGCCGCGGTCGGGTTATCTCGATCGATGAAGACCGAGTCCAGGACCTTGCCGAGCGTGCCCATGATCGGATCGCTCTCGAGCTCCTTCTTGCCGACGGCCACCCAGTTGTCGCGGATCAGCGCGCCGACGATGACCGGGTCGGCCTGGTTGCGGTGGTTGAAGATGAATACCGCGGGCCGCTGTGCGGTCAGATTCTCCTCGCCCAGAATGTTGAGTTCCACACCGCTGGCAGTTAACAACAACTGCGACCAGGTCGCCGTGAAGAAGTTGACACCACGGCGCCTGCTTCCGGTCAGCAGGCCGATCCCCAGCGCGCCGGCGGCGACCGGAACCACCGAGCCGACCCCGGCCAGCGCGCGCAGTTGCGCGGTAATGCCGCCCCCACTGCGACTGGTGAACCGCAGAATAGGCCAGCCGCGCCGCTTGGCGACGGCCGCCATCTTGCCTTCCGGGTTGGTCGGCCGCGGATTGCCGACCAGATACATCAGCGCGACGTCCTCGTCGCCGTCGGCGTAGAAGTAGCTGTCCTTGAGGTCAATCCCGTTCTCGCCGGCGAACTTCTGCACCGCGGCGGCCTTGCCCGGTCCCCACAGAATCGGCTTGACCACACCTCCGGTCAGAATTCCATCGTCGTTGGTCTAGAACTTGTTGGTGAGCGTGTTGACAATGCCGAGGAACTTGGCTACCGGGGCGACCTGGATGGTCAGCGCCGAGGAACTGAGCACCACGGTGTGCCCGCGAGCCAGGTGTGCGCGCACCAATTCGCGCATCTCCGGGTAGATCCGGGACTCGATTCGCTGGGCGAACAGCCGCTCGCCGATCTCATCCAAATCGCTCAGTATGCGCCCGCGGAGCGCCGCCGAGGCTTTGCCGATCAGCTCTTCGAATTCGATACGCCCGAGTTGATGATTCAGCCCGGCCGTGACCATGCTGACCAGTTCGCCGACGCCCATGTCGCGGCGCCGCAACCGCTCCTGGGTGAGGATGACGGCCGTAAAACCGGCCACCAGGGTCCCGTCCAAGTCGAAGAATGCACCGATCTTGGGCCCGGGCGGGCTGGCCATGATTTCAGCGACCGAACCCGGCAACCGAAGATCACGCGCGGGTTTCTTCGGCTCGCGATCCTCCCCCGTCATGAACCCGCCACCGATCGCTTTGACGTGCCAGACGTTTCGGTATCGAACGTGGCAGGCACCGCCTGCGGCGCGGGATCACCTGCCAGCTCGAGGAGTTCGTTGAAACCCTCGAGCAGACAGCGGGCGAACAGCGCCTCGTCACGGATGGCGGCGCGGTCATAGCGCGTGGTGATGGTGCAGTAACCGCCTCTGGAGATCAGCACGACCATCATCGCCACACCGGGCAACGGACCAATACCATACTGCCGCAAGATCTTTGCGCCGACGAGAAACGTGTCGCCGGGATAGACCGGAACGTTGCTGGCCTGCACGTCGGAGCCGACGACCGAGGCCGTCATCGACTCCAGCAGCGGTCCCGGTAACACGCTCAACACCGGTGCGATCGAACCGATGATGTCCCTCGCGGGCTCGTCGCGGCGCTGGGTCATCTGCAAGCGGATCTTCTGCATGCGAGCAACCGGATCCGCAGTACCGATCGGGGCCGCCAGGTTCACCCCGGTGAACCGGTTGCCGCCCGCCGCGTCGCTCTCGGCCCGCAGGCTGACCGGCACCGCCATCGGCAACGTGGAGATCGGCACGCCGAGCGCCGCGTGGTAGCGCCCCAGTGCACCGGACAAACCGGCCAGGTAGGCGTCGTTGATCGAGCCGCCGCCGGCTTTCGCGGCCCGGTGCAGGTCGGACAGCGGGATATCGATGGCCTCGCTGCGGGTGGCCAGGCTGCGTCGACGAAGCAGCGGAGACGGTTCAGCGGCCCGGCTGACCACCCGCCCGCTTGATCGGGCGTAGTTGAGCACACCCGACACCGCCCTGCCGGGATTGGCCACTGCTCGCCCGACCATTGACGCCGCTCCCCAGAGCGCACCGCCGGCCCCGTAGACCACGTTAGCTGCGAGGTGGTTGAGCCCTTCGCGCATCAAATCGTTGGCCGTCAGATCCTCCGGTATGGGTTGCGTCGGCGTCGGCTGAGGTGCCGGATCGCGCTCGAGGTCGTAGATGTGAGCGAACATCTCCACGCTGCCGACACCGTCGGTCACCGCATGGGACAGGTGCAGCAGCGTGGCGGCCTTGCCGTCGGGCAGACCCTCGATCAGAGTGGCCGTCCACAGCGGTCGGGCGATGTCCAGCGGCGATTGCAGCATCAGCTCGGCCAGGTCGAATACCTGCCGCAGCGTGCCGGGTTCGGAGACACGCATCCTGCGCACGTGGTAGTCCAAATTGAAGTCGGGATCGACCACCCAGCGCGGCGCGGCCGTCGGCAACGTCGGCACAACCACTTTTTGCCGCAGCCGTAATGCCCGTCGGGACGCGTTCTCGAAACGGGTCCGGAAGCGATCCCAATCCGGCGTGGTGTCCAGAATTTCCAAGGCCATGATCCCCGAGCGGGTACGCGGGTTCGCCTCTCCGCGATGCAAGAGGTAGTCGACTGGCCCCAGCGCCGTGGGCAATCCGGCCGCATCGACCTGCTCAGCCACCGCGGCTCCCCCGTCCGGCTAACGCCGCCATCGCCACTCAAGCCTCCTGTTTCAGACAGACCGCGCGACCCATCGTCAGGACGCCGCGGGCAACTCCAACGTAGTCCGGTAAGCGCGGTGACGGTAGCAGATTGTCCGGATCATAACGCGAGATCAGACGTGCTATGGGTGCCTTGCGAAACGCCCTGACCTGCTGCCGAATTCGAAATAAGCAACTGTTGCGCGCCGGACCGACTCAGCCGGTCGGTGAAGCGTGCTTGCGCGCAACCCGCGATCGCGACCGCACATGCTGTCCGTAGACGACACCCAAAAAGTCAGCGACGGCGTCGGCAGCCAGTCGGGATCGGACTGTGGCGAACAAGTCGAAAGCATGGTGAGCGTTGGGCAGCTCGGCGTAGCCCACAGTGTCGGCTCCGGCCTCGCGAAGTGCGTCGCAGAAGGCCCGCGCCTGCACGGTCGGGATCACCGAATCGTTCTCGCCGTGCAGGACGAAAAATGGCGGCGCACCGCGGTGGACGTGCGAAATCGGCGAGGCCAATTCGAAAAGTTCGGGCTTGTCGGCGTAGCGCTCTTTCATGACGAAAAGCTCGAGGAACTGCATCATCATCTCGTGCATTTTCTCGGCATCGGTGAGGTCGTAAACGCCGTAAAAGGGCGCCGCCGCTTGAACAGTGGTATCCACTTCCTCAAAGCCGGGCTGCAGTCGCGGGTCGTTCGCGGTGAGCGCGATCAGCGAGGCCAAGTGGCCGCCCGCAGAGCCTCCGGTGACCGTTATGAAGTCGGGATCGCCGCCGTAGTCGGCGATGTTCTCGCGAACCCACGCCAGCGCGCGCTTGACGTCGATGATGTGGGCCGGCCACGATTTGCGAGGGCTCTTGCTGTAGTCGATCGAGACGCAGACCCAGCCGAGTTCGGCCATCCTGCTCATCAGCGGATAGCCCTGCGGTCGCCGACCGTTGACGGTCCACGCGCCGCCCGGGATCTGCAGTAGCACCGGCGCCCGGTCGCCAACCTTGATGTCCCGATGGCGCCACACGTCCAGCAAGTTGTCTCGGGTGTCCGGGCCGTACGCGATGTCTGACGTTTTCGCCGCGTAACGACGGTGCCCGGCGGCGGCGTGCAACATCCCGCCGCGGCGCTCGGGCCGGTCGCTGATGGGATGACAGACCGAGTCGCGGTACTGCGCACCGAAGGAATCCTGCAGCGCCGCAGTGAGGATGCGATCTGCGCGCTGGGCCGCCCAAGTCGTCGCAACCCGGCCGATCGACAGCGGGGCCACACCGGACAGGGCGTGCCCGGTGACGACGTGCGGCGGAAATTCGGCAGAGAGCCATCCCGCCAAGAAGCCGGCGACCGTTGGCGAGCCGCGAAGCAGCAGTGAGCCGGTGCGGTACGCGCCGATCGGCGCGGCAGCCAGCTGCAACCCCTGACGCAGCACTTCTGCGCGCGACTGCGAGTATCGCGCCCTGACATCTACGGCTACGGTCATGCCCCGCCACTCCTCGTCTTTGAGCACACGCCGCCCGCGAACAGCCGGGCCGTCGGTAGCGTACGTATGTGGCGGGCCTCACACTAGCTCAATCACTATTACTGCCAACGACATTTGCGTCGGCGTTGCGGACTGTGAGTGCCCATCCCGTCGGTTAGCTACACTGACCTGGGCTTGGAGTCTTTGGCCCCCGTAGCTCAGCTGGATAGAGCACATGACTTCTAATCTTGTGGTCGCAGGTTCGAATCCTGCCGGGGGTACAGAGTGCAGGTGCCACTGTGGCCGATGGGATACGTGTGGCGCCTGTTCTCGGATGGTGCGGTACGCGCCGTCGCCGGCGAAGCTGCGGAGGTCCCCGATGCCCCAATCCGACCTGGTGCTGTTCAGCATCGACAATCACGTCGCGCTGATCATCGTCAACGATCCCGAACGACGCAACGCCGTTACCGGTGAGATGTCGAAACAGCTACGTGCCGCGGTGGAACGGGCCGAGGCTGACGGCGGTGTGCACGCCGTTGTCGTCACCGGTGCCGGTAAAGCGTTCTGCGCCGGCGCGGACCTCAGCGCGCTGGGCAGTGCCGCCGAAGAGGGTTTGCTTCGGCTCTACGACGGGTTCATGGCCGTCGGCAAGTGCGCGCTGCCCACGATCGCTGCCGTCAACGGCCCTGCGGTCGGTGCGGGCCTGAACTTGGCGCTGGCCGCCGATGTGCGCATCGCAGGCCCGAACGCGTTGTTCGACGGCCGTTTTCAGAAGTTGGGGATTCACCCGGGCGGCGGCGCGACGTGGATGCTGCAGCGGGCAGTCGGACCGCAGGTGGCCCGCGCAGCCTTGCTGTTCGGCATGCGCTTCGACGCCGAATCCGCTGTGCGACATGGGTTGGCGCTTAGCATCGCCGACGATCCGGCTGCCGCCGCCTTGGAACTGGCGGCCGGTCCGGCGGCCGCGCCACGCGACGTCGTGCTGGCTACCAAAGCCACCATGCGCGCGACGGCCAGCCCCGGATCGCTTGACGTCGAACAGCACGAGCTGGCCAAAGACACCGAACTCGGGCCGCAGGCCACCTCGATTCAGTCACCGGAGTTCGCCGCCCGATTGGCCGCGGCCCAACGCAGGTAATAGTCCCTACAGATCGAGCAGCGCCGTTTCCGGCGATTCGATCAGCCTGCGCAGCTCGCCCAGAAACTCAGCGGCGTTGGCGCCGTCGGCGATTCGGTGATCGAACGCGCACGTGAGTGTCATCTGCGGACGGACGACGACCATGTCGTCAACCGCCATCGGCCGCGGCTTCAATGACCCGATGCCCAGGATTGCGGCTTCGGGGTAGTTGATCACCGGGACGCCGTCATCGAGTCCGAGAGCTCCGAAGTTCGACACGGTGAACGTCGAGCCCGTCAGCTCGGCCGGTTTCAGAGTGCCGGCCCGGGCGTCCCGGATCAGCCGCGCCACGCAGTCCGCGAGTTCACGCGTGCTCTTGGCCTGTGCATTGGCGATGACAGGGACCAGCAGGCCGCGCGGGGTCGTGACCGCGAAGCCCAGATGAACCGCGTGGTGAGAGTGCACCTGCGCGCCGTTCGGGCCGTCCACCCAGGTGGAGTTCAGAATCTTGTTGTGCGTCAAGGCGATGACGAGTAATCGCAGAGTGAGCACAAACGGCGAGATGACCTCGTCGTCGCCACCGACGACTGCGCTCAGGTGGTCGCGAAGCCGGATCAGACCCGTGCAGTCGACGTTCACGCTCGCATGCGCATCAGGAATGTTATTGCGCGACAGACTCATTCGCTCCGCCATGTGGGCGTGCACCCCGCGAACCGGCAGCACATCGTAGGACACACCCGGTCGTTCGGCACCGACTCCGGCGACCGCCAGTACCGCATCCCGACCGATCAAGCCGTCGTCACCGGCCGGTATGTCGTTCAGGTCCACGAGTAGGTCGGCAGCCAACTTCCGCACGCTCGGTTTGGCTTTGGGCCGCCTACGGCTGGTGTCCAGCGCATCATCGGCGCCGTATCCGACAAGGATCGGGTTGCGTGCGATTACCTCCCCGTTGGTCGCCGGCGCACTGTCGATGCGGGCCAGCAGCGAACCGACGGCCAGCACATCACCTTCGGCCCCGCGTATCTCGACGACTCGGCCCGCATACGGGCTGGGTATCTCCACTTCGGCCTTCGCCGTCTCCACCGAACACAACGGTTGGTTGAGTTCGATGTCGTCGCCGACGTCGACGCGCCAGCACGACAGCGTCACCTCTTCCAGACCCTCGCCGAGATCGGGCACGACGAACACTTTGACGCGGTCATCGTCGGCGCCCGGGTTCACGGTTGCTCCAGCGCACGCCCGACGCAATCGAGCAGCCGGTCCGGGCCGGGCAGCCACAGCTTCTCCAGCCGTGCCGGCGGATAGGGGGTGTCGAACCCGCAGGCGCGCAACACCGGTGCTTCGAGTTCGTAGAACAGTTCCTCTTGGATGCGAGCCGCCAGCCCCGCCCCATAACCCAGGCTCCGCGGCCCCTCGTGCAGCACCACACACCGCCCGGTGCGGCGAATCGACGCGGCAACCGTATCGAAATCCAGCGGCACCAACGACCGCAGATCGACGACCTCAAGGCTCCAACCCTGTTGCTGCGCAGCCATCTCAGCGGCCGACAGCGCCGTGCCCACCAGACCTCCGTAGGTCAGGACGGTGACGTCGGTGCCGGCACGGCGCACCGCCGCCTGCCCGATCCCCGGGGCGGGGCATGTGGTGTCCACGACTTCGCGGCCCCAGTAGCGGCGCTTGGGTTCCAGAAACATCACCGGGTCCGGACATGCGATCGAGTGGCGCAGCAACCAGTAGGCATCCGACGGCGTCGACGGGACAACAACTTTCAAGCCTGCGGTGTGCGCCCAGTACGACTCGGTGGACTCGGAATGATGCTCGACGGCGCCAATGCCACCAAATGACGGGATGCGCACCGTGACGGGCATGTTGACCTGACCGCGAGTGCGGGTCCGGTATTTGGCCAGATGGCTGACCACCTGATCGAAAGCCGGGTAGGAGAATCCGTCGAACTGGATCTCGGGCACCGGCACGAATCCGCGCAGCGCCAGGCCTACCGCGATGCCGATCACCGCGGACTCGGCCAAGGGAGTATCGAAGCATCGCTGCGGGCCAAACGTCGCGGTCAGACCCTCGGTGACCCGGAAGACTCCGCCTAACGTCGCGACGTCTTCGCCGAAGACGAGCACCCGGTCATCTGCGGCCATCGCGTCGTGCAATGCGTGGTTGAGCGCCTGGACCATGGTCAGTGGCGACGCGATGAGCGCGTCGGCCGACGGCACCTCCGGTACTGCTGTGGTCCCGAACGTCGGCGGTTCGGCGATCTGAGTCATCATGCCTCCCGGAGGATTTCAGCGCGCAACTGTTGGCGTTGGGCTTCGAGACCGGGCGTCATCTCGGCGTAGACCGAGGTGAATACTTCGTCGATGTCGATATCGGGGGCCGCGAACACCGCGTCACGTAGATCGGCGCGCAGGCGTTTGGCCCGCGCGGCGATCCTGTCCTCGAGCCTTTGCGACCACAAGCCCTGGCTGTCGAGGTATGCGCGGTAGCGCGGAATCGGGTCCAGCGTCTGCCATAGGTCCAGTTCGTCCTGGCTGCGGTATCGGGTGGGATCGTCGGACGTGGTGTGCGGGCCCAACCGATACGTGACGGCTTCGATCAGTGTCGGCCCGCCGCCGGTCCGGGCCCGCGCGGCGGCTTCGGCCATCACCGCATAGCAGGCCAGCACGTCGTTGCCGTCCACCCGGATGCCGGGCATGCCGTACCCAATTGCCTTGTGCGCGATGGACGGTGCGGCGGTCTGGCTGCTCAGCGGAACCGAGATCGCCCACTGATTGTTCTGCACGTAGAACACACACGGCGCTGTGAACACCGCGGCGAAATTCAGCGCCTCGTGTACGTCGCCCACACTGGTGGCGCCGTCGCCGAGAAAGGCGACCGTGATCGAATCCTCGCCGAGTCGCTGCGCAGCCATAGCGGCGCCGACGGCATGCAGCGTCTGGGTGCCGATCGGAACCGATATCGGGGCGCAGCACTTCTTGGTGAAATCCAGTCCGCCGTGCCATGTTCCGCGCCAGGCGGCGCCGACTTGACCGGGAGCGATACCGCGGACGAGGTAGACGCCCAATTCGCGGTATTGCGGAAACAGCCAGTCGGTCTTACGAAGGCAAGCCGTCGCGCCGACCTGCGCCGCCTCTTGGCCGCAGCACGACGCGAAAAGCGCGAGCTCACCTTGGCGCTGCAGGTTGACGAATTCTCCGTCGACATCGCGGGTGACCACCATCATCTCGTAGAGCCAGCACAGTGTCTCCGCGGGCAGTTCACGGCTGTAGCGTGTCTCCGCCGTCGGCGACCCGTCCGGGCCGACGAGCTGTATCGGCTCGAGGTCAACAGTGATTGGCGGGTGAGTGACCTCGGCCATACCGCCTCCTACGCGCAGGCGTGCGGCGGGTCAGAGCAAACCCCAATACCGAGGCTGCTACGAGCCGGCTTCACCTGCCAGGTGCACGATCCGCTCGGCTCGCCGCAACACGGGCGCATCCACCATTATGCCCTCAAATGCGAAGACGCCGCGTTCATCGACGGCAGCGGCGAGAACGTGTCGTGCCCACTGAACCTGGTCGGGGGACGGCGCATAACCGGCCCGTATCACCGGCACCTGGCTGGGGTGGATAGCAACCTTCGCATCAAAGCCGACGGCCACCGCGTCATCGACCTCGGCGCGCAGCCCATCGAGATTTTTGATGTCGAGATAGACCGAGTCCAGGGCCAGCCGGCCGTGCGCCTTGGCCGCCAACAACGACTGCGAGCGAACATGGCGGGCAACTTCGCGGTAGCTGCCGTCCGGGTACCGGTTGGCCGTCCCACCCAGAACGGCGAACAGGTCCTCAGCGCCCCACATCACGGCGATCGCGTTGTCCACCTGGACGGTCTCGGTTACGGCCAGTGCGCCCATTGGTGATTCGACGAGCACAATCACGTTCATCGGAGCAAGAGCGCTAACATGTTCGACCGCTTCACATTTCGGCAGCATGACGGTGTCGTACGGAGTGTGCTTCAGGGCTTGTAGATCAAGCTCCTGATCGGCGGTGCCGAACTGATTGACGCGCACCACGGTGCGGGCCGGATCGAGTTGGGCGTCGACCAGTGCTGTGCGCGCGGCGGGCCGATCAGCGGCCGCACACCCGTCTTCGAGGTCGAGGATCACGACATCGGCTGCGGCTGCGGCCTTTTGGTAGCGCTCAGGGCGGTCCGCCGGGCAGAACAGCCACGCCGGTCCTGGATTCTGCAGACCCATCAGCCGCCGGCCTCAGCCGGTCGCATCCGCACCATGGTCTTGCGGTTCGCGGTGGCGACCACGTCGCCGTGCTGGTTGCGACCGGTATGCGCGAACGTCACGATGCCCTCGCCGGGACGGCTCTTCGATGCCCGCTTCTCGACGATGACCGTCTCGGCGTACAACGTGTCACCGTGGAAAAGCGGTTTGGGAAAAGCAATCTCGGAGAACCCAAGGTTGCCGACAATGGTGCCCTGAGTCAGCTGCGTGACCGACAACCCGACCAGGGTCGACAAGGTGAACATCGAGTTCACCAGCCGCTGATTGAACGGCGGCAGCGCGTCGGAGAATGCGGCATCCAGGTGCAGGGCCTGAGTGTTCATCGTCAACGTCGTGAACAACACGTTGTCGGCCTCGGTGATGGTCCGCCCCGGACGATGCAGGTATCGCACGCCGGTCTCGAATTCTTCGAACCACAGCCCGCGCTGAACGACTTCGCGTAGCGGCTGCTCACCATTCGTCACAGGCCCACCTCGCGGGCGATCAACATCAACTGCACCTCAGTGGTCCCCTCACCGATCTCGAGAATCTTGCTGTCCCGGTAATGCCGGGCCACCGTGAATTCATTCATGAACCCGTAGCCGCCGTGAATCTGCGTGGCGTCTCGGGCGTTGTCCATGGCCGCCTCGCTGGCGACCAGCTTGGCGATCGCCGCTTGCTTCTTGAACGGCTTACCGGCCAGCATCAGCGCCGCGGCGTCGTAGTAGGCGGTGCGGGCGGTATGCGCGCGGGCTTCCATACGCGCGATCGTGAACGCGATGGACTGGTACCGGCCGATCGCCTGACCGAACGCCTCGCGTTCCCGCGCGTACTTGACGCTCTCGTCGACGCATCCCTGCGCGGCGCCGGTGGACAGCGCGGCGATCGCGATGCGGCCCTCGTCGAGGATGCGCAGGAAGTTGGCGTAGCCGCGGCCGCGTTCACCGAGCAGGTTCTCTTCAGGTACCCGTACGTCGTCGAAGCTCAGTGGATGGGTGTCCGAGGCGTTCCAGCCGACCTTGTCGTAGGCGGGTTCCGCGGTGAATCCCGGCGACGGCACCGGAACCAGGATCGACGAGATCTCTTTCTTACCATCGCGCTCGCCGGTCACGGCCGTGACGGTGACCAGCTTGGTGATGTCGGTGCCGGAGTTGGTGATGAACTGCTTTGAGCCGTTGATCACCCACTGGCCGTCGTCGAGTTGCGCGGTGGTCTTGGTCGCGCCGGCGTCGGTGCCGCCGCCCGGTTCGGTCAGACCGAACGCGCCCAGCGCACGACCACTGGCCAACTCCGGCAACCAGTCCCGCTTCTGCTCGTCGGTGCCGAACCGGTACACGGGCATGGCGCCCAGTGAGACACCGGCCTCCAGCGTGATCGCCACACTCTGGTCGACCTTGCCGAGCTCCTCCAGCGCCAGACACAACGCGAAGTAGTCGCCACCCATCCCGCCCCACTCCTCGGGGAACGGCAGACCGAAAAGGCCCATCTCGGCCATGCCGGCGACGACTTCGTAGGGGAAGGAGTGTTCGGCGTCGTGCCGTGCGGCCACCGGCGCGACGACGCTCTGGGCGAAATCGCGGACCGTCTTGGCCAACTGTTGGTATTCGTCCGGCAGTGTTCCGGTCGACAAGAAATCACTCATGAGCACCATCCTCTGCTTCTGGTGTTGCGTTGATGTTCGCGGCAATCCGGGCCAGCGGCTGACCCACCTTGACTTGGTCGCCCACGGCGACGAGGAGCTCGACCACACCCTCGACGGGTGCCGTCATCGCGTGCTCCATCTTCATCGCCTCGACCGTGACGACAACCGCGCCCGCCTCGACCTCGGCGCCGTCGCTGACGCTGACCGCGACAACCGCGCCGGGCATGGGGCTGGTCAATTCGGCGTCGCCGCTGTGCGCTTCGTCCTCGCGCACCGGCGCTTCGCGCACCTCCTCGAGCACCGCGAAGATGCCGTCGCCGGCCAGCCAGATCTTGTGGTCCGCCGCGGCGACCGTGTACTTGGCGCGCAGCCCGTCGAGCGTCACTGTCAGCTGGTCGCCCGTCAAAGCGGCTTGCAGGGAACGGGATTCGCCGTCCTCGATGTGGACGTCAGCACCGTCCGGCGCACCGGAGATGTGGACGTGGTCGGTGCGTTCCCCGGCCCGCAGCCGGATGCTGACCGGCGCCCGGCGCCCGACTCGCCACCCGGTCGGCACCTCCCACAGGTCGGCACCCGGTCCGGGGAAGGATCGCAACCAGCGGAAAACCGCCGCGGCGATGAACTGGTCGTCGGCGGGTGCTGCCGCGACGAAATCGCCGGCGCGACGGTCCAATAGCCCGGTGTCGAGGCGGCCTGCGACGACATCGGGATCGGCCAGCAGAAACCGGGCGAACTCGATGTTGGTGACCACCCCGAGCACTGCGGTGCCGGCCAAAGCCCGATCCAGGGTTCGCAGCGCGGCGGCCCGATCCGGGCCATGTGCAATGACTTTCGCCAGCATCGGGTCGTAGTCGGTGCCGACCACCATCCCGGCCGACAAGCCCGAATCAATCCGCACGCCCGCCGCATCGGGTTCCACCACTGCCAGCACGTCGCCACCGGTCGGCAGGAAGCCGTGCGCCGGGTCTTCGGCGTAGACCCGCGCTTCAATCGCGTGGCCCTGTAAGGCAATGTCAGCCTGACTCACGGTCAGCTTCTCCCCCGCCGCGATCCGGACCTGCCACTCGGCCAGATCCCAGCCGGTGACCAGCTCGGTGACCGGATGCTCGACCTGCAGCCGGGTGTTCATCTCCATGAAGAAGAACTCGTCGGGCCGGTCGGCCGACACGATGAACTCCACCGTGCCCGCGCCGGTGTAGTCGACACTGCGCGCGGTATCGCATGCAGCGGCGCCGATTCGCGCCCGAGTTTCGGCGTCCAGCAGCGGTGACGGCGCCTCCTCGATGACCTTCTGATGGCGGCGCTGCAGGCTGCACTCCCGCTCGCCGAAGTGCACGACGTTGCCGTACGTGTCGGCCAATACCTGAACCTCGATGTGCCTGGGGCGCAGCACAAATCGCTCCAGGAACAGTGTGTCGTCGCCGAACGCGGCGGCCGATTCCCGACGGGCGCTGACCAGCGCGGCGGGCAGGTCGGCCGACTGCTCGACCATGCGCATGCCCTTGCCGCCGCCGCCGGCGGACGGTTTGACGAGAACCGGGTAGCCGATCTCCTCGGCGGCCGCGATCAGTTCCTGGTCGCTCAGGCCACGCCGCGCGATACCGGGAACCACCGGCACACCGAAAGCCGACACGGTGACCTTGGCCGCGATCTTGTCACCCATGGTCTGGATGGCGCCCACCGGCGGCCCGATGAACGTCACTTCCGCGGCAGCCAGTGCCGCCGCGAAATCGGCGTTCTCCGAGAGGAACCCGTAGCCAGGGTGAACGGCCTGAGCTCCGGTGCGCACGGCCGCGTCAACGATAGCGGCGATGTTCAGGTAACTGTCACGTGCGGGCGCTGGGCCGATCGCGACCGCGACGTCCGCCAAAGCGACGTGGAGCGCATTAGCGTCGGCGTCGCTGTACACCGCAACCGACCGGATGCCCATCGCCTTAAGTGTGCGAATCACCCGGACGGCGATCTCGCCCCGGTTGGCTACCAGAACCGTATCGAAACCCATCGCGCTCACATCCGGAAGACGCCGTATGACACCGGATCGACCGGCGCGCGGGATATCACCGAAAGTGCAAGACCGACAACGGTTCTGGTATCAGCAGGATCGATGACGCCGTCGTCCCACAGCCGCGCAGTCGAATAGTACGGGTTGCCCTGGTGTTCGTACTGCGCGCGAATCGGCGCCTTCAACGCTTCCTCCTCCTCGGCGGTCAAATCTCCGCGCACCGTTGCCAGCACCGACGCCGCTTGCTCTCCACCCATGACCGAAATCCGGGCGTTGGGCCACATCCACAGGAAGCGCGGCGAATACGCCCGCCCGCACATCGAGTAGTTGCCTGCGCCGTAGGACCCGCCGATCACGACCGTGAGCTTGGGCACCCGCGCGCAGGCCACCGCGGTCACCATCTTGGCCCCGTGTTTGGCGATGCCGCCGGCCTCGTAGTCGCGGCCGACCATGAACCCCGAGATGTTCTGCAGGAACAGCAGCGGCACCAGCCGCTTGTCACAGAGCTCGATGAAATGCGCACCCTTGACGGCGGATTCGGAGAACAACACCCCGTTGTTGGCGATGATGCCGACCGGGTGGCCGTGGATGTGGGCGAATCCGGTGACCAGGGTGCTGCCGTATTCGGCTTTGAACTCGGCGAATTCGCCGCCGTCGACGAGTCGGGTGATGACGTTGTGCACGTCGTAGGGGATCCGCGGGTCGACGGGCACCACGTCGTAGAGCTCTGATTGGTCGGCAATCGGATCAACGGTGGGCGACATATCCCAGATCCGCGGTTCGCGCGGCCCCACCGTCGAGACGATGCGCCGGAGGATGCGCAACGCGTCGCGGTCGTCGTGGGCGAGATGATCGGTGACACCGGAGATTTTCGAATGCAGTTCTCCGCCACCGAGATCCTCGGCCGATACGACTTCCCCGGTGGCCGCCTTCACCAGTGGCGGGCCGCCGAGAAAGATGGTGCCCTGGTTACCAACGATCACTGCCTCGTCGCTCATAGCAGGAACGTAGGCACCGCCGGCCGTGCATGATCCCAACACGGCGGCAATCTGCGGGATGCCCTGCGCGCTAAGATTGGCCTGGTTGTAGAAGATCCGGCCGAAGTGATCGCGGTCGGGGAAGACCTCGTCTTGGCGGGGCAGGAAGGCGCCGCCGGAGTCGACCAGATAGATGCAGGGCAGCCGGTTCTGGCTCGCGATCTCCTGGGCGCGCAGGTGCTTTTTGACGGTAATCGGGTAATAGGTGCCGCCTTTGACCGTCGCATCGTTGGCCACGATCATGCATTCGCGGGCCGAGATCCTGCCGATGCCGGTGATGATGCCGGCCCCGGGGCATTCGTCGTCGTACATCCCGTCGGCCGCGAGCGGCGCGATTTCGAGCAGCGGGCTGCCGGAGTCGAGCAGCCCGTCGACGCGATCGCGGGGCAGCAGTTTGCCTCGCTCGACATGGCGGGCCCGGGAGCGCTCCGAACCACCCAGGGCGGCCGTGGCCAGCTTGTCGCGCAACTGTGCAACGAGCGCAGTGTGCGCGGCGCGGTTTTCCGCCGGTGAGGTCATCGGTTGCAGGCCAGTTTCGGTTAATGGTCACTAACTCGTGCTATGTTAGTGGCGATTAACCGAAGTGTCTAGGGAGGCGGGATGGCAGCGTCCGCTCCGGTCGAGCGTAACGACGACACCCCGGCGCCGAACCCCCGCAGCCGACGCAAATCGGACCGGCGCCTGCAACTGCTGGGCGCCGCGGAGCGACTGTTCGCCGAGCGCGGGTTTCTGGCGGTGCGGCTTGAAGACATCGGCGCCGCGACCGGGGTCAGCGGCCCGGCGATCTACCGGCATTTCCCCAACAAAGAGTCGCTGCTGGTCGAGCTCCTGGTAGGCATCAGCACTCGCCTGCTCGACGGCGCCCGCGGGGTCCGATCCGGTCAGACCGATGCTGCCGCGGCGCTGAACGGCTTGATCGACTTTCACCTCGACTTCGCGCTGGGTGAGCCCAACCTCATCCGGATTCAGGATCGCGACCTTGCCTATCTGCCGGCCGCTGCCGAACGCCAGGTGCGACGCGCCCAACGCGAATACGTCGAGGTGTGGGTGGGTGTGCTGCGCGAACTCGAACCGGGACTTGCCGAAACCGACGCCCGGCTGATGGCGCACGCCGCGTTCGGTCTGCTCAACTCCACTCCGCACAGCTTGAAGCCGGCCGACGGCAAGGCTGCGCGCGCGGCGCGGTCACGTGCGGTGATGCGGGAGATGACCGTCGCCGCCCTGACCGTTGGCGCTGCGCTTGAATGACGGGCATTGCCACTGTTCATCGGACGTTTTCGGCGCCAACGGTTGTGCTGCAGGTACCCTGCAGAAATGAGGTGGGCATGAGCGATCGACGTCATCCCGATCACACCCGTTCTACTCAAGAGCGGACCGAACAAACGCAACGACTGCGTCAGCCTTACCCGTCGTACACCGACCCGGCTTACAGCGGTCAGTCGTCCTATCCGCCCCCCTACTACGGCTCGCCGCCCGACCCGAACTCCACGCACCCCACCGACAAGCTGCCTCAGTACTGGCAGCAGGGTCAGCCTCCGCCAGATCAGTCACCGCAGAAACCCGAGCCCGGGCGACCGAGAGCGCCACGCTGGCTCTGGATCGCCGCGGTCGTGGCAGTCGTTCTGGTTACGGCATTGGTCATCGCCCTGGTGATCGCCAACGGCACGGCCAGAAGGCAAACGGCGGTACCCGCACTGCCACAGACGCCCAGTTCGCAGCACCCGGCTCCGACAGCGTCGCCATCACCGTCGGCGAGCGCACCCGAACCGGCCACCACTGCGCCCAGCCAGCCGGCTAACGCCGGCGCGATGCAGACCGTGGTCTACAACGTCAGCGGCGACGGCCGCGCCATCAGCATCACTTACGTCGACAACGACGGGATGATGCAGACCGAGTTCAACGTCGGGTTGCCGTGGACCAAGGAAGTCAGCCTGCCCGAGTCCGGCAGCAAGACGCCGAACGTCACCATCGTGAATATCGGCCACGACGTCACATGCACGGTGACCATAGACGGAGTCGAGATCAACCAGCGCAGCGGTGTTGGTCTGACGATCTGCAACGGGTCGGGTTAGTCCGGCTCAGTCAAACGTCGGTCGCCAGAATCCGGTGCGGGGCACGCACAATCAGCAAGATCAGCAGCCCAACCACCATCACCAGGCACAGGCCGCCCATGCCGGCGCGGACGGCGCCGAAAACGTCGACGAACACCGAAAACAGCCACGGCGCCACGAACGACACCGCACGCCCGGTCATGGTGTAGAGGCCGAAGGCCACACCTTCTTTTCCGGCGCTGGACATCCTCAGCAGCAGGGTCCGCGCCGATGCCTGCGCCGGGCCGATGAACAGACTCAGCAGCAGCCCGGTGAGCCAGAACGCACGAGGCCCCGACAACGCCATCATGGTCAGCCCCGCCGCGATGATGCTGGCCAGTGATCCGATGATGACGGGCTTGGACCCGACCCAGTCGTCCAGAAAACCGCCGAAGACAGCCCCTACGGCCGCCACCACGCTGGCGGCCACCCCGAAGATCAGCACATCGGCCGGCGAGATCCCGTACGCGTTGACGCCGAGCACGCCGCCGAAAGTGAAGACGCCGGCCAGTCCGTCACGAAAGACCGCACTGGCGACCAGGTAATACACCAGGTTCCGGTCGCGGTGCCATTCGGTGACCAGGTCCTGCCACAGCTTGCGGTAGCTGCCGAGCACGCCGCGCACGGGGCTGAAGACCTCGGCCGGCGAGGGCAGCCGAGGCGCGGTCAGCAGCAACGGCAGCGCGAACAGTACGAACCAGCCGGCAGCCAGCAGCATTGCCACCCGCACGTTCGTGCCGTCGCTGATGGGCAGTTGCAGAAACCCACGCGTATCGCCCTTACCGACGATGCAGCCGAAGTAGGTGGTCAGCAACAAGCCAACGCT
>NZ_DASXHW010000516.1:0-28553 GCF_036488105.1 Mycobacterium sp. | reverse complement strand
CTTGCCGCGAGCATGCAGCACCCGCAGCGCCCCGAGCGCGGTGCCGACCGCGGTGGTGGCCAGCCAACCGGTGTTGCAATGCGTCAGCACCCGCAGCGGACGATCGGGACACAGCCGCTGCACCAGGTCGGCGGCATGGGTGGCAAGCATCCGGTTGACCCGCGCGTCCTCGGCCAGCATCTGCTGGGCCTCGGCGAGGACGGCATCCGGGCCCGCGGGCAACGTGGCCAGCGCTCGTCGCACACCCCAGGCCAGGTTCACCGCGGTGGGCCGGGCCGATGCGATCCGGGCGGCTTCCGTCGTCGTCGTGTCGGTGTCGCCGACGTGCGTGTACGCCGCCAGCGCCACACCGAACGCGCCGGCCACCCCCAGTGCCGGCGCACCCCGGATGGCCAGGGTCTTGATCGCGTCGATGAGCTCGTCGACGCCGGTGATCCGCAGCCAGCGCAACTCGCCCGGCAGCAGGCGCTGGTCAATGGCCAGCAATGCGCCGTCGGCCCAGGTGATCGAGCTTTCCGCCACCGCCTCGGATCGCGACTCCAGTGTGGTCACACACCCCATCCAACCCCGACTGCGAGCCCGCGGCCAGAATTCTTAACAGGACAACCAGGCAGATCTGGCCGACAATGAGCCGATGCGACTGTCTCTTGCACTTGCCGCCGTGGCCACCATGGTCGGTCTGGCCGTGCCGGCGCTGGCTGACCCGCCGCCACCGAGCGTGCCGGACAACCCGGCAGCCGACGCGACGTTCCTCGACTCACTCAACAAGGCCGGCATGACGTACACCAATGGCTCGAGCGCCATCGCGGCCGGGAAGATGGCTTGCGACCTGATGAACTCGGGCACGTCGGAAAAGGACGTCGTCGACAAGTTGAGCATGCTCAATCCGGGTTTGAATTCCGGCGGCGCGATGAAGTTCGCGGCGCTGGCATCGAGCGCCTACTGTCCGGACTACCTGAACAAGTCCAGCACGCCGACGAAAAGTGCTTCGCCGTTCCCAGGCGTCGGCGGGCGCTAGAGGTACTTGCTCCCCCGGGTGGACTCGAACCACCAACCCTTCGGTTAACAGCCGAATGCTCTGCCAATTGAGCTACAGGGGACTACCTGGTGTCCGCGGCACATCGGCGCGGATCGCTGGAGACTCTAGCGTACTGGCTTGTGCGCGCCCAACCTGACCGATCGCCCGCCGGGAGGCACCGAACCGCGGCCATGGGGCAGGATGGACGCAGAGACGCAAACCTCGGAAGGGACCGTTTTGATCCGTTACGTCATCGTGCTGGCAGTGGGCTATGTGTTGGGCACAAAGGCCGGTCGGCGCCGTTACGACCAGATCGTCGGCACCTACCGCGCCCTGACCAGCAGCCCCGCCGCCAAGTCGATGATCGAAGCGGGACGGCGCAAGGTCGCCAATCGCGTGTCGCCGGACGCGCGGATGGTGACGCTGACCGAGATCGACGATGCGACCGCCGTGGTCGAGCGCGAGGCGCCCAATCGTTAAGCGGTGAGATCGTCGCCGCTGGCCTGCTCCAGCAGACTGCGGCGGTAGCCCTCCATCGCGACCAGATCGCCGAACAGCGCGTGATACTCGTCGCTCTGCTCCACCGGCGACATCCGCTGCAACTTGGACTTGACATCCGCGATCTGCCTGCCGACCCACACCTCTTGCAGACGGGCCAGCACGCCGGCGATGTAGCGCGGCAGTTTCTCGTCGTCGTCGACCCGGATGGCTTCGACGCTAAGCTCGCTGATCAGCACAGCGGCGGCCGGAGAGAGCGCTTTCTGGCGCACTGCGTCGAGCCATTCGGCCCCGATGATGCCGGCCGCGGTGCCGCCGGCGGCTTCGATGGCCGTCCACACCGCGGCGTACCCGCGATGGGTGAAGCTCTCGACGGTGAGCGTGTCGAACACCGGTCCGGCCAGCGCGGGATACTGCAGGGCCGACTTGAGCGCCTCGCGCTGCGGCCACAGCGTGGGATCCTTTGGGTTGGGAAGGGATTCGGCCGTCGCGCGCAGTTCGCCGGCCCCTGGCATGGCGACGGGTCGACGGGGTTTGCCGCGACCTTGCGCCGTCGGGCTTTTCGCTTGTTCGCGGGCTCGGCCGATGACCTGTGCGACGTCGGCCCAGCCGACCCAGCCGGCGAGTTGCCGCGCGTACTCGTCACGCAGCGTCGGGTCCTTGATCTGGGCGACGATCGGCACACAACGCTGCAGCGCGGATACTCGGCCCTCGGCGCTGTCCAAATCGATGTCGTTCAGCGTTGTGCGAATGGCGAACTCGAACAACGGAGTTCGTCGCGCCACCAGATCGCGCAGTGCGCCGTCACCGGATGCCAACCGAAGGTCGCACGGGTCCATGCCGTCGGCTGCGACCGCGACGAAGGACTGACCGGCCAGTTGCTGCTCACCGGAGAACGCCTTGAGCGCCGCTGCCTTGCCCGCCTCGTCGCCGTCGAACACATAGATGAGCTCACCGCGAAAGAAGTTGTCGTCCATCATGAGTCGGCGCAGCATGGCCAGGTGTTCGTCACCGAACGCGGTGCCGCAGGATGCCACCGCGGTCTTCACCCCGGCCAGGTGCATCGCCATCACATCGGTGTAGCCCTCGACGACGACGGCTTGATGCCCCTTGGCGATCTCGCGCTTGGCCAGGTCGATGCCGAACAGCACCGACGACTTCTTGTACAGCAAGGTCTCCGGCGTGTTCACGTACTTGGCTTCCATCGGATCGTCGTCGAACAGCCGTCGCGCGCCGAACCCGATCACCTCGCCGGCCGACGACCGGATCGGCCAGAGCAGCCTGCGGTGGAATCGATCCATCGGGCCACGGCGACCCTCTCGCGACAAGCCCGCCGCCTCGAGTTCTTTGAATTCAAAACCCTTGCGCAGCAGGTGTTTAGTCAGCGAATCCCAGCCCGACGGCGCAAAGCCGCAGCCGAAGTGACGCGCGGCGTCGCCGTCGAAATTCCGCTCGGTCAAGTACTTTCGCGCGAGCTGGGCCTCCGGCGATTCCAGCGCCGCCGCGTAGAACGCCAGCGCCTCGGCGTTGGCGGCGAGCAGCCGACTGCGACTCCCCCGGTCGCGCTGGACATTGGTGGCCGCGGCCCCGGTGTAGCTGATCGTGTGCCCGATCCGGTCGGCCAGCAGCTCGACGGCCTCCACAAAGCTCACGTGTTCGATCTTCTGGACGAAGGCATACACGTCGCCGCCTTCGCCGCAGCCGAAGCAATGGAAGTGGCCGTGGTTGGGCCGCACGTGAAACGACGGCGACTTCTCGTCGTGAAAGGGACAGAGGCCCTTCATCGAATCCGCGCCCGCCCTGCGCAGTTGGACGTAGTCGCCGACAACATCCTCGATGCGGACTCGCTCGCGGATGGCGGCGATATCGCGATCGGAGATACGGCCGGCCATCGGCTCAGTGTAGAGCCGTCTGGTCCGCGGGCCCGCCGGATTACCCGGTGCCGATCACACCGCAGGCGAGTCGCTTCTCGGCATCGGGGCTGCCCTCGGCGCCGTGCACCAGGAGCGCCGTCTTGCTGCCGGCCAGTAGGTCGTCCCGGGTGAACGCGTCGCTGGTGGTCACCAGGTAGGCGGCGCCGTCTTGACGCACCTCCAAGGGGTCGAGGTCACCGCTCATCGGCTCCCCGGTGTGGCCGGGCGCCTGGTAGTGCATGCCCGCCGACAGGAAGTCGCCGCGCTGATCGGGCATCATCGGGTCGACCGAGTTCGGCTCGCACTTGCCGACGCCGTGGATATGCATGTTGTGGAATCCCGGTGCCAGGATGTGGTCGGCCGTCGTCTTGACGGTGACGGTGGCGTAGCCGTTGGCGAATTCGAACGTGGCAGTGGCCACCGACCGTCCGTCCGCGGTGTGCAGTTCAGTGCTGAGCGTTTGCGCACCTGGCGCAGCGCTCGTGGAACTCGCGGTGGACGACGGGTGATGCGAGCTACAGGCGCTCAGTGCGGCGACTGAAAATGCGGCGACAACAAGAGTGGGCTTGACCATGAAAGGGAGCGTAGTCCTGAGCCTCAGGCCTGCGCGGCCTCGATTCGTTCCAGTCGTCCCTCGGTGTAGGAGGCGACCTGGTCGACGATCACGCGTAGCCGCCCACCGTCGTCGGCGGCGGCGTTGAAGGCCGGGATGAACACCGGGTCAAGGGTGTTGGGCGCTCCGGCCAGTAGCGCATGCGCCACCCGATGGACCCGTTCCCGTTGCCGCGCCTGGATATCCTGGTGTCGCGGATCCGACATGATGAACTGCAAGGCCAGCGTCTTGAGCAGGGCAACCTCGGCGCGCACGACCTCCGGCACGGACAGCTCGGCCCGATAGCGAGCCAGCGGTCCGGGTCCGGCGACCGCACGGGTGGCCGCGATCGCCGCCGACGCGAACCGGCCCACCAGCTCACTGGTCAATCGCTTGAGCGACACCGCGGCCGACAGCGTCGCGTCGTACTTGCCGACCGCGGCCACGACCGGGAGCCCCGACAGCCGAAGCGCGGCGGCGGCCAGGTCGTCGGCATGTACGCCGGCGAAGTCGCGCTCGCCGAGCTTGGCCAGCTCGATGGCTTCGTCGTCGTCGGCGAGCACGCGAAGGTCGATGCGTCCGGAGACCACACCGTCCTCGACGTCGTGCACCGAATAGGCGACGTCGTCGGCCCAATCCATGACCTGGGCCTCGAGGCAGGGCCGATCTGCGGGTGCGCGGTCGCGCATCCACTCGGCGGCGCCGCGGTCGCTGTCGTAGAAGCCGAACTTGCGTCGATGCTTGTCCCGCGACCATGGATATTTGGTGACCGCGTCCAGCCCGGCCCGGGTCAGATTCAGGCCGACGCTATGCCCGTGCAGGTCAAGAACTTTGGGCTCCAGGCCGGTCAGGATCCGGAAGTTTTGCGCATTTCCCTCGAAGCCGCCGTACGCCGTCGCGAACTCGTCAAGCGCCTGCTCACCGTTGTGGCCGTAGGGCGGGTGGCCGATGTCGTGGGCCAAGCCGGCCATGTCGACGAGGTCGGGATCGCAGGCCAGTTCGATCGCCATCCCCCGGCCGATCTGGGCCACCTCCAACGAATGCGTAAGCCGGGTACGCGGAGTGTCCCCTTCCCGCGGCCCCACGACCTGGGTCTTGTCCGCGAGCCGTCGAAGCGCGGCGCTGTGCAGAACCCTGGCGCGATCCCGGGCGAAGTCGGTGCGGCGCTGACCGTCGGTGCCCGGCAAGCCCGCGATCTTCGGCGCCTCGGCCACCATCCGCTCGCGGTCGAAATCGTCGTAGGGATCTTGCTGAGTCATCGACGCCCAGTCTGCCAGCCGCAGGCAGCGGTGCCGCGCAGTGCACTGGATGGATTGCCCTGAGACCCGGCTCGCCGCCGGGCTAGATTGTCGAGCATGAGCACCTTCCGCCGCTCGGTCGCCGTGTTCATGGCGATGCTGATTACCACCCTCACTGGACTCATCGTGGCGCCCTCGGCCACCGCCCAGCCGCCGTTCCGGCTGTCCGGCTACATCACCGACAACATCGGCGCACTGAATGGCTCAAGCCGCGCGGCGATTCAGACGGCCGCCGGCAAGCTGTACTCCGATCGCCACATCCAGCTGTGGGTGGTCTTCGTCGACGATTTCTCCGGGCAACCGGCGGTGAGCTGGACGGAGAAGACCCGAGCCGCCAGCGATCTGGGCGATTTCGACGCGATACTCGCCGTGGCGACCGTCGACCATTCTTATGCGTTCCTGGTGCCCCACCGGGTGCAGACGATCAGCGGCAGTCAGGTCGACGATCTGCGACGCAACCAAATCGAACCCGCACTGCGCCGCGGCGACTGGAGCGGCGCGGCGGTCGCGGCGGCCATCGGCCTCGACCGGGGCCAGCAGTCGGCCAGCGCCGCGCCGCTGCTGATCGGGCTGGGCGTAATCCTGGTCGCGGCGCTGGCTCTGTATGTGTTCACCCGATACCGTCGGCGCCGGCGACGTGCCGCCGAGCTGGCCGCGGCGAGACGAGTCGACGCCACCGACCCCGATGCGTTGGCGGCATTGTCGTTGGGCGCGCTCGACGACCTGTCCCGGTGGAAGGTCGTCGACGTCGACAACGCGGTGCGCACCAGCGCCAACGAGCTGGCGCTGACCATCGAGGAGTTCGGCGAGCAGCGAACCCAGCCGTTCACCCGTGCGGTGGACAACGCCAAAGATGCTCTGTCCCAGGCGTTCACCGTGCGTCAACAGCTCGACGACGCGATACCCGAAACCCGGGCGCAGCGGCGCGAACTGCTGACCGAGGTGATCGTCGCCGCGGCGCGGGCCGATGTCGAACTGGAGTCGCAGCGGGAAGCCTTTGAGGAAATGCGCGATCTGGTGGTCAACGCGCCGTCACGCCTGGACGCACTGACCCAACAGGTCGTCGACCTGACCGCGCGCATCGCACCCGCTGAGCAACGAATGACCGAGCTGCACAACGAGTTCGACTCCGCGGCATTGGCTTCGGTGGCCACCAACGTGACGACGGCCAAGGACCGGCTGGCCTTCGCCGACCAGAACCTCACGCGGGCCCGCGCACTGGCGGCCAAGCCGGTCAGCGGCGAGCAGAGTGGTCTCGTCGACGCGGTGCACGCCGCGGAATCGTCACTGGGACAAGCCCGCTCGTTGCTCGACGCCGTGGACAGCGCCGCCAACGACATTCGGCACGCGGTCGCGACCCTGCCGTCCCTGATCGCCGACATCCAGACCGGCATCGAGCACGCAAATACCGCGCTGCAAAACACCCAGCAGGCCAAAGCACCACACCTGCGCGATCTGGCCAGCGCACGGACGGCCGCAGCCCATGCTCTCGACCTGGCCCGCACCAACGGTTCATCCGATCCGCTGGCCTCGTTCACCGGATTGACCAGAGCCAACGCCGACTTGACTGGGCTGCTGGCCACCGTCGCCGAGGAACAGGCAGCGGCCGAGCGGCTCACTCGGACGCTGGAACAGGCGTTGTTCACCGCGCAGTCGCGGGTGCACGCCGTGTCCGAATACATCGACAACCGCCGCGGCAGCATCGGACCCGAGGCGCGTACCCGGCTGGCCGAAGCGAGCCGGCAGATCGAAGCGGCACAGGACAAGAAACCGACCGACCTCAGCGAGGCGATCACCCATGCCAACAGCGCCGCATCACTGGCGGCGCAGGCTCAGTCGCTGGCCGAGGCCGACGTCCAGTCCGCGCAGCGCGCGTACGCCTCTCGCTACGGCAGCGGCGACCACATGGGCGCGATGATGGGCGGAATCATCATCGGCGACATGCTCGGCGGCGGATTGGGTGGCGGCGGGTTCGGCGGCGGTTGGGGCCCGACGTCGTTCGGCGGTTCATCCGACGGCGGCTTCATGGGCGGCGGCGGCCGGTTCTAGGACACACCGGGTTCTGCGCAAAATGGTGGACGCGGCAGCTCACCACGCCCTAGTGAGCCGCCGCGTCGACGTTCACCATCATATTGATCATGTGACCAATAGTGCCGAAAATCGCGAAAGTACTGAGACGAGTTTTCCAACCGTCGGTCTGCGCCGGCTAGCAAGCCCGCAGCCGCGAACCCAGATGGTCCGACGCCGCGTCGATGCCCACCCGCTTACTGCGTCATGGCGTCCCGTTCGCGCAACCGCGCGAACGGTGTCAAGGTCAGGTGGTCACCTCAGAAGGGGAACGGATCGGCGTCCACGATGGGAGGGGAGAAGAAGTTTTCCAATTGCAGCGGCAGGAAATTGCCGACATCTCCGCCGGCCGCCGTGAAAAAGTCGGTGTTGGCAGAGGTGGTGTCGGTGAGATTTGTGAGATCGCCAAAGTATTGAGTATTGCTATCGATAAAAGTGAAACCGCCTTCATTAACAAACCCGGGCATCAGGGGGTCATGGGCCTCGACGATGGTCGGGAGACTGAAATGAGGCGTCACCACGCCCGTCGTTTCATCGACCGTCGTGTAGTAATTGGTTGTGATCGTAAAGACGTTCGCACCCCCGGTACCAAGGAATTGTGTGAACGTGGACACGTCCTGACCGCCATACATATCGATGTCGTCGGCATAAGCAAAGGGCGTGGTGGGCGCCAGCCCGGCGGCGGCGAAAGCTGCCGCAGCGACGCCCAGAACCATTGTTGTCGCGCGACGACGTGATTCGTGGCTCATTGTTAGGCTCCAATCCTGCGATGCCGTGGGAATACCCGCGGTGTTGTGGCGATTGGGCGGCTTCAGATGCCGCCCAAAATTCCCTGCTTGCTAACCACAGATCGACCCCCCGCGCCCCCGCTTCCTGAGAGTGCGGTTCCCCGTAAAGGGACGCTACGCTTCACCTTTCATGCGAGTCAAGCAGGAAATTAAGGAATATTTCAGGTTTTTTTAAGGTAATTGACACCTTGTACAAATATGAGTACCCGGCTTGCCGCCTAATCGACATCTGGGATGAAACGCCAGCGTGTGCAGATTTTGTGGATGTCCCAAACATGTTGAGCCAGAAGCTTTTTGAAGCTACTTAGCAACCCCGCAGCCGCGAACCCAGGTACTCCGACACCGCGTCGATCGCCACCCGCTCCTGCGTCATCGCGTCCCGCTCCCGGATCGTCACGGCGTGGTCCTCAAGCGAGTCGAAATCCAGTGTCACGCAATAGGGCGTGCCGATCTCGTCCTGACGTCGGTAGCGCCGCCCGATCGCGCCGGCGTCGTCGAAGTCGACGTTCCAGCACTTGCGCAACTCGGCGGCCAGGTCGCGGGCTTTTGGGCTCAGGTCGGCGTGCCGAGACAGCGGCAGCACCGCGGCCTTCACCGGCGCCAGCCGCGGGTCCAGCCGCAACACGGTCCGTTTGTCCACGCCGCCTTTGGCGTTGGGCGCCTCGTCCTCGTGATAGGCGTCGATCAAAAATGCCATGAACGAACGGGTCAGCCCCGCCGCCGGTTCGATCACGTACGGCGTATAGCGAGTGTCGTTGGCCTGGTCGTAATACGACAGGTCGACACCGGAATGCTTTGCGTGCGTGGACAAGTCGAAGTCAGTGCGGTTGGCAACCCCCTCGAGCTCACCCCACGGGTTACCTGAGAAGCCAAACTTGTACTCGATATCGACGGTGCGGTCGGAGTAGTGGGACAACTTGTCTGCGGGGTGCTCGTAGAGCCGCAGGTTCTCCGGATCGATACCGAGGTCGGTGTACCAGGCCAGCCGGGTGTCGATCCAGTACTGATGCCACTCCGGCGCGGTCGCCGGCTCGACGAAGAACTCCATCTCCATCTGCTCGAACTCGCGGGTGCGGAAGATGAAGTTGCCCGGGGTGATCTCGTTGCGGAAGCTCTTGCCGATCTGGCCAATGCCGAACGGAGGCTTGCGGCGTGCGGTCGTCACGACGTTGGCGAAGTTGACGAAGATGCCCTGCGCGGTCTCGGGCCGCAGATAATGCAGCCCCTCTTCGGTCTCGATCGGACCGAGATATGTCTTGAGCATCATGTTGAATTCGCGCGGCTCGGTCCACTGGCCTTTGGTGCCGCAGTCGGGGCAGACGATCTCGCTCATCGGCACGTCGTCCGGTTGTCCGCCCTTCTTGAGGGCGTAGGCCTCCTGCATGTGGTCCTGTCGGTGCCGCTTGTGGCAGTTCAGGCATTCCACCAGTGGGTCGTTGAAAACCTCGACATGTCCCGAGGCGACCCACACCTCGCGCGGCAGAATGATCGACGAGTCCAGGCCGACGACGTCGTCGCGGCCGGTGACCACCGCGCGCCACCACTGCCGTTTGATGTTCTCCTTGAGCTCCACGCCCAACGGCCCGTAGTCCCACGCCGATTTGGTTCCGCCGTAGATCTCGCCGGCGGGATAGACCAGGCCGCGCCGTTTGGCGAGGTTGACGACGGTGTCGATGACGGACGCCACGAGGTGATGACTCCTGTTGTAGTGAAACGCGGACGATCCGTCATCGTAGCGATCCACCCCCGCTCTTTGACATGCGTGGTTATGCATGTGACAGTGGAGGCAGTATGTCCCTCTCATCCTCGACCGCAGCCGATGGCGACGAGCTGGTCGTCGAGCACCAGCACAGCGACTCCGCCGAGCTGCCGCCGCCACCGCCGCGCGAGATTCTCGACGCTGCCGGCGAGCTGCTGCGCGCGCTGGCCGCGCCGGTGCGGATCGCAATCGTGCTGCAACTGCATGTGTCCCAGCGCTGTGTGCACGAGCTGGTCGATGCGCTCGGCGTGCCGCAGCCACTGGTCAGCCAACACCTGAAGATTCTCAAGGCCGCGGGCGTGGTCGCCGGAGAGCGGTCAGGACGCGAGGTGCTGTACCGGCTGGCCGATCATCACCTGGCCCACATCGTGGTCGACGCCGTCGCGCATGCGGGCGAGGACAAGCCATGAGCGCTGCGTCCGGCGAAACCAAAGCCGGTGTGCGGTCCACTCGGCAGCGGGCGGCGATCGCGAGCCTGCTGGACACCCTCGACGATTTCCGCTCGGCTCAAGAACTCCATGACGAGCTGCGTCGGCGTGGCGAGAACATCGGGCTGACCACCGTATACCGCACGCTGCAGTCGATGGCCAGTGCGGGCATGCTCGACACGCTGCGCAACGACACCGGTGAATCGGTCTACCGGCGCTGCTCCGAACACCATCACCACCACCTGGTGTGCCGCAGCTGTGGGTCGACGGTGGAGGTCGGCGATCGTGAGGTCGAGGCGTGGGCCGCCGAAGTCGCGAGCAAGCACGGGTTCTGCGATGTCAGCCACACCATCGAGATCTACGGCACCTGCTCGGACTGTCGCCGCTGACGCGGCGCTATGCCGTTACCGCGCGCCGGATTTCGGCGCCTTTGTCGAGCACCATCAACGCCAGCGTGCGCAGCGCGTCGTCGTTGAGGCCGTTGCCCGGAAAGTTGTAGCGCAATATGACGTCTGCGGCCTTACCGGAATTACGTTTGGGCGACCCGTCGGCGGCCTTCTCCACCAACGTCACCGATCCCAGCAGGGTTGACTTCGACTGCTCGGCCACACTGTCGCGAATCTTCTTGGTCAACACGAGATCCCACGCCACCATCTGCGTCAGCGACACCAGATCGAGGTCCTCGCTGATCGTCACCACCCGCAGCGACGCGATGGTGCCGCCGTGGTGCACGGTCAGCGCTCCGTCGGATTCCTCCTCGACTGGCAGCACTTCGGAAAGCACCGTCAGCAACCGCTCCTGCAACGAGGGCATCAGTGTGGTCCCATTCCGCGGCGAGGAGGCGGGGTGCGATGTGCCCGCCTCTGAGCGACAACTAGCCGGGCGACGGTCGAAAATCGCTCGGAGGCGGGCAAAAAGACAAGTCCCTCGCCGTGCTCACGCCGGTTACCCATCACGCCGTCCCGAAACGTCGATGCCGCAACGCGTACTCCTCGCAGGCCGCCCACAGGTCGCGACGGTCGTAATCGGGCCAAAGGGTGTCCTGGAAGATGAACTCCGCGTAGGCCGCCTGCCACAACATGAAATTACTGGTCCGCTGCTCACCGGAAGTCCGCAACAGCAGATCCACGTCGGGAATGTCGGGGCGATGCAAGTGCCGGGCGACGGTCGCCTCGGTGACGCGTTCGGGGTTCAGCTTGCCCGCCGCTGCCTCGCGCGCGATATCCCTTGCAGCTTCCGTAATTTCGTTGCGGCCCCCGTAGTTGACGCAGTAATTCACCGTGATCACATCGTTGTTCAGGGTCAACTCCTCCGCGATCGCCAACTCGTTGATGACGCTGCGCCACAGGCGTGGACGCGAGCCCACCCAGCGAATCTTGACGCCCATCTCGTTGAGGTTCACCCGGCGACGGCGCACCACGTCGCGGTTGAATCCCATCAGGAAACGGACTTCGTCGGCGGAGCGCTTCCAGTTCTCGGTGGAAAAGGCGTACAGGCTGAGCCACTTTATGCCTATTTCGATTGCGCCGCAGACGATGTCGATGACGACCGCCTCGCCCATCTTGTGGCCTTCGACGCGCGGCAGCCCGCGCTGGGTGGCCCAGCGGCCATTGCCGTCCATCACGATGGCGATGTGATTAGGCAGCTGCTCGGCCGGGATCCGCGGTGCGGCCGCCTTGGAGATGTGCTGCGGCGGTCGGCGGGGCCCGCCGTCGGGTGAGGGCGGCAACACGGGGAAAACCACCGGCCACGTGGACGTGTCAGGAAAGACCGGATAGTCGTCGGGCGCCGGGGCGAGCTGCGGGAAGTCGGACTTCCGCTTGCGCTCAGCCCTTCGCTCTGAGCGGCTCACCCGGCTCGTCTCCACGCGCCACATCCTGCCTGACCAGAGCTACCCGACGGTCCAGGAGGCTCTGATCGATCACATCGACCCGTCGGATCCGCTCGACCAACGGCAGTGTTCGCAGCTGCCGCTCCAGATGCCATTGCAGGTGAGCGGCCACCAATCCGCTGACCTGACTGCGGGCCGATTGCGGCGCACCCTCCGCGGCTTCCCAATCGCCGTCGCGCAGCGCTGCCATCAGATCCAGCACGCCCAGCGGCGGTGTCGTCGCACCGGCCGGACGGCAGTAGTTGCACACGCTGCCACCCGCGGCGACGTGAAACGCCCGGTGCGGGCCCGGTGTCGCGCAGCGCGCGCATTCGGTCAGTGCCGGAGCCCACCCGGCGATGCTCATCGCGCGCAGCAGATACGCATCGAGCACCAGCTCGCGGGGTCGGCTGCCGTCGGCCACCGCCCGCAGCGCACCAACCGTGAGCCGATGTAATTCGGGGGCGGGTGCCCGCTCCTCGCCGGCCAGGCGCTCGGCGGTTTCCAGCATCGCGCACGCGCTGGTGTAGCGGCCATAGTCGCTGACGATGTCGGTGGCGAACGCGTCAAGCGAGACGACCTGCGTGACGATGTCCAGGTTGCGGCCCGGGTGCAGCTGCACATCGATATGCGCGAACGGTTCGAGTCGCGCGCCGAACTTGCTGCGAGTGCGGCGCACACCTTTGGCCACCGCGCGGACCAGCCCGTGGTCGCGGGTGAGCAGGGTGACGATCCGGTCGGCTTCGCCGAGCTTGTGCTGGCGCACCACCACCGCTCGATCCCGGTATAGCCGCATAGATATCAGTTTGTCATCACGTCGCGACGGCACCCGGCGCACGCGCCGATAATGTCGGTACCGATGAGTAACTCGCCCGATCGCCGCTTCCCGACGTTGACCGACCAGCTCTACCAGTTGGCCGGCGGTGAGGTGACCTCTGCCGAGCTGGTACGTCGCTCGCTGCACGCTATCGGCCTCAGCCAATCGACGCTGAACGCCTTCCGGGTGGTGCTCACCGAGCCGGCGCTGGCCGACGCCGCCGCGGCCGACCGGCGGCGCGCCGCCGGCGACCAGTCACCCCTGCTGGGTGTGCCGATCGCGGTCAAGGACGACGTCGACATCGCAGGCCAACCAACCGCCTTCGGCACCTCCGGGTATGTGCCGCCGGCCACCCATGACGCCGAGGTGGTTCGCCGCCTCAAAGCCGCCGGTGCCGTGATCGTCGGCAAGACCAATTCCTGCGAACTGGGTCAATGGCCGTTCACCAGCGGACCCGGCTTCGGCCATACCCGTAACCCGTGGTCGCGCAGGCACACACCTGGCGGATCCTCCGGGGGTAGCGCGGCCGCGGTGGCCGCCGGGCTGGTCACCGCCGCGATCGGCTCCGACGGCGCGGGCAGCGTTCGTATCCCAGCGGCCTGGACCCACCTTGTCGGCATCAAACCTCAGCGTGGCCGCATCTCGACATGGCCGCTGCGCGAGGCATTCAACGGGATCACGGTCAACGGCGTGCTGGCCCGTACGGTCGCCGACGCGGCGCTTGTGCTCGACGCGGCGTCCGGCAACGTCGAGGGCGACCTGCACAAGCCGCGACCGGTGAAGGTGTCCGACCATGTCGGCATAGCACCCGGTCCCCTGCGCATCGCGCTGTCAACCGGGTTCCCGTTCACCGCTTTTCGAGCCCGCCTGCATCCGGAGATCAGGGCGGCGCTGGAATCGATGGGCGACCAGCTTCGGCTGCTCGGCCACAACGTCGTCTCGGGTAATCCCGACTATGGGCTGCGGCTGTCATGGAACTTCTTGTCGCGGTCCACATCCGGGCTGCTGGACTGGGCCGAGCGGTTGGGTGACGGTGTGGAGTGGGATCACCGGACGCTCTCCAACATGCGGATGGGCCGGCTGCTGTCACAACAGATATTGCGCACCGCCCGCGCGCACGAAGCCGCCGATCAGCGTCGGGTGGGTTCGATCTTCCGCATCGTGGACGTCGTGCTGGCGCCCACGACCGCGCTGCCTCCCCTACCGGTGCATGCCTTCGACCGGCTCAGCGGCTTGGGCACTGATCGCGCGATGATCGCGGCCTGCCCGGTGACCTGGCCATGGAATGTGCTGGGCTGGCCGTCCATCAATGTCCCGGCGGGCTTCACTTCCGAAGGCCTGCCGATCGGCGTGCAACTGATGGGCCCGGCCAACAGCGAACCACTGCTGGTATCGCTGGCGGCCGAGTTGGAAGCGCTGGGCGGCTGGGCGGCCAAACAACCCGCGGTGTGGTGGAACACCGCGACTGACACCGGCACGGACACGCCACCGGTTTCCAGCGGGCCTGCGCGGCGATAAGCCGCGTTATCTAAATCAAAAGCCAAGTCTGCCAAGCTGTTTAGGGTCGCGCTGCCAGTTCTTGGCAACCTTGACGCGCAGGTCGAGATAGACCTTGGTGCCCAGCAGCTTCTCAATCTGCGTGCGTGCGGCGGTACCCACCTCACGCAGCCGCGCCCCGCCCTTGCCGATCACGATGCCCTTCTGGCTGTCCCGCTCGACGAACAGCACGGCATGCACGTCGACCAGGTCGTCGCGTCCCTCGCGTGGATTCACCTCGTCGATCAAAACCGCCAGCGAATGCGGCAACTCATCACGCACGCCTTCCAGCGCGGCTTCCCGGATGAACTCGGCCATCAGAACTTCCTCGGGCTCGTCGGTGAGCTCGCCGTCGGGGTAATACGGCGGTCCGGGCGGCAGTGCGGCAACCAATACATTGATGAGCACGTCGACTTGCTCGCCGGTGGCCGCCGAAACAGGAACAATCTCCGCGGTGTCGCCGACCAGCTCGCTGACCGCGACGAGCTGGGCAGCCAGCTGATCCTTGGGAACTTTGTCGATCTTGGTGACAACGGCGACCAATGTTGTTCTGGGCGCAATGGATCGGATCTGCTCGATGATCCACCTGTCCCCCGGTCCGATCGCCTCGTCTGCAGGGATGCACAAGCCGATGGCGTCGACTTCGCTGTAGGTGTCGCGGACCAAGTCGTTGAGCCGCTTGCCCAGCAGGGTGCGTGGACGGTGCAGCCCTGGCGTGTCGACCAGGATGATTTGGAAATCTTCTCGGTGCACGATGCCCCGAATCGTGTGCCGGGTGGTCTGCGGCCGGCTCGACGTGATCGCCACTTTCGAGCCGACCAGTGCGTTGGTCAAGGTCGATTTGCCGGTATTTGGCCGCCCGACGAAACAGACGAAGCCGGAACGGAATTCAGTCATTTTCCGCACCCACCACTTCCGCGCGGCTGAGCAGCACGGTGCCGATGCGGACCCGCCCGCGGTGGTCGGGCCCACCCTCGGCATGCAACAACAGGCCGTGCGATACCACCTCGGAGCCCGGTAGCGGAACGCGACCCAGCTCCAGGGCCAGCAGCCCCCCGACCGTGTCGACGTCGAGATCCTCCTCAAATTCCACGCCGTACAGCTCGCCGACGTCTTCGATCGGCAGTCGCGCCGAAACCCGAAACTTGTTGTCACCCAGCTCTTCCACGGGTGCGACCTCGGCGGCGTCGTACTCGTCGGCGATTTCACCGACGATCTCTTCCAGTACGTCCTCGATCGTCACGAGGCCGGCGATCGCGCCGTATTCGTCGACCAGCAACGTCATGTGGTTGCGGTCGCGCTGCATTTCCCGCAGCAGCTCATCCAGCGGCTTGGAGTCCGGCACGAACACCGCTGGTCGCATCACCTCGCTCACCACGGTGTCGCGACCACCGGGTGACGAGTAATAAGCCTGCTGGACACAATCTTTCAGGTACACCACGCCGACCACGTCGTCGACGTTCTCACCGATGACCGGGATGCGGGAGTGCCCGCTGCGCACCGCGACCGATGTCGCTTGATCGACGGATTTGTCGCTTTCGATCCAGATCATCTCGGTGCGCGGCACCATCACCTCGCGGGCCGGCGTATCCCCGAGTTCGAACACCGACTGGATCATCCGCCGCTCGTCGGCGGCGACCACACCGCGTTGCTGCGCCAGGTCGACGACTTCACGCAACTCGATCTCGGACGCGAACGGCCCATTGCGGAAGCCACGGCCAGGCGTCAGCATGTTTCCGAGGACGACCAGGATCCGGCTGATCGGGGCCAGCAACACCGAAATCACCTGCAGCGGTAAGGCTGACACCAGGGCAATGGAGTAGGCGTTCTGGCGGCCAAGTGTTCGCGGACCGACGCCGATGACCACGAAGCTGACCACCACCATGACGACCGCGGCGATCAACAGCCCCCATTCGCGGCTGACCGCACGGTAGAAAAACTGCGCCAGCAGCACCGTCGCGCTGATCTCGCAGACGATCCGCAGCAGTACGACCAGGTTGATATACCGAGGGCGATCGGTCGTCACGTTGGCCAAACGCACCGCACCGGGCCGCTCGTCGCGAACCAGCTCTTGCACCCGCGCCATCGACACCGTACTGATCGCGGCGTCGATGGCGGCGAACACGCTGCCCAGACAGATCAGCACGATCGCACCGAGTAGCGAAGCGGAGCTGTTCAATTCACAAAATACCTTGAGATGGCGGTTTGATCCTTCATGTATTTGAGCTGCAGATTTGTAAGCCGAGTCAAAGATATCACAGAGCACATCGTATATATGTCATGATATTTGCATGGACTTGACTTCGCCAGACCTCGCGGCGCTGCTGCCCTCCTGGCGCGTGGCGTTGACCGCCGAGCACAAGTCCCCCGGCACCATCCGCACCTACACGGACGGGGTCAAGAAGTTCCTCCGCTGGTGCGCAGACACCGGACAACCCGCTGAGCTGTCGAGATCGAACGTTCAGGCGTTCCTGGCCTATCTGATTGGCGACGGGCAAGAGGGAAACACCGCCCGGTCCCGGGACCTTGCGCTTAAGCGGTTCGCGGCGTGGCTGCTCGATGAGGGAGAGATTACCGCTAACCCGCTGATCGGTCTGAAACCTCCGAGAGCGGATCAGAAGGTGGTCCACGCGCTCACCGACGACGAGCTGAAACGGCTTATCCGCGCGTGCCAGGGCAAGTCCCTGGTGGACCGCCGCGACGAGGCGATTGTGCGACTAATGCTGGAAGCCGGTCTGCGGGCGGGTGAGGTTGTGGGGCTGCAGGTTTCGGATGTTGACATATCCCGGGGACTGGTGACCATCACTCGCGTCAAGGGCGGCAAGGGCCGTGTCGCCCCCTTTGGGCCGCAGACCGCGCAGGCACTCGACCGCTACCTTCGGGTTCGCCGTTCCCATCGGCTGGCCGATGCGGGAGCGTTGTGGGTTGGCGGTGGCGGCAAGCGCTTTCGCTATTTCGGCCTGAATGCTGCCCTCAAGATTCGGGCCGAGGCTGCAGGTATCGAGGGTTTCCACTTGCATGTCATGCGGCACACTGCCGCCACTCGCTGGCTGCGCGCCGGCGGGTCTGAGCAGGGTTTGATGAGTGTCGCTGGCTGGCAGACGAGATCAATGCTCGACAGGTATACGAGTGCGTCGGCTTCGGAGCGGGCTGCGGAGGAGTCGCGGAAACTAAATCTCGGGGATTTGTAATCCCCCGTCACGCCCGGATTTGCGGCTGCCGCGTCGAAGGGAAGGGCCGGGGTAGCTCTCGGGCTTAAGTTTCTTTACCTGAGAAGACCGCCGCACGAGGGAACTCGCCGCCGGCCCTTCCGACCGTCCAGTATACGCCGTAACCCCTTGCGGGCGCCGCGACACAGCCGCGCGGTCGCCCTTCCTCTGCTTGGACCGCGCAGGGCAGTCCACAAAATCCGTCACAGCTACCTTAAAGATATTTCGCACCACAACGTGCGCGCTTGATCTCGTTTTTGCAGGTCCGACACAACGTTAGCTGGCCTCAATTCTCGAAATACCTTGATTTGTCTAACAACCGCTGGTCGCGGTCGTGTTGGCGCTGCTGACGATAGAACTGGACTTGGTCGGCGACCCACTCCTCGAGCAGGCGGTGCTGCAAGGCGAACATCTCTTTGGCCTCGTCAGTTTCGGCGTGGTCGTAGCCCAGCAGATGCAGGAGGCCGTGGATTGTCAGCAGCGCCAGCTCATGCCCCAGCGTGTGACCGGCAGTGTCGGCCTGTATTGCGGCGAATTCGGGACACAGCACGATGTCGCCGAGCATCGCCGGTCCCGGCTCCGGTGCGTCGGGACGACCACCCGGCTCCAGCTCGTCCATCGGGAAGCTCATCACGTCAGTCGGGCCCGGCAAATCCATCCAGCGCATGTGTAGATCAGCCATCGCAGCCATGTCCAACAGCACCATCGACAGCTCGGCCGCGGGATTGACGTCCATCTGATCGATGACAAACCTTGCCACACTGATCAATTCGGATTCGGAGACGTCGATTCCGGATTCGTTGGCGACTTCGATGGTCATGACGCTGTCACCGACGACTGCGTGCGCTCGGGGCCCGTCGCTCGGCCCGGTTCATCCTCAGCCCGGGCTCTTCGTGTCGCGCATACGCGTCGACGATTTCGGAGACCAGCCGATGGCGGACCACGTCGGCACTGGTCAACTCAGCGATGTGAATGTCGTCGATGCCGTCGAGGATATCGACCGCCGCGCGCAGACCCGACCTGCCGGGGCCCGGCAGGTCGATCTGCGTAACATCCCCGGTGACAACGACTTTGGAACCGAATCCCAATCGAGTCAGAAACATCTTCATCTGCTCGGCGGTGGTGTTCTGAGCTTCGTCGAGGATGATGAACGCGTCGTTCAAGGTTCTACCCCGCATGTAGGCCAGCGGCGCCACCTCGATAACCCCGGACGACATCAGCTTCGGGATCAGTTCGGGATCCATCATGTCGTGCAGGGCGTCGTAGAGCGGCCGAAGGTACGGGTCGATCTTCTCGCTCAGCGTGCCCGGCAGAAAGCCCAGTCGCTCACCGGCTTCCACCGCCGGCCGGGTCAGGATGATCCGGGTGACCTGTTTGGCCTGCAGCGCACTGACCGCCTTGGCCATCGCCAAGTAAGTCTTGCCGGTTCCGGCCGGGCCGATTCCGAACACGATGGTGTGGGCGTCGATGGCGTCGACGTACCGCTTCTGATTGAGCGTCTTGGGTCGAATCGTCTTACCGCGACGGGACAAGATGTCCAGCGTCAGAACCTCGGCCGGTGACTCGTTGCCGGTGCCGACCAGCATCGCGACGCTGTGCCGCACCCCCTCCGGGGTCAGCGGCTGCCCGCCCGCCACGATCGCCATCAGTTCGGAGAGCGCCCGCTCGGCGAGCGCGACGTCAGCGGGTTCGCCGGACAGCGTCACGGCGTTGCCGCGCACATGCAGATCCGCGGCCAGCAGTCCTTCGAGGGCGCGCAGGTTTTCGTCGGCGGAACCGAGCAGGCCCATGACGAGGTCGGGCGGAACGTCGATGCTGCTGCGAACCGGAGATGTGGACGGACCAGCAGCGTTGGTTTCGCGAGGCGTCACGTGCGTCCTAGTGCCTGCCTTCTGTGGTGTAGCCAGCGGGTTAGCGTGTCGAGTCTACCGCCGGTCGGTTGACCAACCCAATGGTCAGCCGCTGGGTGACCCACGTTCGGACTGTTCCCACCGCGGCGTCAACACGCCCAGTGCGCCCAGTGCGACGGCGGCCGCGGTCGAGGTGCGCAGCACGGTCGGGCCCAGCCGAACGGCGATGGCACCGGCGGCCGCGAACCCGGCCAACTCGTCGGGAGCGATGCCACCCTCGGGACCCACTACCAATGTCACCGACTTCGCTTGCCCCACAAGCTCATCTGTCAGCGATCCCTCGGCGGACTCGTGCAGCGCGAGCACCGTGCCGCCGAGGCCCACCTCGTCGACGATCCGCTGAGTCAGCGCAGCAGTCGACAGCACGCCGTCGACCGACGGGATATACGCGCGACGGGATTGTTGTGCGGCGGCGCGTGCGACCGCGCCCCAGCGCCGCAGACCCTTGTCGGCGCGGGCGCCCTCCCAACGGGCCACGCAGCGTGCGGCCTGCCAGGCCACCAGCGAATCGGCGCCGGCTTCGGTGGCCAGCTCGATGGCCAGCTCGGAACGCTCGGATTTCGGCAGCGCCTGGACCACAGTCACCGCTGGCTGGACCGTCGGCACCTGCCATCGCTCCACGACCCGGGCCCGCAGACCGTCGCGGCCGGTCTGCTCGACAACGCAGCGGGCCAAACCGCCGACGCCGTCGCCGAGCACCAGCTCCTCACGTGGGCGGATGCGTCGCACGGTGGCGGCGTGGAAGCCTTCGTCGCCGTCCACGACGGCCAGCTCACCGTCGTCGGGCAGCGCGTCGATGTAGAAGAGGCCAGGCAATTAGCGCCCGGTAAAGGTTTCACGCAGCCGGCTGAACAATCCGCCGTTGGTGGCGGGCGCGTGGGTCGACCGAACCTCGGCCACGTCACGGCCGCGGCGGCTCTTGAATTCGCGTAGCAATTGGGCGTCGTCGTGGTCGAGCCGATCCGGCACCACGACCTCGACGTGCACATGCAGGTCGCCGCGCGCGCCAGAACGCAGATGCGGCATCCCGTGGCCGCGGCGGGTCGTCACCGAGCCGGGCTGGGTGCCCGCCGGGATGGTGATCTCGGTCAGGCCGTCGAGGATGGCGTCCACGGTCACCGTGGTGCCCAGCGCCGCATCGACCATCGGCACCGAGATCGTGCAGTGCAGGTCGTCGCCGTCGCGCACGAAGATGTCGTGCGGCTGTTCGTGAATCTCGACGTACAGGTCGCCTGCCGGTCCCCCGCCAGGCCCGACCTCACCCTGACTTGCGAGCCGGACCCGCATTCCGTCGCCGACGCCCGCGGGGATCTTGACGGTGATCTCCCGGCGAGCCTGCACCCGCCCGTCGCCGCCGCACTGGTGGCACGGGTCGGGAATGACTTCGCCGACGCCCCGGCAGGTCGGGCACGGCCGCGCAGTCATCACCTGGCCGAGGAACGAACGCTGCACGGATTGCACCTCGCCGCGACCACCACAGGTGTCACAGGCAATCGGCGACGAGTTACCGTTGGTGCCGCGGCCCTGGCATCGGTCGCAGAGCACCGCGGTGTCGACGGTGACCTGCTTGCTGACGCCGGTCGCGCAGTCCGCCAGATCAAGTCGCATCCGCAGTAGCGAGTCCGAACCCGGCCGGACCCGTCCGACCGGGCCGCGCGACGTCGCGCCCCCGCCGAAGAACGCCTCGAAGACATCACCCAAACCGCCGAAGCCACCGAAGCCACCTCCTGCCGCCGCGGCGTTTGCCAGCGGGTCACCGCCCATGTCGACGATGCGCCGCTTGTCCGGGTCGGACAGCACCTCGTAGGCGACGCTGATCTCCTTGAACTTCGCCTGGGCGACCTCATCGGGGTTGACGTCGGGATGCAGCTCGCGGGCCAGCTTGCGGTACGCGCGCTTGATCTCCGAGTCGCTCGCGTTTCTGCCCACGCCGAGCAGAGCGTAATAATCGCGTGCCACGCTTGACCTTCCTTGGGCCCTTAGGCCTCGTTCGTCCGTGCAACGACGGCCACTAATGAATTGTGCCTGGAATGCGCCCTCATCGCGTACCCAGCACTTCGCCGATGTACATCGCAACCGCAGCGACACTAGCGATAGTTCCCGGATAGTCCATTCGGGTAGGCCCGAGCACGCCCATCCCGCCGTAGACGGTGTCGAGGGTGCCGTAGGTGGTGGACACCACCGAAGTGCCCACCATCTGCTCGGCCTCGGTCTCGTGCCCAATGCGAACGGTCACTTTGCCGGCTTGTTGCTGGGCGGCCAGCAGCCGCAAGACGACGACCTGTTCTTCGAGTGCTTCCAGGATCGATCGCAGCGAACCGCCGAAGTCGGCGGTGTTGCGGGTCAGGTTGGCGGTGCCGCCCAGCAGCAGCCGCTCTTCGGTGTGCTCGACCAGCGACTCCAGCAGCACCGTCGCCGAGCGGCCGACCGCATCGCTGAGGCTCTTGGACTGGCCGCCCCGGCCTTCGAGGTGGGCGGCCAGGTCAGCGACGGCGACGGACGCCGCTGAGAGCTTTTTGCCGTCCAGCGCCTGGCCGAGCATCTCGCGCAGCTGGGACAGCTGGTGATCGTCGATGACGTCGCCGAGCTCGACGACGCGCTGATCCACCCGGCCGGTGTCGGTGATCACCACCATCAATAGCCGGGCCGGGGTCAGCGCGATGACCTCCAGGTGCCGCACCGTCGACGTCGACAACGTCGGGTATTGGACGACGGCGACCTGACGGGTCAGTTGGGCCAGTAGTCGCACCGCGCGACGCAGCACGTCGTCGAGGTCGACGCCGGACTCCAGAAAACTTTGGATGGCACGCCGCTCGGCGACCGACAGCGGTTTGACGTCGTCAAGGCGGTCGACGAACTCGCGGTAGCCCTTTTCCGTCGGTACCCGGCCCGAGCTGGTGTGCGGCTGAGTGATGTAGCCCTCGGCCTCGAGGACGGCCATGTCGTTGCGCACCGTCGCGGATGAGACACCGAGGTTATGCCGGTCGACCAGCGACTTCGAGCCGATCGGTTCCTTGGTGGCGACGAAGTCGGCGACGATCGCGCGCAGCACCTCAAAGCGGCGCTCGTCGGCAGTTCCCATCTCGATCGACCCTCCTAACCCTGACCAGTTTACGGGGGTCACCAGCAACTACTGCCCCGCGCACGCCACACCCGCCCGCACGGTGCTCGCGATAGCCTTTCCTGCATGGCCGCATCGGGGAGAGCCGCGCCGGATACGAGCCGCGGATGATTTTCAAGGGTGTGCGCGACGGCAAGCCGTACCCCGAGCACGGCTTGTCCTACCGGGACTGGTCGCGAATTCCCCCTCGACAGATCCGGCTCGACGAATTGGTCACCACCACGACCGTGCTGGCGCTTGACCGCCTGCTCTCCGAGGACTCCACGTTCTACGGCGATCTCTTCCCGCACGCCGTGAAGTGGAAAGGCGTCTGCTACCTCGAAGACGGCCTGCACCGGGCGGTGCGCGCGGCGCTGCGAAACCGCACGATCCTGCATGCGCGGTTGCTCGATCTGGATGCGGTCACCCAGCACGCCGACCAGGTTTGACCTCCGAGCTCAGTTGACGGCCGAGGCCGCCTGCACCAGCGCGAGCGCGGAGTCGTGCTGCAGCACCCAGGTTCCGCCCTGATCGATGAACACCAGAGGCTTCTCGACCGGACCGGCGAACTTCGGTCCGGTGATGGCGACGTCGGCTCTGACGCCGTTGCCCGGAATCGGCTGGATGTTGCTGACGGCGAACTGCTCGGGAAAGTTTCCGTTGCGGAAGGCTTTGCGCAGGTCGTGGTCGGCAACGTGGCCCTCGTTTGGCGGGATTCCGTTTTCCACCAGGCCGACTTTGGTCTCGTAGCCCACGCCGGGATCGGTGACGCGGTTGCACACGTCCGACAGCTGTTCCGGGCTGGGCAGCGGCGGCTGGCCCGGCGCGGGTGGCGGCGGGTCGAGCGGTGCGCTGAACACAACAGCCGTCACCTGCGGTGCGGACGCGTAGCCGGAGGCCAGTGACGTTAAGCCGGCCGCGGCACCGCCGATTGTGGCTACCGCCGCCACCCCGGTGGCAAGCAATTTCACGGTCATCGTTGTCCCTTCGATTTGGACCTGATCATCGGTGTCATTCTGCTGGTCACCGCCTGATCTGTAGTGACCCTAACCCTGGCGTGTCGTATCGCCGGTTGCTTTACATCAAAGCCACTTGAAAGCAGCGCTGGCAAGTAACCGGTGGCAGACGCCCCCACGTAGCAGCCCAAGTCGAGGCCGGCCATCTCGTCCGGATTGATGCCGCTGTTTCCAGAGCCCGCCGCAAATCCGTCCTCAGCCACCGGCATTCACCTGCGCGGCGACGGCTTCGATGTGATCGTCGAGGAAGAAATGTCCGCCGTCGTACCAGGACAGATCGAACGAGCCGGCGGTGTGTTCCTCCCAGAGTTGAAGTTCCGCGGCATCGACGCGGAGGTCACCGCGGGCGCCCAATACCGAAATGTCGGCAGAGATTTGAATTTCGGGGCTACAGGTATAGCGATTGATCGCCGCATAATCGGCCCGCACTGCGGTGACCAACAGCTCGGCAAACTCTGGGTCCGCCAGCAGCTCGGCATCTGTCCCACCGAAATCGACGATATCGACGATCAGATCGTCATGGCTGGTGGGCAGATCAGGCTTGGCTTCGACGGCCGACGGCGCCGGAGCCGCCGACGCCCAGAGCCGTTCCACTGCGACGCCGCGAGATTCGGCGATCCTGGCGAACTCGAAGGCGACGACCGCGCCCATGCTGTGACCGAACAGCCGCAGCGGCGCCACCTGGCGCCACGGACCGGCGACGAACAGACCGCGGGCCAGGTCCTGGACGGTCTGGGCGGCGGGCTCGCGGAGCCGTTCGGCGCGCTGCGGATACTGCACGATGTACGTGTCACCCGCTGCGGCCAATGCAGTTGCCAGCTTGCGATAGCCCACGGCCGCTCCGCCGGCATGCGGAAACACCACGGTTACGCCCGCGCGACCCCCAGCGTTGCGCCCGGGCACCCGCTTGATCCAGGTCGGGAATTCCTTTTTCGGCACTGCTGTCAGGTTGTCGAAAATCATTGCACCACTTCATTTCCAGCGATCGCGGCCGCAACTTGTCCGGCGTCCATGTGGATGACTTCCAGGTACAACTCGGCGACCTGAACGCCTATCTCGGCCAGCGCGGCGTCGCTAGGCAAGCACGGCCGGGGTGCTGAGCGCGATGGCTACGTTACCGACCACACCGGTCGGCAAGATCGACAAGAAGGCGATCAGCCGGCAATTACAGTCTTAAGATTCGGCAGCCAGATTCATCGGGTTCGGACAGAGATTACTTACCTTTCGCTACTAACCTCAACATCATGAAAACAAGTGTTGACAGCAATTCGCCTGCGGTAAATGGCCGCGTCGAGGCGAAGCGGTCATTCTTGTCAACCGCCCTCTCGGTGCTTGCCGCCGGCGCGACTTTTTTCGGAGCCGGAGCAGCGTTGGCCTCTCCGTCCAGCATGAGTCTCGGAGATGGCCTGCTAGCGTTCCACGTCGAGTAACTCGGCACGCAGTCGCTGATCGACTAGCGACGCTTGGCGCGTAGTCGCTGGACCTGTCCGTAGGTGTCGATCGGGCTGTGCAACGCCAGACCGCCGTCAGCCAGGACGGTCTGCCCTGTCACCCAACCCATCTCGAGGACCGCGACGATGGCCTCGGCGACATCATCGGCCTCACCCGAGCGGCAGAGCGCGGTTCGCTGAATCAGTCCGTCTAACCATCCGGGCAGCTGCTCAGCCTGGGCCAGCATGGGTGTTCGCGTGACGCCCGGCCCCACCGCGTTGACGCGGATGCCATGCGGCCCCCACTCGCTGGCCGCGACGCGGACCAGCATGTCCACGCCGGCCTTGGAAACGCAGTAGGCGCCCATGTCGCGGTCGGCGACGGTGCCGCTGATGCTGGACACCGCGACGATGGATCCGCCGCCGCCGTTGTCGATCATCGCCTGCGCAACCGCCCGCATCGTCAGCCAGGTTCCGGTGAGGTTGACGTCGATCACTCGTTTCCAGTCGGCGGGATCCTGCGCGATCAACATTCCGGAGGCACCGACACCTGCACACGCGACCAGACGATCCGGCACCCCGACGCTGGCCAGGGTTTGCTCCAGCGCAGCAGACACTGCGTCGGGATCGCTGATGTCGCAGGCGATGTCGCCGCCGCGGAGGTCCCACGTGATGACGTCGTGGCCGGCGCTCCGCAGCCGGTCGGCGGCAGCGCTGCCGATGCCGGAGGCGCCGCCCGTCACGATGGCGGTCACCGTGCGGGCCCGATCAGCTCGACGCGGACGCCGTCAGGCGCCGTGATGACAGCCATCTGAACCTGCTTTCGGTGTGGTGCGGGCACGACAATCTGCCGGACATCATCGGCGAATCCCAGGTCGGCCAGTCGACGAAGTGTCGGCTCGACGTCACGGTTCAGCGAGACCAGAAAGAACCCGGCCGCGGGCCCGGCGATCGATTCGTGCTGCGGTGCCGGATTGTCGAACACGACCAATTCGACGATACCGGTATCCGGCGCGCTGGGGTCGCCGAGAAATATCGACCGCAGGGTCTCGGTTCCGGCGTCGAACAGGGTCGGCCAATCACCGGTGAATTCATGGTCGAAGAGCACCGTGAGACCCAGGCCGTCCTGCCAAAAGCTCAGTGCACGTTCGACGTCGGTGGTCACGATAGCCGTGTGATGAACACCGGTCATGCGTTGCCAGCCTCTGCCTTGAGTTGCGGACGGGTGTCGAAGATGTCCAGGTCAACCGCGGCTAGTCGCTGCGCGAACATGCTTCCGCTGTAGGGGTATTGGGTCACCATCTTGCCGCTCGGGTGGCGAAAGTAGTTGCTGCAGTTCGCCGCCCAGACAGTGGTGTCCAGCGCCGCCTGGATCTCGGCGTTGAATGTGTCGTGCGGGCCGCGTTTGATCTCGACTGCTTCGATCGCATCTCGGCTCATCGTGTCGAGTAGTCGCCGTACAAACTCGGCCTGCGCCTCCAAGATGTAGATCATCGAGGTGGTCCCGTTGGTGTTCGGCCCGTACAGGGTGAACAGATTCGGATAGCCGGGCACCACGGTGCCCAGATACGCTTCGGCACCGTCACGCCAGTCGTCGTGAAGTCGCCGGCCACCGTTGCCGTAGACATCCAGATTGCTCAGATAATCGGCGGCCTTGAAACCGGTTCCGAAGATGACGGTGTCGGCCCGGTGCTCGACACCGTCCGCCGTGCGCAGACCTTGTTCGGTGAAGGCAACAATCGGAGCGGTCTCCAGGGTGACGTTCGGTAGATCGAATACCGGAAACCACGTCTTCGACTGCAGCGGCCGCTTGCAGCCAACGGGATAGTCCGGCAACAACTTCGAGCGCAACCGCGGATCGCTGACCTTTTTCATCAGGTAGTTGTACGACATCTCGGTCAGCATCTTGGTCATGTCGGATTCGACATCGAAATCGGCCACTTCGTACTGCTGGAACGCAGCATCTCGAACCTTCAGTGCTTCGGCGGGATCGTTCGCGAACAACTGTTGCTGCTCGCTGGTGAAGGGGTCGTCGATCCGCGGCGCCACCCAGATCGGGGTGCGCTGGAATACGGTCAGATGCTCGGTGTCCGCGGCGATGGCAGGCACGTACTGGACAGCGCTCGCGCCGGTGCCGATCGACGCAACCCGTTCTCCCGCCGTCGATTTCGAATGATCCCACTGTGACGAGTGAAAAACTCGCCCACCAAAAAGCTCCCGGTCGGGAATTGTCGGGATATTGGGGACATCAAGCATGCCGACCGCGCTGACGACAACGTCGACCTCATGCCGACTCCCCTGCGCGGTCTCGATCGCCCATTGCGAGTCGGCATCAGACCATCGGACCGATGTCACGGCGGCGCCGGCTTTCAGGTGCCGACCGAGCTGGTGGTCGGATGCGACCCGCTCCAGATAGGCGAGAATCTCGGGCTGGTTCGCGTAGGTCTTACTCCAGTAGGGATTCAGCGCAAACGAAAAAGAGTAGAAGTGCGACGGTACATCACACGCCGCACCGGGGTAGGTGTTGTTGCGCCACGTTCCGCCAAACCCGTCGCCGCGTTCGAAAATGGTGAAATCGTAGTCTCCTTGGGCCAATTGGATACCCATGGCGATACCGCCGGGGCCGGCCCCGACTACGCCGACTCGCGGCTTACGGAGGGTGACGGCGGCCATACCTGGCCATGTTACATATCAAGTCTCATATGTAAAACGCCTATCGCGGAGGTGGCGCTCACCGGCGCTCCGGAGCAGATGCACGCGGCCTTGGAGATCAACATCCCCAACTACGCGACGGCAATCCTTTCGGCGGAAGAAATCCGCGAGGCCATCTCCACGTCGACCGCCTGACGGTCAACTCCCGGCGGGCACGTTGGCGAATCCCGGTTCTCCGCCGTCGACAACTGAATTGAACCGGAAGCGGGTCTCGAGACGCTCGCTGATGTCTTGGACCGCGCTCTCGGGAATCGCGGTGACATCGAAATTCTCGTTGATGCGCGTCGGGTTGACCGATGCCGTCAGAACCGCGCTGCCACGTTGGATGCCCCACGCCAAAAGCACTTGCGCCGGCGTTTTTCCCAACCGCTGCGCGATCGAGACAATCAGCGGATCGTCGAGCAGTCGCGGCTCGAGCGCGTGCCCAAGCGAAGCAAACGCCAACAGGATGATCCCGTCCGTCTCGCGCAGTTGATGCAGTTCCCACTGAGGGTGGTATGGATGCGACTCGACCTCGACCACGGCCGGCTTGATCCTGGCGGTGCCGGCGATCCGCTTGGTGCCTTCAACGTCGATGTCGGAGAGCCCTATC
>NZ_DASXHW010000477.1:0-5892 GCF_036488105.1 Mycobacterium sp. | reverse complement strand
CTCACCGGGGATGTATGCGGTGACCTCAACCTGGCTGGTCAGCTTGACACGCGCGACCTTCCGGAGCGCCGAGTTCGGCTTCTTCGGAGTCGTGGTGTACACGCGGGTGCATACCCCGCGGCGCTGCGGGCTGCCCTTGAGGGCCGCCGTCTTGACCTTGGCGACCTTGTCACGGCGACCCTTGCGGACCAGCTGCTGAATGGTTGGCATCTACCGGCTTTCTACTTCGTCTTTGTGTTGCTGCGTTGTCTGGTGCTTTTAAGTCTCTGTAGTGCAGTTACGCCCTTCCGCGGTCCCCCGCGGCCGGGTGTGTCGCACGCGCCCGCCGCAGAAATCAATCCGTTGCGTAGTTGGCATGCGAATTGGCCCGGCGTGCGCGTCTTAGGTGAAGCGCCTAAAACCGCCAGGCACGAGCCACCACAATACCCGCCGCGAGTCGCGCAGGTCAAAGCGACGACGTCGGGGTCCGGTGGGGCCACGCAGCGGCCGCGATTACAGGGCCTGTTGTGCGCCGGATCCGCTGCGACGCTCCATGCCTGCGGCCAGCCTCAGCACCATATCTGAGAACACCGAGTCGGTGTCGATGTCGTCCATCACGCCGGTCATCTCCAGCAGCACGAAGCCGTGCATTGCCGACCAGAATTCCAGCGCTGCATAGAAGGCTTGTTCCAGGTCAAGCCCGTAGGAGGACAGCACGGCGATCACCGGCGTGGCGGCAGCCCTGGTCGCGGCGGTGTATTCGGGATCGTCGCCGCCGCCCAGCGGCATCCGGGTGAAGGCCGAATACCGGCCCGGGTGGTGATGGGCATAGCTGCGGTACGCGCTGGCCATGACCAACACCGCGTCGTCGCGGGCACGGCCTTCGCCAACCCTGTTGAGCATCAGGATGATGTCGTCGATCACCCGGATCCGCACTGTGCGGCGCAAGTCCTCCAGGCTGTCGACGTGGTTGTACAACGACGGGCCCTTGGTCCCGAGCTGCGTGGCCAGGGCGTTGATCGTCAGCGCGTCCCAGCCCTCGCGGTCCAAGAAGGTGAGCGCGGCGTTGACGATGATCTCGCGGCTCAGCCTGCCTCCGCGGGCGGACGGCTTCGACCCGGCGCCCGACCGACCGGCCGATGACTCCGGCTCAGCTGCCATGGCGACGTCCTTCGGTTGCATCGGCCCGGGTTGGTCGACGACTTCTAGTTAAAGCCACCCCGGAACGAAGAACTCTAGTCTGCCGAGGACACGAACACGTAGGCTCTGTCCGAGCAGATCACGCGCCATGGCGAGAGGAGCACGGGAGTGAATTGGTCGATCCCCTCCCGAACCGTGGCGGCCTGCGCGGTCGCGATCGCCTTCACGTCCGCCGCCGGCGCACCGGCCGGTCACGCCAAAAACGGTGACACCCATGTCACCGGCATGGGTATCGAGCAGACGATCGACTGCAACGGCGCAACATTGTTGGTCGACGGCACCAGGAACACGGTCAACGCGCTGGGGTCATGCTGGGCGGTATCCGTGATGGGCTCGGGTCACACCGTCGTCGCCGAAAACGTCGTCCACGACATCACCGTGTACGGCTCCAACGAGTCGATCTTCTACAAAAGCGGTGACCCGTTCGTGTGGGACCGCGGTCGCGAACTCGGCATGACAAATCGCATCAGTCACGTAGGGGGATAAGCCATATGAGCAACACCCATGGCTCATCTCGCCGTCTGGCCGCAGCGGCCGGTGTGGCGCTGTCCGCGATAGCGGTGTTCGGCATGGCGGGCTGCGCACCGAAGAACAACAGCACGGCCCCGTCGACCGGCTCGCACACCTCGTCGACAACGGCGCCGTCCACGACCAGCACAGGCGCCCAGTTCGACATCGGGAACACGATCAACTACGGATCACTGGGCACCACAACCACTCTCGATTGCGGCGACGGGAAGTCGCTGAACGTGGGCGGGTCCAACAACACGCTGACGGTGAAGGGCAGCTGCGGAACGGTCAGCGTCGGCGGCGCCGACAACAAGATCACCATCGACAAGATCGACAAGCAACTCAACGTTGTCGGGTTCAACAACACGATCAGCTACAAACAGGGCGACCCCAAGGTCGACAACCTCGGCAGCGGGAACACCATCAACAAGGCCCATTAGCTTTACGCGGCAATGCCATTCGACATTCTGATCAACGGCGGCGGCATCGCCGGACCAAGCTTGGCCTTCTGGCTCACCAGGCACGGCCATGCCGTCACGATCACCGAGCAGGCTGCTCAACTGCGCACCGGCGGCCAGGCCGTCGACTTTCGCGGGCCCGCGCTCACCGTGCTGGCGAAGATGGGCCTGCTCGAGCAGGTGAAGGCGAGCGCCACCCAAATGGGACCGCTGGTGCTGGTCGACGGCCGGGGCAAGGAAGTCGGCCGCTTACCCGCCGAAGTCATCAGCGGCGAGGTGGAGATTCACTGGGGCGATTTGACTCGCATCCTGTACGAAGCCGTGCGCAACGACGTCAATTACCGCTTTGGCGTACGTGTTACGGCCCTCGTCGACAACGACCAGGGGGGCGACGTGACCTTCAGCGACGGGTCGACGGGCAGCTATGACCTCGTCATCGGCGCCGATGGGCTGCACTCCGGCACGCGCAGGCTGGTGTTCGGACCCGAGGATTGGTACGTCACCCAACTGGGTCAGTGTTTCGGATTCTTCGACATCGAAAACCGTCTGCGGCTTGACCATTGCGGCATGGCCTACATCGATGCCGGCCGAACGGCCGCCCTACAGGGCATCGACCCTGACAAGCCGGCCCGAGCGAGCTTGTTCCTCAGCGACCCCCACGTCGCCTTCGACTACCGCGACACCGAAGGCAACAAACGGTTGTTCGTCGAGAGGTACGCGGGGATGGGATGGGAAGTTCCCACGTTGCTCAACGGCCTCGCCGTGGCTCCGGAGGTGTACTTCGATTCGATCGCCCAGGTCCACCTGGATTCGTACGCCCGTGGCCGGGTCTGCCTGACTGGCGATGCGGCCTGGTGCGCCTCGCCACGCTCAGGCATGGGCACGACGCTCGCGCTGGTCGGCGTCTACGTGCTGGCTCACGAAATGCAGGCGGCCGGTGACGATTACGCTGCGGCGTTCGCCCGCTACCAGCGGCAGCTCGCGCCCTACGTCGCGCGGTGTCAGAAGCTCGCGATCAACGCCCTGAGAACCGAACGCATCTCCTCGGGCCGACTCGCCCCGCTGCGTAACGTCGCTCTTCGGATGCTCCGCATCCCAGGCGTCAGCAAGCTGGTCGCCCGGCAGTCGCTGGCGGTGGCGCGTACCTTCAGCCTGCCTGACTACTGAGCCGACGCGCCGTGGCGGCCGGCGCCGGCGGCGAAACGCCCGGCACCCTCCGTGGCTTCGGCGGCTACCCGGGAGATGCTGGCGAATTCGTAGTCCAGCGCTTCGGTTTCGGGTATCCCCCACTGATGCAACGCCGACAGCCGATCCGATCGCATGCACTGCTGCGGCAGCGCGGCCAACTCGGCGGCCAGCTCCTCGGCGGCTGCCCGCGCTTGCCCTTTGGGCACAACACGATTGGCGAGGCCGATCGCCAGCGCTTCGGTGGCGTCGACCGCACGACCGGTGAGGATCATGTCCATCGCCCGGCTCTGCCCGATCAGCCGAGGCAGCCGGATCGTGCCACCGTCGATCAGCGGTACCCCCCACCGACGGCAGAACACCCCGAACACGGCGTCCTCCTCGGCGACTCGCAGATCGCACCACAATGCCAACTCCAGACCGCCCGCTACCGCGTAGCCACTGACCGCGGCAATCACCGGTTTTGACAACACCATTCGAGTCGGCCCCATCGGGCCCGGACCCGTCCGCTGCACCGCGTTGGCGTGCGGCGTGCCGAACGCTTTCAAATCCGCTCCGGCGCAGAAGGTTCCGTGATCGCCCCACAGCACTGCGACCGACGCGGTGTCGTCACGGTCGAACTCCTCGAACGCTTCGAACAGTCCGGTAGCGGTTGGGCCGTTGACCGCGTTGCGGGCCTCGGGCCGGTTGAGGATCACGGTGGTCACTGGACCATGACGTTCTACGCGCACCGGATCACTCATGTCGCCTCCACTAGTCGGATACCATCGCGCCGCTGCAGCAGTTCAGCGGCGAAGTCGTTGTAGGCGGCACGCAGCCGCGAGCCCGGCCAGTCCGCGGGCAGCAATTCCTCCGGCAGCACCGGGTCGGTCAACAGATGGCGCACCATCGCGGCGGCCACCACGAAACCAGCGGGAACATCCGTGGCCTCTGACATGTCGGCGAGTAACCGGTGACCGGTGCGAGCCCACGACGGCAGATCCCACAGCTGGCCGGCTAACTCGGCGGGGTCGTCGTCACGGGCCTGCATGATGCGCACCCGGGCGCGATCCTCGTCGGCCAGGTCGAGCTCGAGGTTGTCCGGCCGCATCCACACGCCTTCACGGAGCTCACCGAAACGCTTGTGGTGCAGAGTTGTTCGCAACGCCGCACGGGTGCGCGCATCGGTGCCGATGCTGGTGACAATCACCGTGGTCCAGTAGCCGTGCCACGGCCGCAGCTGGGGACGCATGGCGTCGTCCTGCCTGCGCTGCCGAGCGAGCAGTCGGTCAGCAAGCCGGTAGCCGTCGGCGGACCGCACCAAGTCGCCCGCGCTGACCATCCGGGTCAACGCGACTCGCAACGTGGCTTCCTTGATGCCGAAATCATTGGTGAGCCTGATCAATTCGGCCGCGCTGGCCCACGCCGGATGGGCGCCGAGCAGCACGCTGAGCACCACCGACCGGGCGGGCATGCGGGCCAGCGATTTCGACATTTCGTTACACCTGGGACGCGCGCCGGCCGTAATCACCGAATGGCTCGTCGCGGTGCTTGACCGCCTCGCGGAAGCCGTGCTCGACGGCATCGGCGACGAATGCGTGGCCCTCGGGCGTGTGCCGGGCGACACCGTCGAACACCGTGCTGACCATTCGGCTGGTGGCCACACCCTGTTGCAGCAGTGCGGAATTGAGCGCGAGTTTAACCATGATCAGCTGGTTGACCGGCACCGCGGCGATCCGCTCCACCAGGCGTTCGGTGCGCTCGTCGAGGTCTTTCGGATCCGGCGCCTCTACTGCCAGACCCCACTCGGCGGCCTGCGCGCCAGTGATGCAATCCCCGGTCAGCAGAAGACGTTTGGCGCGCTGATCGCCGAGTCGGTGCGCCCACATCCCGGCGGCCGGCACTCCCCAGACCCGGGTCGGCGGATAGCCGATCTTCGCGTCGGACGCGGCGATCACCTGGTCGGCATGCAGCGCGATGTCGGTGCCGCCGGCCACGCAGTAGCCGTGGATCTTGACCACTGTCGGCTTATCCGCATGCAACAGGCTGGAAAAGCCACGCACGAAGCGACTCATCATCTGATAGTCGATCATCGGATCCCACGGCTGATTCGGTAAATGGTTGACCGCCTGGGTTTTACCGTCCAGCGAGGTTCCGTGGTAGGCGCCGGTGCCGCCGGCCGAGCCGGTGCGATCGGCGTATGCGCTCAGATCGAAACCCGCGCAAAAACCTTCGCCACGGCCCGAGACCAGGATGACGTGCACATTGGGATCCAGGTCGGCACGCTCCACCAAAGCCGACAGCTCCAGCGGAGTGTCGGCGATGATCGCGTTGCCCTTGTCGGGCCGGTTGAAGGTGATTCGTGCAACCCGATCGGTGACCTCATAGGTCATCGTCTTCAAGTTGTCGAAGTCGACCGGCCGGATCGCGTGCGTCATCCTTTTACTAGAGCACGCTCGATGATCGGCGCGAGATCCAACCCGGCGGGCATGGTCCCGAAAGCGCCGCCCCACTGACCCTCCAGCCGGGTGGCCAGGAACGCTTCGGCGACGGCCGGGTGTCCGTGCCGCACCAGCAGCGA
>NZ_DASXHW010000416.1:0-3622 GCF_036488105.1 Mycobacterium sp. | reverse complement strand
AAAAGCGTCCGGGCGGTGCAACAAGATCACCATGTCGGCGTCCTGCTCGATCGAACCCGACTCGCGCAGGTCGGACAACATCGGCCGCTTGTCGGTGCGCTGCTCGGGGCCACGGTTCAGCTGGCTGATCGCCACCACCGGAATCTCGAGCTCCTTGGCCAGCAGCTTGATCTGCCGGGAGAACTCCGACACCTCCTGCTGGCGGGACTCCACCCGGCGCCCCGAGGTCATCAGCTGTAGGTAGTCCACCACGAGCAACTTGAGGTCGTGACGCTGCTTCAACCGCCTGGCTTTGGCCCGGATCTCCATCATCGTCAAGTTCGGCGAGTCGTCTACAAACAGGGGTGCCTCACTGATTTTCGCCATCACCTGGGCCACGCGCTCCCAGTCATCCCCCGACATTTTCCCGGCCCGCATGTCCGTCAGCCGCACCTTCGCCTCAGCCGACAGGAGTCGCATGGTGATCTCGTTGCGGCCCATCTCCAAGGAAAAAATGGCGCTGGTCATGCCGTGTTTGATCGAGCAGGACCGGGCGAAGTCCAAACCCAGGGTGGACTTTCCCAAACCAGGTCGGGCGGCCACAACAACCATCTGGCCGGGGTGCAGGCCGTTGATGGCCTCGTCCAAATCCTTCAACCCCGTCGGCACCCCCAAACCGGCAGTACCTTGCCTGGAGATCGCGTCCAGTTCGTCCATGGTGGGCTGTAGCAGAAACTCCAGTGCCACATAGTCTTCACTGGCGGTGCGCCGCTCGGTGACGTCGTAGATGGCGGCCTGCGCACGGTCTACCACCTCGTCCACCTGGGCACCGTCCGCGCCGTGATAACCCAGCTGCACGATTCGGGTGCCGGCCTCCACCAGGCGGCGCAGGATCGCCTTCTCCGCCACGATCTCCGCGTAGTACGACGCATTGGCCGCTGTGGGTACCGCCGACATCAGGGTGTGCAGGTACGGGGCACCGCCCAGCTTGACCAGCGCGCCTCGACGTTGCAGCTCCGCGGCGACCGTCACGGGGTCCGCCGGTTCGCCTTTGGCGTACAAATCCAGGATGCAGTCATAGATCGCCTGGTGGGCGGGCCGGTAGAAGTCGTCGGATGTCAGCACCTCGACGACGTCGGCGATGGCGTCCTTGCTCAGCAGCATGCCGCCGAGGACGGATTGCTCGGCGGCGAGGTCTTGGGGGGGGTGCCGGTCAAAAGTGGTCGTACTTGTAGGACTTGTCGTCGAACTTAGGTGCGGTCGATGGTGGTCGGGGGGGTCTAGCGCGGGGGTGGCGGCGCTTGTCATCGGCGTGTGGTGCCTCTCGAAACGATCTTGCCTCTTGTGGTTGCGTCTAGTACTTGAGTTAGGAGCTGGCCCACTTCCAAAGTTGATCAGCAGTTATTCGGTGGCAAGGGACCTGAGCTTGCGAAGGTCCCGCGGCAGCGCAAGCGCAGCGCGCGAGGCTTCGGACGGTTTTCCGGGACGGTGTTAAGTAGGACTGTTTTGGGTGTCTAGTAGACCCCCCTCGCGCGGACTACTAGACCCCCCTGGAGGTGACTACTAGTCCCCCCTGGCAGGAGGGACTAGTAGACCCTCCTCATTCACACGCCGGCGGTCTGTCTCACGCAGGGCCGCGAGATGCCCGCGTCCCTGCGTGACTTCCGCGCCCGCGACACCTCTGGGATCGGTGGCCGTTCCGCCTCTGACAGTGGCGGTAGCCCCTGGTTGCCACGCTCGCGGTTGACGTCGACGAGTTGCGCTGCCGAGTACCAGGTGAACGGGATCAGGAGGTCGTACACCTTGGGCCTGTATCTGGCTGGAATCTTGAGGGCTAGATCCTGGTCGCCGTAGGCGATGAGGCCCCTGTCCCGCAGCACCTCTAGGCGGCGCCTGATGCTGCGCTCATCGCACATCGCATACTTGGCCAAGGTGGGCGTGGAGGGGAAGGCCCCGGTGCCGTCTGCGTTGGCGCGGTGGGCCATCAGTGTGATGATGGCCCGTTCGTAGACGTCGCCGACAGGGGCCGACTCCGACCAGGCGATAGCGAGCCAACTCATGCGACACCGCAGAGTGTCCAGGGCGTCGACTTCTGGATTGATCTGTTCATGCCGCAGTGGTGCCTCTTTCAGAGATGGGCGCCGAGGGGGTGGTCCCGGCCTGGGTGTTGCTGCATGAATTATCTCTCGGAGGCCCGACAGCACCCAGGTTTCGGTACCGGTGCACGGTCCGATCGGACAGCTTCAAGCGGCAGGCAATCTCGGATGCCTCAAGGCCGCGCTCTTCGAGGATCCGGATCGCCTCACTGTTCAGCCGGATGCGGCGTTCTTTGTCGAGCGGAGATTCGGTCGGCAGCCATTCGGCGTTGAGTTTGGAGCGTCCGGCAAGTAGCTCGACTAGTTCTGAGTACTGCTCGAGCTCGCTTACGACGCCCGTGTCCTCGGCCTGATGCTGGGGCACCTCAAACGCGTCGTCGATGTTGTCCCAGGCGGCTGGGGGAGCCCAGCCGTGCAGCTTGGCTAGGCTGCGGGCCTGACCGGTGACCCTCGTGTGGGGAAGCGGGAGTTCGGAGTACTTGGAGTAGAAGGTGGCGACGTGGTTGCGCAGTGGAACGGTCACTGTGGCGGCGCGGCCGGCGCGGATTGCCCTAAGTTGTGAGCCCGCGAAGCAGCCTCCACCGATGGTGGGCGGCGAGTAGCCGAGACACGCTAGGGCTTGCAGGCGTCGAGCAGTTCCGGTTGCGTCGATGAGACCTGGCGCACGTCGTCCTTCGCGTCCTCGCTTGTAGTAAAGGCGGCAACTTTCCCGCGCGTCGGGGCACTTGCATCCGTAGTGCCTGTAGGCGGTCGCGGTGCCGATGCGCTTGGGGGCGTGAGCGCCAGGCTTGCCGGGGCAACCGGTGCGGTCGATGGGGGCCACTCTTTGTGGTTGCACACTCAACGACGGCGGGCGAGAACGACCGATCTCTCGTGGATCAGGACACTGTGTCGCGAGGTTAGGTACGGGGCGTCGCGACACAGAGGACCGGGAGACCTCCAAGGAAGCTCCAAGAGTCCCTGGGCGACCGTTCGTCGCGGCGGAAGGGCGCCTTACCTTAGAATTCGGCCTGTAGGGCGCGACAGGTGACATTTCTTGTGCGATCCTGTGTTCGCACCCCTGGGTACGACGACGCGGGCCACCACCCCGATCTTGTCGTGGTGATGGCCCGTCCTGAGTTCCCTGGGTGTACGTACCGGTTCCATCTCCGTGAAACCCAGGGGTGGGGGTCATAGAGGGTAGGTCCGCTGATCTCCCTAAGTCAGTGGGCCATCCGGAGGGCTGGTGCGGTAGGGGACGAGTTGATGGCTTAGACATCTGCTTGTTCCTTTCGGAACCGCCGGTCGGATGTGTTGACGGCGTGGGGTCGGCGTGGTGCCTCCCCCTCGCTCGACTCCGACCGGCGGTTCTCCCTTGTTCAGGACCGCGCAGCGTTGGGGGGGCACCTTGATGGGGTGGCTGGTGCGGCCCTCAACGCGGAACGGTTCGGCTGATACTCCGTGGTCACCCGGTTGCCTTTGGCAGGCGGGGTGGGTGGGCGACTTTAGGAGTAACGCTGGTGGGTGAGGCTAGCGCGTTTGTGTCGCGCCTGGTCCCCCCGATGGCC
>NZ_DASXHW010000125.1:0-9835 GCF_036488105.1 Mycobacterium sp. | reverse complement strand
GACCCGCCGTTGCCGCCGCCGCCGAACCCGGTGTCCTGCCCGCCCGCTCCCGGCTCGGCCAGGGCCTGGGAGCCGCCGTCCCCGGTGAAGCTGGACAGCCCGCCGGCCGCCCCGTTGCCGCTGGAGGTTCCCCCGCTCCCGCCCGCCCCGACGACGACCGTGTAACGCGTGCCGGGGGTGACCGGGATGAGCTTGCTCCGGTACTCGCCGCCGCCGCCGCCCGCGCCGTTCTCCCCGGTGCCGCCCGAAGCGCCGCCGCCGCCCGCCGCCCACGCCTCGGCGAGCACCTGGAAGACGCCGGCCGGGCACAGCCACCCGGACCCGGCGGAGAACGTGCCGGGCGTGGTGAACAGGACCGACCCGGACCCCATCGGGGTGCTGCCCGCCGACAGGCTGCCCGCGCTCGACCCGCCGCCTCCGCCGAACGTGCCGACCGGGTTGGCCCGCCCTGCCCCGCCGGGGTGCTCGACCGAGTTGAGCGACCCGGACCCGCCGGCGCCTGCCGTGGTGCCGTTCGTGGGCACCGACCCGCCGCCGTTCGCGATCGCCTGAAGGGTTCCGCCGGGGGCTGGCCCGAACACCGTCGACTGGCCGCCGACCGGGGACGACCCGGCCGTGTCGCCCGCGCCGACTACGTACGGGATGACCTGCCCGGCCGAGGCGGGGAAGACGAGCTCGGCCGCGTACTCGGCGCCGCCCGCGCCCGCGCCGACGCCCGACGCCGTCATGCCCGCCCCGGCGCCGCCGCCGCCCCACGCCTCAACCTTCAGGTACGCCGTGTTCGACGGGACCGTGTAGGTACCGGGGCCCGTCGCGGTGACGGTGGTCGCAGTGCCGGGCACGGGCGACTGCTGGAACGACATGCTCACCGGCGCCCGGGCCGTTCCCTGCACCCCGTACAACGTGTAGACCGCGCCCCGGACGACCGGGCTTACCTGCTGCGACCCGGGGAGGGCGGTGAGCGCGTCCAGGTAGGCGGTGACCCACGCGAACCGGCGGATCCTGTCCTGACGGCTGATGACCTCGAGGCTGTAGCTGGCGACCGACGCGTAGTTGAACGTCGCGCTGTTCTGCGGCACCGGGACGGTGACCCGGGTGAACACCGGCGACTGCGCCGCCTGCGACACCGGCAGCAGCAGGTTGCTCCGGCTGAAGCTCAGCGTCTTCCCCGACGTGTCGGTGAGCGTGAAGTAGAAGCCCACGCCGTGGACCTTGCCGTGGTACTCGAGGTTCGCCCACCACCGCGAGCCGAGCCCGAACCAGAACTGGAGGCTCGTCATGTTCGTCAGGTTCAGCGGCGCCGAGAACGTGGAGCCGTAGTTGAAGAACGTCTCCTGCCCGCCCGGGTCGCCGAACGAGTCCGGATCCCAGCAGGCCGTGAACGGGCCCACCACGCACTGGCTCGACTGGCTGAACTGCACGCTGCTGATCGCCGCGAAGTTGTCCAGCACCACCGGGGACGGGGGCGGGGGGACCGTCGGCGACGTGGGAGCGGGGGCGGAGAAGCTGACCTGCGTCTGCGTGTCGCTGCGGCCGTAGGGCAGTGCCGGAATGGTCAGTTCAACTTGCATTCCCAGCAATTGCTTTTCGAGAAGCGTGTTAAAGCTGATCGTGGTCGCCTGCGCGCGGAAGCAGTCCAGCACCAACGGCAGCGGCGTGTTACCTGGGTTGCCGGCCGTGGGGTCGCGAGTCCAAACTATTGTGAAATAGTCTTGGTCTATGGCTTGCTGAAGCACCTCGCGCGCGGACGCCAAAAGTGCCCGGGTCGGCGCAGTGATCCAGACTGGCAGCTTAATCGTGCGGTTGCTTGACCTGCGCCCGAACGGCCGCTCGCCGTCTAGCAGCAGCGATGCCACAAAGTCTGTCGTCGGCTGCGGCGCCCCCGGATCTGCATTTGGCTGAAGCCTGAAAACGGCGCCCGCGCATGCGGGGTTTGTTGAGACTACGCCATTATTAAGCAATTCCGCCGTATTGGCGATCACCAAACTGTCGAATCCCATCAGGCACCGCCTTGCCTGATAAGAGCCGAAATGGCGAGCGAATATGCTAGAATGAGCAGGAATTCAATAGCGGCCCGGACGGTGCTGCGAACACCGCTACCCGGGCCTGACCACAACGACCTATCTAGGAGGACGCAGTGGCTACGGGTGAGTCTGTCACGCCCGGCGATGAGGTAGAGCACTGGCTCCCTGCGCCGCGGTGGGAAGAGTTTTACCAGGTCAGCGACCGGGGGCGCGTGCGTAGCCTCGACCGGGTGGTTTCCTGCGGCCTTGGCAGGACGCGCACGGCCCGAGGCAAGATCATGCACCCGTGGACCGATAAGACCGGCCGGGCGATGGTGACACTTCAAAGGCTCGGCAAGACGGAGAATATCCAGGTCAGCGACCTGGTTGAAGATGCATTTAACCCGCAGGTTGAAGCAGCACCCAACCCGGACGAGCACTGGCTGCCCGTTCCCGTTCCTGGTTTCGAAGAGTGGTATGACGTGTCGGACCTTGGGCGCGTGCGTAGTTACCACGGCGGCCAGCGATGGCGCGGAAAGCCGCGCATTCTCAAGCCGGTCCTCAAGAAGAACGGCTACCTGATGGTGACGCTGAGGCAAGACGGTCGCACGGCGTATGCCTGCGTGCACGTCCTTGTGCTCACAGCGTTTGTCGGCCCGCGTCCTGCGGGGGACTGGATTGAGGGACGGCACGGGCCTGCCGGCAAGCTGGACAATTCTGTGGCGAATCTCTGCTGGGGAACCATGAAGGAGAATCACCTGGACCGGATTCGCGACGATGCCGTGGTCTGGGGTGAGCGCCACGTAAACCACAAGCTCACTGCCGCTGCCGTGCTTGACTGCCGGCGCCGCTTCGCTTCCGGTGAGACGCTGACTGCGCTTGCTAAGGAGTACGGGATGAGCATGGCCGGCCTCAGTCAGGCCGTGAACGGGGTCACGTGGGCGCAACTCTAGCGTCACCATAAGTAGCCTGACCTGGGAAAACGGGCCGAGAATGACGCCGAGTGAGCCGCTCCGTTGATGGCCCCGCCGACGTGCTGGCCGACTCCGGCCGGGATCTGCTTGAGTACCTGCGTCTGCTGCCTGAGCTCGGTGAGCATCGCCGACTGGAGGCTGGCCTGCCGCTGCACTTCGGAGGCGGGGGTGACCTGCTCGCGGCCGGACTCGCCGAGGACGTAGCCCTTGCCGGAGTTGACGCCGTAGCCGATAACGGGCTCGTTGATCATGCCGCCGTTGCCGTACATGCCGTAGGACTCGCCGCCGGGCACCATCCCGCCGAGCGCGTAGCCGTGGCCGTGGCCGAGGACGCCCAGCCAGCCGGGGTTCCCGTAGCGGTGGACGGCGTAGTTCAGGCCCGCGTAGATGTTGGCCAGCGGGTCGTAGATGTTGCTTGACAGCGACGGGTTGCGGTAAGCGGCGAACGTAGCCCCGATGACCTGCATGAGCCCGCGAGACGGATCACCATTTTGAGCGTTTATGTCATAGTTGTTGATGGCGTTCGGGTTGCCGCCGCTGTTACCAGTGAGGAAGACATGCCCGTCCTGCTTGGCAGTCCAGGTACCGAGCCCTGTTGTCACACACCACACGTCCTGGTGCCCCGCCGGCTCCCGGAATATCCGTCGGCTGGGGCCGCCTACGTACGCCGCAGTGATGCCAATCCCCCAACTGCCGCTATGGGTCTTCGTGCGAGCTGGCCGATTCCCGCTAAGGTAGATAGCCAGCTCGATCGCATCGGCTACCGGCCCGTCGTTCTGGTAAACGACTGTCTTAGTTGAGCTGCGGTGACCTTCTGCGGCAATCATCGCTTCCAGCCACGCTTCGCGCTGGGGCGGCGACATCCGCAGTATCTGGCTGACGGCATCCGTTTTCGGATTCCCTGCCCTGGCTAGCAGATCTCGGCTGTACGCCGTGCTGAGCCGCCAGGTCCTTATCGCGCGGTAGCCGCGCTTGCGTCCAGGCGTGTCTATCACGCTCAGGTCTGGGTCAGCGCTACATGCCGCGTCAATGGCCGTGAAGTACTCGGATTTCGCCTGGCACACGTTAAACGCGAACGACGACCTTACGCGTACCGGCCCGGTAGCCAGCGGACGCCCGCTGCGGTTCTTCCTCGGCTGGCCGTCCCGGCGGTAACCGAACGGGGCGTTTTCATCGGGTGGCTTTGGTGCGGGAACTGTTTTGCGGGGAGCCCAGTAGTCTTTGTCCTCGTTCACCCACCCGTCTCCTGCGATCCAGCCGAGCAGTGCGGCCTCGCTGACGGTGATGTTCAGTTCAGTACCGGATTCCGCCGGGCGGGCGAGCACGATCCGGTCGTGCGGGCGGAGCTCAGACAACTCCCGGAGCATGAATCCGGCGGACACCTCCGTAGTCGGGACGCCGCTGCTGTAATTACCGGATGTACCGTGGGTCCGCGCCCGGTGGATCTGTACCGCGCGCCATGTCTTGAAGGAACCGCGCGAACTACCTGTGGCACCGCACTCCGGGCAGGTCACCCCGTCTTGCGAGTCGTCCGTAACACAGCGGCGCACTACCTGCTCAGCAAGCCAGCGGTGATTCGGCGTGCACTTGACCGACCAGTATTTGTTCCCGAAACGGGAGACTTCCCGCTGCGGGTAGAACACGACGCGCTCGATCCGGGTCCACTCGCTGTGCCCGGAAGCAGGGTTGTACCCTACGGTCTCGTCTCCCGGCTGCACCTCGGTGTAGTCAAGCCAGCCTCGCCTAGTGAGTATCATAGTGTCAATGGTGACACATTCGGTCTGGATCTGCTCCATCACAGTGGGCATGTCGGCCTGCGGCAGGCCGAGCATGGACAGCACCCTGGCGACGTCGCCTTCCCACTGGGTGACGCCGGCGATCTTGCTGTAGGCCACCGGGGTTCCGGCCAGCGCCGCTTTCTTGAGGCTGGCCTGGTACTGGGCGAGGGCGGCCTGAGCCCAGGCCACGGACGCCTTGTTGCCCCAGTCGGCGTCGGCGGACGAAGCCCAGTTCACGAGCGGGCCGAGGGACACCTGCCCGCCGGCGGCGAAGCCGGGGAGCTGGCCGCGCAGGTGGTCGACGGCGCCGGCCTGCACCATCGCGGTGGGGACGACGACCTCGCCGGGCATCAGCATCCCGAGCACGGAGTCCTTGCCGGGGGTTCCGCCGGTGATCAGGCCGCCCGCCGCAGCGCCCTGGGTCTGGAAGGTGATCGAGTCGTGGAGCGCCGCCTCGCCCGATACCAGCGCGGTGGCGGCTGCCTTCCCGGCGGCCGACACCGTCACGCCGACGGAGACGACCTTGCCCTTGAGCCCGTCGATCTGGCCCTGGAGGTTCTTCACGAACTGCTGGGACTGCTGGGAGGACAGCCCGGTCTGCTTCAGGTCGGCGATGAGCTTCGCCCGGTCGCCGGCGGTGCTCGCGGAGTTGTTCCCCGTCTGGATGATCGAGTCGGCGAGGTTCTTGATGTCGGTGTTGACCGTCGGGGTGTTCGCGCCGATCTGCTGGAGGCTGGGGATGAGGCCGTGCTGGAACTGGGAGATCAGCGTCTGCTGCTCGGAGTTGAGCCCGTGGGTCGAGTTGGCGAGGGTGTCCTGTAGCGCCCGCAGGTTGTCGAGGTCTTGCGCCTCGCCCTTGTTCAGCGGGCCGAGGGACGACAGGTGGCTGATCTGGGTCTGGAGGTAGCCGTTGACGCCGCTGATCGACGTCCCGCCCTTGAGGAGCGTGTCGACGGATGACCCGATCTGCGAGATGTACGCCTGGAACGACTGGGTGGTGGCGGTCGCGGCGGAGCCGTTGTCCTTGATCGACTGCTTCAGGTTGTCGAACGACTGCTGGCCCTGGGTGACGGCCTGCTGCTTGGTGAGCAGGTTCCCGACGAGGGTGTTCCAGATGCCGTTGAAGGCATCAAGCTGCGTCGTGGTGTTGAAGACGTCGCTGCCGAAGATCGAGACGTTCGTGCCGAGGGTCGCCGTTGAGGTGATGGCCTCCGCGTTCTTGTTGACGAACGCCACGATCTGGCCGGACAGCTGGCCGACGTTCTCGCCGGCGCTGGAGAACTTGGTGGCGGAGATCCCGGCGGCGCTTGCCCACTGCTCGATCGTCGTCTTGGACACGCCGAGGTTCGTCGACAGGGAGGTGAGCCGCGACTCCATGTCCTTGGCGGCCTGGGACACCTGAGTTGCGATGGCGGACGTCTGCTGGCTGAGGCTGTTCATGGCCGCCGCGCCGCCGCGCACCGCGTCGGTGTTCGTCTGGGCGAAGTGCTCGAAGCCAGCGGAGGCCTGGTCCAGCCCGGCTGCCAGCTTCTGGTAGCCGGAGATGTTGTAGCCGAGCTGCGCCTGCTGCTGCTGGAACTCCCCGATGACCGTCGTGGAGTTGACCTTCGTCAGGACCAGGGCGGCGGTCAGGGCGCCGAGCCCCGCGACGGCGGCACCGATCCACACGAACGGGGAGACAGCGTCGAAGGCGAGCTCGGCGGCGAGCATGCCCTTCTCGGCGAGGGTGGCGCCCTCGGTCGCGGCGGCGAAGGTGGTAACCGACCCGATAGCTCCGGACAGCCACGACACGATCGACGACCCGGTGACGGCTTTCAGGGCGGTCGCTACCGCGCCGGTGGCCCCGGCCCACAGCTTCATCCCGCCGACCACCCCCGCTACGCCGGCGATGACGGCGGTCAGCACCCCGGACGGGATCGCGTTCACGACGGCGGCGAGGGCGTTGGCGACGGCGGTGATCACGGCGGCGGTGGCGGCGGTGAACACGTTCAGCAGCGGCGTGAGGGCCGACAGCAGTCCCAGGACGACGGGGATGAGCGGCGCGGCGGCCTTGAGCAGCGCGGTCAGGACCACGTTGGCGAGGTTAAGGAGCGACCCGCCGATGGAGGCGATCAGGTTGCCCGCGTCGGTGGTGAACGCGCCGAGGAACTGGGTCAGCACCGGGATGACCAGCGGCAGCACCTTGATGATCGCGCCGAGCGCCGTCTCGGCGAGCTGGGTCAGCGGCGGGATGAGGGCGGTCAGGACGTGGACACCGACGGTGGAGATGACGTTGACGAAGTCGCCGAACAGCGTCAGGAGCGGCGGGATCGCGGGGGCGAGCCCGTCGATGAGCTTCGATATCAGGGTGCCGATCGGCGCGGCGAGGCCCTCGAGGATGTTGCCGAGCTGGGCGAACGCGCCCTTGCTCTCGAGGGTGTTGAAGACCTGGCCGAGGGCGGTCGCGAGGGTGTTGAACGCGGGGGCGACGGCCTTCAGGATGCCCGCGACGAGTTGCAGCCCGGCGGACAGGTCGGTGAGGACCGCTCCCGCGAACTGGGCGATGATCTTCCCGACGGTGACGAGGAACGGCTCAAGGGCCCGGATCGCCCCGGCGAACGCGGTGAAGGCGGGGCCGAGAGCGGACGCCATGACCTGCGCGAGCCCGCCGATGACGGGCAGCAACCCGGTGACGACGCCGAGCAGGGCCTTGAGGATGACCGAGCTCGGGCCGAGGACCGTGGAGAACTGCCGGAACATCTCGCCCAGGTTCGAGCCGAGGGACGCGAAGAACCCCGCCACCACCTGGACGGCCGGCGCGGCGGCCTTCAGCAGGCTGATCAGGCCGGACAGCAGCCCGCCGGCGAGCTGGGAGATCCCGTCGATCAGCGGCCGGATGAACGGGGCGGTGGCGCGGAACGCGGCCCCGAGCAGCGGCAGGACGGTCCTGGCCAGGTCGCCGAGGCCGAGGATGAGCGGCTGCGCGAGCGTCGCGGCGGACCCGAACAGCGAGTTGAGCGGCCCGGTAAGGCCTTGCAGCAGCGACGCCACCTGGCGCAGCGGCCCGGCGAAGTCGGGGGCGAGGGTGGCGGTGAACTTCTTCCACCAGTCGCCGATCTGCTGCTCGGACTTGAAGATCGACTGGAGCGCCGGGGACAGGGCGGCGATCTGCTTGTTCACCGCGGCCATCTGCTGCGCGGCTGCCTGCAACTGGGCGGGGGTCGTCGCCTTCTGCTGCGCGGCCTGCGCGGCGGCGTACGCGGTGGAGACCGGGCTGACCTGGGACTGCACGCCGGCGAACCCGCCGGCGAGGACGCCCGCGCCCGCCCCGGCGATGCCGAGCGGCGCGAGCCCGCCGGCCAGGGCAGGCAGCCCGCCGAGCGCCGCCCCGCCGAGGCCGAGGATCGACGCGGTCTTGAACGACGTGCCGAGGATGCCGGGGCCGATCGCGTCGAACAGCTTCGCGCCGAAGCTCCCCCCGGCCGCCGACCCGGCACTGCCCGCGCCGCCCGCGCCCCCGGACCCGCTGCCGCCCTTGCCGAAGATGCCGGAGAACAGGCTCGTCAGGTGCGAGGAGAACGACGACGCCCAGTTCTTCCCCGCCCGGTCCCCGCTGTCCTTCGCGTCGGACTCGGTTTTCGTGGCCGAGGACGTGTCCAGCTTCTCCTTGACCGTGTCCGTCGTCGTCGTGTCGCGGGGCCCCTGGCCGGTGAGGTTCTGCCGGATCGTGTCGGTGGTGGTGACGTCCTGCGCGCCCTGGCCGCTTAGCTGCTGCTTGATCGTGTCGGTGGTCGTGGTGTTGCCGGCGCCCTGCCCGGTCATCACCTGCTGCACCGCCGCGGCGGGAGTCGGGGCGCCGCCGGTGGCGCCGGGCAGCACCCGTGAGATCAGGGCGCCGATCCCGCCCCGCTTCTTCGCCTCCGCCGCCGCGGAGTCGGCTGCCGCATCAGCGGCGTCCTTGCCCGCCTTCGCCCCGGCCGCCTTAGCCGCGTCATCGTCGACCCCGATGACTTCCTTGATGACGTTCTGCTTGTTGATCGTCTGCCCGATGCCGCCGCCCTGGCCGGAGATCATCTTCCCGAGCAGGCCCTGCTGTGCCGCCTGCTGAGCGGAGGGGGCGCCCGTCACCTGGTGCGGGGAGAACAGCGCGTTAAGCGCGCCGAGCACCGACCCCTGCGGCGACGACCGGAGACGGGACATCGCGTCCTTGGAGATCGTCTGGTCAAGCTGCGCGAACTGCTGGCGCGCCTTACTCACGCTCGATGAGTCAAAAACGGCGGAGAGCTTGACCTCGTGGCGTTCCTTCTCGAACGCGTCTACCTTGGCTTTCGCCGCGTCAAGCGCACGGTCAAAAGCGGACGTATCCACCGTCAGGGAGGCGGAGATGGCCCCAGCGTCAAAGGCCACCGCTCACCTCCCTCTAAACCTGCCTGCGCGCGGCCGGGTTCGCTTCCAGGTCCGCGATCATCGCGCTGATGTCGATCACGTCCGCCCCGCCGGCCGCCTGCCTGACCTGCGGCCCGTCTCCCCTCGCAGCCGCCTGCCGGCCGATCGAGAACGGCACCTCCGGGTCCTCGCTCAGCCCGTCGAGGTAGGTCTCCTGCAAGTCCCACGACATTGCGTGCCACTCCTCCGGCGTGAACCCGAGGTGGCGGCGCACGGCGTAGAGGACTACCCGGCGGCTGCGGATCGCAGGGTCGTCACCTGCGCGCTCCCACCGCCGGGTGCGGCTTCCGGGGACATCACCTCCTGCTGGAGCCAGGAGTAGAAGACGACGCGGATTCGCATGGGCAGTGCCAGCAGCGTCTCGGCCGACGGCTCACCGGAGCACAGGGCGGCGTAGATGCCGGCCATCTCCTGGTGCGACTCGATCGCGTTGCCAAGGGCGAGGGCGATGTCCGCCGCGGTGGGCTCGCCGTCGTCCTCGGGAAGCTTGTCCCGTACCGACTCGGTGAGCTTCGCGAGCGCGTCCACGAACGCGCGGATCTGCGGGTCCGTCGGCTCCTGCACCGTGCCGTTGGCGTCGGCGTAGGGGTGGAAGTCCCAGTCGAGCGCCTCGACCACCGTGGCCGCGTTGAAACCTGCCATGAAATCTCCGGGG
>NZ_DASXHW010000296.1:0-1544 GCF_036488105.1 Mycobacterium sp. | reverse complement strand
AGCTTGCGGGCGGTCTCGCCCGACACCGGGTTGTTGAGGATGTCGGGGAACCTGCCCTTCATCTCCCAAGCGTTGAAGAACGGCTGCCAGTCGATGTACTCGCGGAGCTCGGCGATGTCGTAGTCGAAGAACTCCCGCACGCCGAGGCCCTGGGCGGGCACCGGCGGCGTGTAGCCGCCCCACTCGATCGGCGTCCGGTTGGCGCGGGCCTTCTCCAGCGTCAACATCGGTCGCTCGTTCTTCTGGGCGTGCCGTTCACGAAGCGATGCGTAATCCTTCTCGGTCGCCTCCAGCAGGGCCGGACGCTGCTTGTCGTCGAGGAGCGCAGCGGCGACCGGCACCGACCGGGAGGCGTCCTTCACCCAGACCACCGGACCGCTACGACGTGGCGACACCTTCACGGCCGTGTGAGCGCGCGAGGTGGTCGCGCCACCGATCAGCAGCGGGATCTCCAGCCCCTCGCGTTCCATCTCGATGGCGAAGTTGACCATCTCGTCCAGTGACGGGGTGATCAGTCCGGACAGCCCGATGATGTCGGCGTTGTGCTCCTTCGCCGCGTCCAGGATCTTGCTCGCGGGCACCATCACACCGAGGTCGATCACTTCGTAGTTGTTGCACTGCAGGACGACCCCGACGATGTTCTTGCCGATGTCGTGGACGTCGCCCTTCACCGTCGCCATGATGATCGTGCCGTTGGTGTCCTTACTTCCGGAGTTGCCTGACTCCTCCTTCTCCGCCTCGATGAACGGCAGCAGGTAGGCCACGGCCTTCTTCATCACCCGGGCCGACTTCACGACCTGGGGCAGGAACATCTTGCCCGCGCCGAAGAGGTCACCGACGACGTTCATGCCGTCCATCAGCGGGCCCTCGATCACCTCGATCGGGCGACCACCTGCGGCGGCGATCTCGGCCCGCAACTCCTCGGTGTCGTCATCGACGTTGGCGTCGATGCCCTTGACCAGGGCGTGCGTGATCCGCTCGCGGACCGGGAGGCTGCGCCACTCGGCAGTTACCGGGTCATCGGCCTTCTCCGAGCTGTTGAAGCGCTCAGCGATCTCGAGGAGCCGTTCGGCCGCGTCCTCGCGACGGTTCAGGACGACGTCCTCGATTCGGCCCCGCAGCTCGGGGTCGATGGAGTCGTAGGGCACCAGCGCACCGGCGTTGACGATGCCCATGTCCAGGCCGGCCTTGATGGCGTGGTACAGAAACACCGCGTGGATCGCCTCGCGGACGGGGTTGTTGCCCCGGAACGAGAACGACACGTTCGAGATGCCGCCGGAGATGTGCACCCCGGGAAGGTTCTCCTTGATCCAGGCGCAGGCCTCGATGAAGTCGATCCCGTAGGTTGCGTGCTCCTCGATACCGGTCGCGAGCGCGAAGCAGTTCGGGTCGAAGATGATGTCCTCGGCCGGGAAGCCGACCTGTTCGGTCAGGATCCGGTAGGCGCGCCCGCAGATCTCCTTGCGGCGCTCCAGGTTGTCGGCCTGACCCTGCTCGTCGAAGGCCATCACGACGACGGCGGCGCCGTACTTGCGGCACAGCCG
>NZ_DASXHW010000276.1:0-2813 GCF_036488105.1 Mycobacterium sp. | reverse complement strand
CACTTTGGCCTTCACCCCCTCTATGCAGCCGGTCATGTTGACCAGTCCGGGCCGATCGGGCAGCACGTTGACGATGAGGATGCTTGCGGAGCATCCGGACATCATCGTCCATGAGCGATTTCCTTACGAGACGAATGTCTTTAGCTATTGGATGCATTTCTTGCACGTGCTGGCCGCACCCGCGGACACCTCGCGGGTGGAATCGTTCTGGAGGGATCCAAAACGGCTACCGCCGTTCCCTGATTTCTTTAAGGATCCGGCCACCGGGCTGATCCCGCGGGAGCAAGCCCCCCTCGACCGCTGGTATGCCACCCATCAGGTCGAGGAATTCGCCCGGGTGGCGCAGGCCGCCGTCGAGTCGTTCTACGGCGAGTACGCCAGCACGACAAACCGCACGACACCTGCATTTTTCGCCGAGAAGATCGTTCCGCCCGGCCACGTCCGCCGGATCATGCGGCTGCTTTACCCGCAGGCACGGGAGATATTCCTCGTCCGGGATCCCAGGGACACCCTGGTCTCCGTGCTGGCGTTCCATGCTCGGCACGGGGTTGCTGACTTCGGTCGGGAGCGGCGGGTTGAATCGGATGAACAACTCGTCGGCCTCATCCGCAGGAGCATCCTGTCACTGACCCAACTGTGGAAGCGCAGAGCACAATACGGCACGCTTGTCCGTTATGAGGACCTCGTACGTTCGCCCACCGAACACATACGCGCAATGCTCGACGCCCTGGAACTGGACTCGTCGGCGAATATCGTCGACGCCATGGCAAAAGCTGGGAAAGAAACCACCGCTAATGTGAATGCGCATCGAACATCGCCTGACGCCGCGTCATCGATCGGCCGCTGGAAGCGGGACCTTGAACCACGGCTGCAAAAGATCTGCGACGAGGCGTTTGGCGGGTTACTCGACGAACTTGGCGGCAGCTCCCGCTAACCTCGATTTTTCACCCAATCGACCGAACGTCCTGACTTAGGTCATTTAGTGCGCACGTTCACGCCGGGCTGCCGCGTAGCGCGCCGGTGGTTTCGGGCAGTTGTGTCTAGGAGCCTGCTGAATTAGTGGGTTTGGGGCGGGGCGCCTCGAGCCGTCGTGCGGCAGTGTGAAGTCAGACCCGAAGGTCGACAGAAGAGGTCGCCCCGCCGTTTTGAGCGTGGCACTGGATTTGGCTGCAGGCAAGACCCCTGGTGATGGTCGGGTTAGGCGATGGCCCAGGTGGTGCCGGTGTGGTTCAGGCCCATCGTGATGAGTCGGCGCAGGTTCAATGCCGCGGATCGGTGATGCAGCCAGTGATCGTTTTTGGCCACGCCGCGGTAGCGGACTTTGCGATTGTTGCGGGTCAGCCAGGCGATGGAGCGTTCGACCATGGGGCGGTGCTGTCGGTATTCGGCCTGCCATTCGGGGTCACGGGCGTGGCTACGGGCGGCTCGCAGTAGCGGTTCGTGCACGCTGAGGGTCAGGTGGCGTCCCTGTTTGGCGGTCGTGCACTTTGATACCAAAGAGCATGAACGGCAGTGCTTTTCGAACTTTGCGCCGCCGCGGGGTGCGATCCTGACGGTGTGATTGGCTGGACAGGTCGCGGTGCGGGCATCGAAGTCGATGGTGAAGTCATCGCTGGTGAAACCGCCAGACACCGGGGTGCGTAGCGGCATCGGTTTGATCACCGCGGTATGCCCGGCGGCAGCTAGGGCAGCCCGCGTCGCACCAGTGCTGTAAGCCGAATCGCCCAGGACCCGCACCGCGACGCCTTCGTCGTCGAGCAAGCCCAGCCCGATGACGGGTTCGTGGTTGTCGGAGCCGCTGGCTTTGGTCAACGCGCAGTCGGTGATGATCCCGGTGTCGGGTTCCACGGCGATGTGAGCTTTGAAACCGTCCTGGCGGCGGTGCACCGTCTTATGGGCATGACGCGCATCGGGATCGACCGTGGAGATCACCCGGTCACCGGCCACGTTCTGGGCGATGCGCCAGTGCCCGTCGGTGCCATCAGAACCCTCGACGGGTTCGACGTCCTGGCCGGCGATCAACGCCAACAACGCCACCGCCTCGGCCGCGCGGGGGCCGAGTTCCTGCTCGGGCAGGTGCCCGAGGAGGCGGTGGGCGTCGCCGACCAGCCCGTCGACGAGCTGGTCGCGGGCCGCCTTATCGTTCCAGGCGATCGCCGGTTTACCCGGATCGTTGTAATCATGGGCACTGCAGTGCTGTTCGATGACCGCCACGGCGGCGGGTATCTCGTGACGGACCCGCCGGATCGCGGCGATCAGCTGGGTCACGGTGTCCTGGGTGGCTACCGCATCGTCGAGGACGGTGGAATCCAAGGCCCGCCGCGTCTTGCCCGCCAACACCCCGGTCTGGGCGACAACAGCTTTGACCGCATCGAAGATGCGGTTCGGCCGATCCGAGGCCGCCAACCGGCGCCGCCAGTACGTCAAGGTCGTCGAGTGGAAAGCTGCGGCGGTAATCGGCAGCCCACACGCGGCTTTCCACCGCAGATCGAAGGTGACCGCATCGACGGTCTCGTTATCAGACAAGCCGTGCAATGCCTGCAAGGTGATCACACTGGCCATCACCTCGGCCGGCACACTCGGACGACCCCGCCGCGTCGGGAACAGATCGGCGAACATCTCCTCGGGAAACAACTCCCGACGATGCGCCGCCAAAAACGCAAACACGCTGTCGGACTTCAGAAGATGACCCGCTACCGACTCCGCATCCAACAACTCACGCTGATCATCAGATCGACCCTGCACCCGTCAATCATCCCGAAAAGCACAGGTCAACCCAACCCGCCACACCGAATAATTCAGCAGGCTCCTAG
>NZ_DASXHW010000275.1:0-2541 GCF_036488105.1 Mycobacterium sp. | reverse complement strand
TCGATCAGACTGCGCAGCGCGGGCAGCGCGGGTTCCGGTGTTCCGGCAAAGACGAGACGCACCGGCACAGTGTAAGAAGTAGTCGCGGCATCCAACTGACCTAGTGGAGTTCACGTTGACGTTAACCACGATCTCTGGGCTTCCCGCCCACGTTCTGCTTGTGCACGCCATGGTGGTGTTGGCGCCGTTGACGGCGCTGCTGGAGATTCTGTGCGCGCTCTGGCCGGCGGCGCGGCGGCGCCTGGTGTGGCTGGTCCTTGCCTTCGCCGCGGTCACCACCGCGCTGACACCGGTCACCGTCGATGCCGGCGAATGGTTGTACGACCGGGAACGCCATCACAGCGACATCTTGAACACCCACGCCGGGCGCGGCGGGTGGATGATCTACTTCTCGGTCGCGATGCTCGTCGTCGCCGTGGTGTTGGCGCTGGTGCACCGGCGGGAAAGCCGATCCGCCAAGCCCGGTATGGGTACCAACCTGGCGGTCGCGGTCCTCGCGATCGCAGTAGGCGCAGCCTCCATCGTGCAGGTGGTCCGTATCGGCGACGCCGGCGCCCGGTCGGTCTGGGGTAATGAACTGACCAAGTCGGACAAACCCTAGTCAGGCCGGCGTGAACTAGCTCAGGTCGTAGATGCCGAGGCTTCTTTCGATATCGGCGATCTTTTCCACCACCGGTCGGGCTTCGCCACGGGACAATCATCGGCGCTGTCCCGACCCAGCCTAGATCGCGCTGTTCGCGGGCCGCGATCTACGCGTTTTCGCCGATGTTTCCGGTTTGCGGTGGCCGCATGCTGGCTAGCATGAGCGAATTCGATCCACGCGCGGACACGCCCCTGGTGGACTGGAGCGAACTCAGCGTGAGCGGGCTATTGCCGACCGGCACCGTGACGTTGGTCCTGGCCGACGTCGAGGGTTCCACGCGGCTCTGGGAAACCCAGCCCGAGCAGATGACCCTGGCTATGGCCCGGATGAATCAGGTGGTGTCAGACACCGTCGCCGCCCACGACGGCGTGCGTCCCGTCGAACAAGGCGAGGGCGATAGCTTCGTGGCCGCCTTCGCCCGCGCCTCCGACGCGGTCGCCTGTGCGCTCGAGTTGCAGCGCGCCCCGCTGGCGCCGATCCGATTGCGGATCGGGATCCACACCGGTGAAATCCAACTGCGCGACGAAGGCAACTACGCCGGCCCCACCATCAACCGCACCGCGCGACTGCGCGACCTGGGCCACGGCGGCCAAACCCTGCTCTCAGGCGCCACCGAAGCGCTCGTGTTAGACGGGCTTCCCGACGACGCGTGGCTGTCCGATTTGGGCACGCACTCGCTACGTGATCTCCCCCGCCCCGAGCGGGTGATGCAGCTGTGCCATCCCGATCTGGTCAACGACTTTTTTCCCCTGCGCGTCGCTAAAGCTGTTATCTCCCAGCGCCTTCCAGTGCAGTTCACCAGCTTTGTAGGACGTGAAGCAGATATCGCCCAGGTACGGGATCTGGTGACCCAGAACCGGCTGGTGACGTTGACCGGCGCCGGTGGGGTAGGCAAGACCCGCATGGCGATTCAGATCGCGGGCCAATTTTCCGGCGACTTCAGCGATGGCGTTTGGTATGTGGATCTCGCGCCGATCACCGACCCAGATCTGGTGCCGATCACGACCGCCCGCGCTCTCGGCCTGCCAGACCAACCAGGCCGTTCCACCACGGACACACTGCGCCGGTTCGTCGCCGAGCGGCAGATGCTGGTGGTGCTGGACAACTGTGAGCATCTGCTCGATGCGAGCGCCACGCTGACGGTGGCACTGCTGGAAGCCTGCCCTCAATTAAAACTCTTGACGACTAGTCGTGAGCCGATCGGTGTGGCCGGTGAGCTGAGTTGGCGAGTGCCGTCGTTGCCACTGGCCGACAAGGCCATCGAGCTGTTCGTCGATCGGGCCTGCCGCGCTCGACCGGACTTCGTCGTCACTGACGACAAATCCGCGATTGTGACGGAGATTTGCCGTCGCCTCGACGGAGTACCCCTGGCGATCGAATTGGCGGCCGCACGGGTGCGGGCGCTGTCGCTAAACGAGATCCTCGACAGCCTGCATGACCGATTCCGCTTGTTGACCGGCGGTGCGCGCACCGCGGTGCGCCGCCAGCAAACCCTGCGCGCCTCGGTGGATTGGTCGCACGCGCTGCTGACCGAACCCGAGCGGGTCTTGTTCCGACGGCTGGCGGCGTTCATAGGTGGCTTCGACCTCGACGGGGCCCAAAGCGTCTGTGGCGGTGGTGATGTGCAGCGCTATCAGGTCCTCGATCAACTCGCCTTGATAGTGGACAAGTCGCTGGTGGTGGCCGACGAGAGTGGGAGCCGAACGCGCTACCGACTCTTGGAGACGATGCGGCAATACGCGCTTGAGAAATTGGGCGAGTCCGGCGAGGCGGACGCCGTGCGCGCGCGTCACCGCGATTACTACACGGCGATGGCGGCCACGCTCGACGCGCCAGCAGGCGGTGATTATGAGCAGCGCATCGAGCAGGCCGATATCGAGATCGACAACCTGCGCGCC
>NZ_DASXHW010000121.1:0-15367 GCF_036488105.1 Mycobacterium sp. | reverse complement strand
AGGTTCAGCTCGGAACCAAGGTCGACCAGCAACTGGTTGCGCCGCGACGAGGCGCCGTCGGTGATGGACTCGATGGAGTCCAGCTCCTCGATCTGGTCGATGCGCATCTTGGCCGATAGTGCGATCAACGCCAGCGTCGCGTCGGCGGCATCGAAGCCGATGTCATCGGGCCGTGGCGCACCGGACGGGGCGACCGGCGCAGCCGGAGCAGCGGCGGGTGCGGCTTCTGTCGCGGGGGCGGCGGAATCGGCAGTCGGCTCCTCGACCTCGAGAACGTCCTCGGGGTCGGGGTCGGTGTCGGTGGCGAACAGCACTGCGGCGTCGCGCTCAGCGTTGAGCACTTCGACTGTGCTGTGGGCATACTCGGGCAGCTTGAGGGTGTTGGTGGCCAGCCCGGCGACCGTCGGCGCGGACTTCACGCCGATCTCGACGAAGCGCTCCACACCCAGACCGCCTGCGGCCTCCTCGGTGAACAGCAGATCCTGGGTTTCGATCCAGCGCACGGGGCTGGCGAACTGCCACGCCAGCAGTTCGATGATGACTATGCGCGCCAAGTCGAACGGACGCTCGTTGCGCCAGTAGTCGTAGTTCTCGAGGATCTCGTCCAGCGGCTCGGCCGGCACCAGATCCCGGATCTCCTGGATGAAGTCGCGGTCCAGGCTGAACGGCCGCGGCACCAGGTTCGGGATGTAGCGCCCGATGATCACCTCAGGGTCTTTGCCCCGCGGCATAGCCCGTTCCAGCGAGCGACGGAAGTCAGCGACGCCGACCCGCAGCACCTCGGAGTGGAACGGCACGTCGATGCCGGGCACCAGGATGAACGACCGCTTGCCGCCGGTGATTTCACGTCGGCGCTCCACCTCTTCTTCGAGGGCCTCCAGGCCACGGACCGTGCCGGCGATCGCGTACTGCGCACCGCGCAGGTTGAAGTTGACGATCTGAAGGAACTCCCCGGTGCGCTGTGCAATCTCCTCGATGAATGCCGGCACGTCGGCATCGTCGAGATCGATTTGCGACGGCCGGATAGCGGCCAGTCGGTAATTGGACCGGCCGAGTTCGTCACGCGGCACGATGTCATGCATGTTCGATCCACGCTGAAACACGGTCTCCAGCAACGCTTCCAGCCCGTAGAGGTCGCTCACGCAGGCCAGCGCGGTGTACTCACCGACGGAGTGGCCGCACGCGATCGCGTCTTCCACGAACGCACCCTGCTCACGCATCTCGGCGACCTGCGCCGCGGCCACCGTCGCCATGGCGACCTGAGTGAACTGGGTCAGGTACAGCACGCCCTCGGGGTGTTGGTAGTGCACGCCGCTGGCGATAAGGCTGGTCGGGTTGTCCCGCACCACGTGCAGGATGGAGAAGCCAAGGGTCTCGCGGGTGTACTTGTCCGCGACGTCCCACACCTTGCGGGCAGCCTTCGAACGGGCGCGGACGTCCATGCCCATGCCCTTGTGCTGGATACCCTGGCCCGGGAACGCGTAGACCGTCTTCGGCGCGGCTAACCGTGCGGTGGCCGACATCACCAAGTCCGAGCCGATGCGGGCAGCAACCTCCAAAACCTCTGCGCCCTGGTCGATTCCGACACGGTCAACGCGGAAGTCCACCTCGTCGCCGGGTTGCACCATGCCCAGGAAGCGAGCCGTCCAGCCGATCAGCCGGGCCGGCGGCCGGGCCTGCCCGTCGGTGGCGGTGACGACGTGTTGCGCGGCCGCCGACAGCCACATGCCGTGCACGATCGGCGATTCCAGGCCGGCCAGCAGCGCGGCGGCCCGGTCGGTGTGGATCGGGTTGTGATCTCCGGACACCACCGCGAACGGCCGCATGTCGACCGGCGCGGTGAGCGTGACGTCGCGGCGGCGGCGCCGCGGGGTGTCGGTGGCGTTCTCCGACACCGCGCCGCCGGCCCGCAGCGGGTCGGTCAACTCGGCGGGGCCGGTGCGACCGCGGATCGCGAACCGCTCCTCCATGGTGGCCAGCACGGTGCGATCGGCTGAGGCAACCGTCACCGAGATCGGAACGACGCGGCCCACGTCAGTGTCGGTAGCCACCGAAGCCGTTGCGGTGACGGTCAACTCGGCCGGCACTTGAGGAAGCGCGGCGACCAGATGAGCGGCGTGGTCCAAATGCACCAGGCTCAGCAGGCCCTCCACGACCGGGACGCCTGCGCCGGTGACCGCGGACCCAATGGCCGCGAAGACCGCGGGCCAGCAGCGGCCGACCAATGCGTCGGGCACGGTGGTCAGGGTCGGCGCCAACGGCTCACCGAAGATGGCGGTGACACCGGTGTGGTCGGCGACACGCTCGGGGTCCCAGTGCACGGTCACCGTCGCCGTTCCGTTGTGCACCCGCGGCAGGCTTTCCGGGCCATCGGCGCCGGCGGCGATCGCCAGCACCGAACGCATCGCCTCGATCGCGTCCTTGGTGCGGATCACCGGAATGGCGCCGTCAATCGTGTTGGCGGGCAAGCTGAATCGGATGTCGATCCACACGCCGGCGATCGGCACGCTCAACACCACCTGGTCGCCTTCGGTGGTCAGGCGTGCCCCGGTGGATGAGTGCGTGGCTTGTGGCTCTTCGGGTCCGTCGTGCACCTGCCATTCGCCGGGTTCGGCGATGCGGTGCACCGGGTTCGTGGCGACGCGGCCGGCCCACAACACATCCGGCGCGTCGAGCACAGTGGCCAGCGGCCCACGCACGTCGACGCGGCCCTGCCGCCGCGCGGTCACAGCGGTCGGGGTTGCGCCGGTGCAGAGCACGTCGTCGATCGCCGCCTGCTCGAAGCGGTCAAGCAGTTCGCCGACCGGCTCGTCGAGCCGGGTGATACCGGCGACCGCGGCGGTGCCCGGGATGATGCAGACCTGGTCGGCGTCGTAGCGGGCGTCGTGTGCCTGCCACAGCGAATCGCTTCGCCACCAACGGCGTACGTCCTTGTCGATCACCGGCACGAAGTTGACCGGCTTGCCCAGCGTCTTGCACAGGGTGACGAAGAACGGGACATCGGCCGGGTGCAGCTGCACGGTCTCAGCGTCCGGGTAGCGCGCGATCAGCGCGGCGATGGCCTCGTCTGGACGCTCCAGCAGGGCGGCGTCGCCGAACAACGTGTCGATCGGGCCGGAGTCTTGCGGGTGCAGCCGCGCCTCGGCGCGTTGCAGCATCTGCTCGAACCGTTCGCGCCAGGTGTCGGCCAGCCAGGGGCTGCCGGGCTCAGCGGTGTCAGCCGTGCTGTCGCCGTCGCCGATGGCCAACTCGACGTAGCGCTGCAGCCACTGGAGGTAGGACATCTCGCCGACGTCGCCGAAGTACGGCTTGGCGGTGTTGGCCATCGCGGCGATGATCTCGTCGCGACGCGCGGCGACCGCTTCGGCGTCGCCGGCGACCTCGTCGAGCAGCCGACCGCAGCGGGAGGCGGTGTTGTCGATCTCGTGGATGTCGGCGCCGAGCTGGCTGCGGCCAGAAGCCATGCCGCCCTGGGCTTTTCCAGCGCCGACCCACTGATCGGTGCCCTGGATGTCGACCAGCATCTGCTTGACCGACGGCGAGGTGGTGGACTCCAGCGTCGCCATCGCTGCGGTCCCGACCAGGATGCCGTCGACGGGCATCAGCGGGAAGCCGTAAGCCTCGGCCCAGCGACCGGACAGGTATTCGGCCGCACGTTCGGGCGTGCCGATTCCGCCGCCGACGCAGACGGTGATGTTGGGTCGCGACCGCAGTTCGGAGTAGGTGGCCAGCAGCAGGTCGTCGAGGTCTTCCCAGGAATGGTGGCCGCCGGCGCGCCCCCCCTCGACGTGCATGATGACCGGCCTGGTCGGCACCTCGGTCGCGATGCGGATGACCGAGCGGATCTGCTCGACGGTGCCCGGCTTGAACACCACGTGGGAGATGCCAATGTCGTTGAGCTCTTCGATCAGCTCGACGGCCTCTTCGAGTTCGGGGATGCCGGCGCTGACAACCAGGCCATCGATCGCGGCGCCTGACTGACGGGCCTTCTGCACCAAGCGCTTTCCGCCGACCTGCAGCTTCCACAGGTACGGGTCGAGGAACAGCGCGTTGAACTGGTAGGTGCGGCCGGTTTCGAGCAGCCCGGACAGCTGCTCGATGCGGTCGTTGAAGATCGGCTCAGTGACCTGCCCACCGCCGGCGAGCTCAGCCCAGTGCCCCGCGTTGGCCGCGGCGGCGACGATCTTGGCGTCGACCGTGGTCGGGGTCATCCCCGCCAGCAGAATCGGCGACCGACCGGTCAGCCTGGTGAACTTGGTCGACAGTTTGACCCGGCCGTCGGGCAGGCTGACCACCGACGGGGCGTAGCTCGACCACGGCCGCGCAACCTCCGGTACAGCGCCGACGGTGAACAGGTTGCGCTGGCCGCCGCGGGTCGCCGCGGGCACGATGCCGACGCCGAGACCGCGGATCACCGGGGCGGTCAGACGGGTCAGGATGTCGCCAGGACCCAGGTCGAGAATCCAGCGGGCACCAGCCTCGTGGACCCCGATCACCTCGTCGACCCAGTCGACCGGCTGGACCAAGATGGCCTCCGCCATCGCGCAGGCCAACTCCACGTCGATGCCCACCTTCTCGGCCCATTCACCGACGATGGCGATGCTGTCGGCGAGCCTCGGTGTGTGGAAGCCCACCTCGACCTGGACCGCGTCGAAGACCGGCGCGAACACGTCGCCGCCGCGGACCTTGTTCTTGCGGTCGGCTTCTTCCTTCTCCGAGATCTGCTTGCAGTACAGCTGGAAGCGGGACAGCTGCTCGGGGGTCCCGGTGATGACGACCGAGCGCCGGCCGTTGCGGATCGACAACACCGGCGGCAACACGGTGCGGACGTCTTGCGAGAAGTCTTCGAGCAGGCGGTAGATGCGCTCGGGATCGGCGTTGCTGATCGACACCATCGGGGGGCGATCACCGAGAACGGAGATTCCGCGCCGGCGGGCCACCAGCGTGCCGGCGGCGCCGATCAGCTGCGCCATCGCCAGCAGCTCGATATCGCGCGCTCCCGCCGCTTTCAGAGCCTCCACGGCCAGGATTCCCTGCGAATGCCCGACGACGGCCACCGGTGGGGTGGCGATCAAGTCCAGGCCCTGACGGGCCAGGGTGCGGATCGCGGCGATCTGGGTGAGCAGGACACCGGGCAGCGACGCTGCGGCCGAGGTGAGGTGTTTGTTGGACGGAACCGGGTCCTCCGCAGCCAGCGCGCGCACCCAGCGCAGCGGCTCGAATCCGATCGGCCGCACCACGACGAGCTCGCTGGCAATCGGCTCGAGCAGCAGGTCCACCTCACCGACCAGCGTCGCCAGCTCGGATTCGATACCGGCCGACGACACCAGCTCTTCCAGCGTCTCCAACCACGCGCCGCCCTGCCCGCCGAACGCGACCGCGTAGGCCTCGCCCGAAGTCAGCCGATCGACCAGAGCATGAGTATCCGTGGAGACTCCATCGCGGTCAGCGGACACTCGGTGGTGCTCATAGATCGTCACGTGTGTATCTCCCTCAGTGCGCTTATCCACCACTCGCGTGCCAGAGCCACGCTGCCCCGAAAATTCCGTCCACATTCCGATCGCGCCCCGGTCCAACCGGCCATCTCTCGACTGACCCCGCTTCCGCGGGTCAAGCCATAAGGGGGCGTCATCGGCTGCACTAAGAGTGTCATAAGAAACCTGGGAGTTTCCGGCGCAAATTGGTTACTGGTGAGTACTACGCGCGAGTAATGGTGGGCTGGGTAACACTCCGCTCACAGGCCGCCGACGGTGTCCGGACCAAACCTGCTGCGTGCAGGTGGTTACGGTCGGGTAGCTATAACTGCGCAGATCAAGGCAGTATTGTTACCTAATCGTTATCTTGAATATTTGCGCCATATCTGGCCTCGCGGCCCTTAGTCGACCAGACGGCGCCGTGCGACTGTTGAGAAACCGGCCGATCAAACGCTCGGCAGAAGTTTGCTGGCACCTTACCCGCGAGTCAGCTCAGGCCCACTGGCCGAATTGTGGCTTGCAGATGTTGTTGATATCCACGCCGACGCCGCCGACGTGGCGCTTGTCGATCTCGACCTGATGGAGATGGGCGGCAGGATGCGTCCGGCCACCCGGCGAGCCCCAATTGTGCTGCCAGAAGTACGAGCCCAGGCCGTCGTGCAGTGCCCATTCGATCGTCTTGGAGTTGCCGTATACGCCGGTCCGCTGGTGGCCGACGACGGATTCCCAGCCGCGCAGGTAGGGCGCGACCTGCGCTTGATACTGCTCAAACGACGGGTCGTCGTCGATCGAGGCGTAGATGGGTACGTTGGCGGGACCGCCGGCGGCGGTGTGTAGCTGCCACCCGCGCTGGGCGTGCTGCACGCCCGCGCTCTGCCCGCCCAGCCAATCGGCGGAGGCCTCTTTCCCGTACTGGTAGCAGGACACGATCTTCAGGCCGTTCTGGTGCAGGTCGCGTGCCTCGTTGATCTGCATTGGCTTGCCCAGCATCCAGGCCCCCCCGGGCCGGCGGTCCGACACATACCGGATGGAGCCCACGGCCCCGGCGGCCCTGATCTGGTCGGCGGGTATCACTCCGGCCGCGTAGTCCAGCAGTACGCCCAGGCCATCCGCAACGGCCGGCGGGGTACGCAGCGATTCCGCCGCGTAGACGAGCCCAATCAGGGCCGGTGTTGCGGCCGCATATTTCAGCAGCTCGCGCCGAGACACGAACACGTGTCACAGAGTACGACAATTGCATCAATTACCACATCAACGCCACTCGCCACATCTGTATCAGGCGGTGCGCAAGCCCTTCGCTGGTCTGGTGGCATCCGGGTTCACTCACGCAGACATTCTCAACCGTTGCCCGCATCCCCAGTGTTTCTGTCGCCGGTCTGTACCATCTTCCCATGCCGCTGGTCATTGGAGCGACGGCCGCTGGATTTAGCATCGTGCGGCAGCTTGGATACGAGGAGTTCGGTGAGCTCTACGTGGCCGAGCACCCACGGCTTCCGCGCCACCAGGTTCTTCATCTGATTCCGGCCGAGACCTCGGTCGATCTCGATTACCGCGCGCGGTTCGACGAGGAGTCCGACCTGGCGGCGGCGCTCTGGCACCCGAACATCGCGGGGCTCACCGACCGCGGCGAGTTCGAGGGCCAGTTGTGGCTTTCGTCGGAGTACATCGACGGCTCCGACGCAGCCGAATTGCTGGGCGAGGGTCATCTCGATGGCTTGCCGCCGAGGATGGTGATCGAGATCGTTTCCGCGATCGCCGACGCCTTGGACTACGCGCACGATCGCGGGGTGTTGCACCGCTACGTCAATCCCGGCAACATCCTGGTCAGCAAATCGCCGGCCGACAGAAGACGAATTGCGTTGACGGGCCTCGGTGTAGCGCGGCCAGCGGGTGTCAATAACACGCTGACCCGGGCCGGCATGTTCATCGGGACCGCCGGCTACACCGCGCCCGAGCAGCTGATGGGCGATGAACTCGACGGCCGCGCCGACCAATACGCCTTGGCGGCCAGCGCTTTTCACCTCCTGACCGGGGCACCGCCGTTCGCCCATTTCAATCCGTCCGTGGTGGTCAACAGGCAGCTCAACGATCGAGCGCCCCGACCGAGCGAGATCCGGCCGGACCTGACCGAATTCGATGCGATCTTCGCCCGCGCGCTCTCGAAAGACCCGGTCGATAGATTCCGGCGAGCTCGCGACTTCGCCAAAGCGCTCGAATCGACTGGTGGTACACGGTCGCACATCCGCGCCACATCCGAATTACGCGCGGCGTCCATTTTCCGAGAGGCGACCGACAGCAAGGATCCCGCGCCCACCACGTCGTTCGCCACGCCGGAGTCCGACGCTGTAACACCAACGGCGCCAAGCGCTGATTCCGCACCGACCACACCTGCCGCATTCGCTGCCGCCGCGAGCGAAAATGGCTCTGCCCCTGCCGCTTTGCCGGACAGTCACGTCGACGATGCAGTCACGTCTGCTGGACCTACACCGCCCGGCGACCACGTCGACGACGTCACCGGTGACGGGGCGGCGGAGGCGCGCAAGCGCCGGCTCAAGCACTCCGCGGCGATCGGTGGTGTGATCGTGGTCGTACTGCTGGCCTGGTTCACCGGCGTCCGAGCGCTGCGCACGGCGTCTCAATCCAATGACACACCAACCGGTGTCGAGACCACGTCGGCCGAGCCCACCGCCGCCGTCCCTGCATTGTCTACTGCGCCGCCGGCGTTCATCCCCCCGCCGCCGCCGCCCCCGATGGTCGGCCCGCGGCCCGTCGTCAGTACGCCGGTAACGACATTGCCGACGACCACCAAGCCCGTGCCGAAGGTGACCACCACCGCACCGGCGCAGACGACGGTGCCGCAGACGACAGTGCCGCGCTCGGCTTCACCGACCACAACGACGTCACCGAAGCCGCCAGACGGCTTGGACACCCGCCCGGCGGTCGGCATGCCGTGTGGCCCGGAGGGCTCCTCCGCCGTTTCGAACTCGGGCGGTCCGGTGAACTGCGTCAGCACCCCGGGCGGATTTGCCTGGGAACCGCCCGGCGGGTGACCGGCACAACCGTCAGCTGTCGGCCGATAGCACCGTGATCAGGGCGTCGATGACGTCAAGGCAGTCCCCGCTATCGGCGGGTACAGCTGCGAGCATGGACTGCAACAGCTTTCGCGCCTGTGATCGATTGCCCGCCGCGACGAGCGGGCGCACCTGATCGACCGCATCAGCCAACTGCGGGTCGGCCCCACTGAGATTCTCGACGGCGGACGCCAGCACGTCGATCAACTCCCAATCGCGGTACAGCGCCAGCGAGCGCTCGTAGAAGGCGAAGCCGCTCACCGGTTCTCCCCGCAGCGTTCCGCGGTAACGGTACGGCCCTTCCATGTATTCGATCGGCAGCCCGTGCGCGGGTGCCGGCACCATGGGCTCCCCGGTGAGATCCAATTGCAAAGAGGCACATTGTAACCGGTGGCGATCCGGCATGAACCGATTCGGGGCCGGCGGCCGCACCAGCGGCCGAATGGAATCAGGCCAGCGGACGTAGCTGCTCACCGTGACGTCGACGTCCTCCGCGCACTCCGGCGCCCGCTCCGGGTCGGGGTAGCTCACCGTCACACCGGTGAAGGGTTGCGGCACATTGCCGTCCGTCCGGTCGAACTGCCGCCAGATGCTCATGTCGACGCCGTTGTCGAGGTTGATCGTGCGCCATTCGTGCGACCTGGCTCGCGGGTCTCCCCCGGTTCCCCCGCCGCCGGCGTATCTGGGAAACCACTGTCTGTCAATGTGTCCCGCGCTGCCGCTGACATCTTCGTGTCGATCACCCCAGCGCAGCGTTCCACTCATCGCCATGCCGGTTTGGAAATAGGAGTAGGTGTCGTCCTGGCCGAAGCAGGTGATCTTGCCGTCGCAGATGTCGGCGCCGACGGGTACCGGCGCACGTGTCGGGGTGACATCCAAGTCCAGTTCCATCGACTGGCCGGCCTGATCGACGCCGCGCAGGCTGACCCGGTAGGTGTAGGGCCGCAGGTCGCCGTGGCCGTCGCGGCACGCCGTCCACACCACCGGCCCGGCGCTGCTTTCGTAACGGATGTCGAGGTATCCGGCGGACATCGACATCTTCTGTCGCGCATCGGGCTGCATGTTCTTGGGCGGCATGTCGTAGTCGGTGTAGGTTCCGTATTCGCCTGTGTCGCAATCAAATAGCGACATCGTATAGAAATCGGCAACCACGGTGCCGCCTGGGCGGTTCTTGTTGAAGATGGTCAGGAATGCGAACGAGCGGCCCGCCGTGCCGGTCAGCTCGCCGGCGATGAACCAGGTGTCGGACTCCTGGTCGGCATGTAAGCCCTCGGCGGCGGGGAAATCGAGTGCGCTGTCGTTGTGCACCAGCCGGAACGGATACTTACGCCAATCAGTGTTCATGTCCCGCCTCGGGTGTCTCGATCGCGTCGTACTTGTCGGCTCCCAGGAACTCCCGCACCTTCTCGATGTGGTCGTGGGCACCCAGTTCGAGCGTTTCGGCCGCGAGTCCGTAGTCCACGATCGCAATCGCCGCCTGAGCAAGGTGCTTAGAGAACGCCCGCTTGGTGGTCTGCAATGCGCGGGCCGGCTGAGCGGCCAGGCGGGCAGCCAATTGCAGTGCCTGCTCCATCAACGTCTCGGCGGTCGTGACCCGATTGGCCAGACCCAGGTCCACCGCCAACTCCGCCGGGATGCGCTCGCCGGTGTAGATGTACTCCTTGGCGCGGATGAGGCTGGTCATGTACGGCCACAACAGTGCGCCGCCGTCGCCTGCGGTCAGGCCGATCGACACATGCGGATCGCACAGATAGCTGCGCTCGGACATCAACACCAGGTCGCAGCACAGCGCCAGCGAAGCACCCAGCCCGATGGCGGGGCCGTTGACCGCGGCCACCACCGGTAGCCGAAAGTTGATCATCGCGTGCAGGATGTCCGACGCCTGGGCGGAGATGTTGTACCGGTAGTCAAGAGAGCGGTGTTGCGCCTTGAGGAAGGCGAAATCGCCTCCGCCACTGAAGGTTTGGCCGGCTCCGGTAAGCACCACACAACGGGCGCCAGTGTCACGCTCCAGATCGCGCCAGACGTCCAGCAGCTTGTGGTGCAGGGTGGCGTTGACGACGTTGAGATCATCGGGCCGGTTGATCGTCACGATGCGGACGGCGCCGTCCGCGGTCACCCGAAGTTCGTCGCTCACGTCGCCTTCACAGTTGATCCAAGGCAGATGCCAGACGGTTCGTCTTTTTTGCTATGTTAGCATCAATAGCGAAGTTGCCGTCGCCTTTTAGAGGTGGTATCCCATGCCGAAAGCTCGTGACCACCGTTGCTACGACCAGCTTTTCATCGGAGGACAGTGGCGCCCGCCGTCCACCGGGGAGCGCCTGACAGTCATCTCGCCGCACTCTGAAAATCCGGTCGGCGACGTTCCCGCGGCGACTCCGGCGGACGTCGACGCGGCGGTCGCCGCCGGCCGCTATGCCTTTGATCACGGCCCGTGGCCGCGACTCGACCCGAGCGAACGCATGCGCAAGGTCGAAGAGCTCGCAACGATCTATTCCGGCCACCTCGAAGAGATGGCCGACTTGATCACCGACGAGATGGGATCGCCGCGGAGCTTCAGCCGATTGGGTCAGGCCGCGGCGGCGGCTTCGATGATCCATCTGACGCTGGCGGTCGCCCGCGACTTTCCGTGGAACGAGCGCCGCCACGGGGTGCTCGGCGAAGTGCATCTGCATCGCGCCCCGGTGGGCGTGGTCGGCGCGATCGTGCCCTGGAACGTGCCGCAGTTCTTGATCATGCCCAAGCTGATTCCCGCCCTGATCGCGGGCTGCACGGTGATCGTCAAGCCGGCGCCCGAAACGCCTTTGGACGCTTTGTGGTTGGCCGAAATGGTCGAGCAACTGGGGTTACCCGAAGGAGTGGTGTCGGTGCTTCCGGGTGGCACCGATGTCGGCGAGGCGCTAGTGCGCCACCCGGGTGTGGACAAGATCTCGTTCACCGGGTCGAGCGCGGTCGGACGCCGGATAGCCACGCTCTGCGGTGAGCAACTCAAGCGGGTGAGCCTGGAACTCGGCGGCAAATCGGCGGCGATCATTCTTGACGATGCGGACATCGGTAAGACGGTCAAGGAATTGAAGTCCGCGAGCCTGATGAACAACGGGCAGGCCTGCGTAGCTCAGACCCGCATCCTGGTGAGCGAGCGCCGACGCGATGAGGTTGTCGACGCGCTGGCCGATATGATGTCGAGCCTGCAGGTCGGCGATCCCACCGACGAGGCGACCGACATCGGTCCCCTGGTTGCCCAGCGCCAGCAAGCCCGGGTACAGGACTACATCCGGTCCGGGGTGAAAGAGGGCGCGCGGATGGTCCTTGGCGGCGAGGACGCACCGCATGACCGCGGGTGGTACGTGCAGCCGACGCTGTTCACCGACGTCACCAACGACATGCGCATCGCCCGCGAGGAAATATTCGGTCCCGTGCTCAGCGTGCTGACCTACCACGACGAGCCCGATGCGGTCCGCATCGCCAACGACAGCGACTACGGTCTGGCCGGATCGGTGTGGACGGCCGACATCGCGCACGGCCTCGAGGTCGCCGCGAGCGTGCGTGCCGGCACCTACGGCATCAACATGTACACACTCGACATCGGTAGTCCCTTCGGCGGTTTCAAGCAGTCGGGCATCGGCCGCGAGTTCGGCCCGGAGGGCCTGCATGAGTACGTCGAGCTGCAGTCGGTGATCAGCAAAGGCGCCATGCCGCCGCTGTCGGGTTAGCATCCGGCTGCCAGGCGGCGCCACGTTGTCGTCTGCGCTCCAATGGATGACTGATGAATGCGATTCGCATCAAGCGTGTCACGCGGACAGGTCGGCGGGAGTTGCCCGGCGGCTGCCCAGTTGCGCTGGCAGCCGGGCGAATCCGTGCAGATTGACCAGACCACGCCGTTGGATGGGTTCGACCAGGCGCAAATCGGGGAAGGTTTCGAAGAGCGCGCGCAGGGCGGTCGCGCCCTCGATGCGGGCCAGTGCGGCGCCGAGGCAAGCGTGCACGCCGGAGGCGAACGCCAGGTGCTCGCGTGCGTTGGGCCGGTCGATATCGAAGCTGTTGGGATCGGGGAATGCGTGTGGGTCGCGATTCGCGCCCGCGAGAAGCAGAGCGACTATGTCGCCGGCGGCGATGTGGCATCCGGCGATTTCGACATCGCACCCTGCGGTGCGCGCGGTCATCTGGACGGGACTGTCGAACCGCAGGATCTCCTCGACGGCCGCAGGCCACAAGTCGGGGTCATAGCGCAACCGAGCCAACTGCTCGGGGTTTTGCAGCAGCACAACAATGCCATTGCCGATCAGGTTCACCGTGGTCTCAAAGCCCGCGCCGACCAGCAGCGCAGCATTCGCGGTGAGCTCACGATCGGTGAGTGTGCCGTCGGCGGCCATCCTGCTGAATGGATTGTCGCTCGGCCCACCAGTGCGCACCTGCGCAAAGCGCTCACGTAGGTCCTTATCGGCGCCTCGCAGCCCATCAATGGCACGGCGGTAGGTCTTCCAGCCGATTCCGACATCCAACAGTGGGGCGCCGCTGTGGCCCCACTCCAGCATGCGCGGGTGGATATCGACGGGCAGGTCGAGGATCTCGCCAATAATCGCTACCGGCAGTTGAGCCGCGAAGTCGGCAATCAAGTCCGGGTTCGGTGTGGCGGCGATCCGGTCTATCAATTCCCTGGTGACCGCGACCACCCGCATACTCAGCGCCTCGATGGCGCGCGGAGTGAAGCTTTGAGCCACCAACTGTCGGTAGCGGGTGTGCTCGGGTGGATCCATCACCACCATCGCGGGCTTATCCACCGGATTGGGCACGCCGGGGTCAGTGCGCGAGATCAGCGCCCGAAGCGGCCGCGGCACCATTTCTGTCTGCCCGGTGACACCGAATCTTTTGTCTCGCAGAATTTCTCGGCAAACACCGTGGTCGACGCTCACCCATGTAAACGGTGCGTGTACCAGCGGTCCCTGCGCCCTGAGTTCTTCCATCAGCGGGTAGGGATCGTTGCCGCGTCCGTGACTGGTGAGCAGCCGAGCCAACGAGTCGCCGGTCCGCGCCCGAACCGCCAAAAACGCTCGAGGCACGCCGTGCATTGCCAACCACCGAACCCACAGACCGACACCCATGGCGACTCCGCTTCCGCGAGCAACGCGACCCGCTATCATGAGACGTGCGAGACGATAAGACGATCAATGTCTCGCACGCTTCGATGGCCACGATACGGCGACCGCGCCGAGCGATCAAGGAGGAATTGAGTGACCTCGACCCGAGCGGCAGAGTTCATCCGACGAATCGCCGAACCCGACCCTGCCGTCGTCGCCCAGCTCGACAATCCCGACCAGATCACCACGCGAATCCTGGCCGCCGCGCTCGAGCAGGCCGAATTGGTCGGGATGCGACGCTCCACGATGGAAGACGTCGCCCGCCGCAGCGGCGTAGGTCGAGCGACCCTCTACCGGCGTTTCCCCACCAAAGCTGCGCTGACCGACGCCCTCGTGCTCGCCGAAGCGCGCAGCTTCCTGCAGGGCAGCGCGGCCGCACGCTCGCACGCCAGCACGTTCGAAGACCGCATGGTCTACGGCACCGTGTTCACCGTGACATTCCTGCGTGAACACTCGCTGCTCAGGAAGATGCTGCGCACGGAGCCCGAAGCGATTCTGCCGAGCCTGACCATCGATGCTGGCGCCATCCTTGATTTCGCCACCGATTACTCCGTTGCGTGGTTGCGCACCGAGCTCTACGGCACTGCCAAGACAACGCCCGCCCAGGAGCGCCACCTGCGTACTGTCGCCGAACTACAGACTCGCCTCACCCTGTCGTTTGTCGTCACCCCACACACCAGCATCAAACTCACCACCGTCGACGACACCCGCACATATGTGCGCGACTACCTCATGCCGATGGTCACCGGGCCTAGCTGATCCGCCCTGAGAACAAAGTGCTACAAGCCTTAGTCGTCCTGCGGTTGCCAGCCGGGGTTGCGGCCCAGCCGCGCAAGAAGTTTCGATTGCGCGTCGGTGCAGTTACTCACCACGACGGCAGCGTCGAACATTCCCGAAAAACTCTGCGCCTGGGGGTCGCTCGGCAGTGCCGCGTAGAACAGCTCGCACCATCGGGGGTCCAACCGGTCGTCGGCGCCGACCGCCCGGGCCAGGTCCCAGGTGTGCACCAGCACGTCGCGAGTCACGTTCGGCAATACCGCCGCGGCGTCCGGCCCGATATCGAGTTCGAACGCCTTCTCCAACGCGCCGTAGGTCAGCTCCCATCGCCGCTGCGGATCATCACGCGGGCGATCGGGCTTGAGCCCCAGCGGTCGCAGCAGCAGCACGTCGTGAAAACCGATGACATGCTCCAGTACTGCCCTGGCATCCCACGCATCGCAGGGCGAAGGGCGCTCCCATTTCCCCTTCGCCGCGCGCACTGATTCGCCGAACCTTCGGCACACCGCGAGATGGCGTTCGACCAATGCGTCGGCCATCGCGATTACCCCGGCAACTGCAGGGTGAGCTCGACCGGACAGCACAATTCGCCGCGCTGGTTGACGACTTCGATCCGCAGATCGAGCAGGCGGCGCGGCGGATCGACAGTCGTGTCGCAGTGCTTGGCGACCACGCGCGCGTGGCCCACCATCGTGTCGCGGGCGTAGATCGAGCCGGCCAGCCTCATCTTCCGGCGCACGACCCGGCTGCACGGCCCGGCCCAGTCGGTTGCGATGCGATCGGCGAAGCCGGCGAGGTGCATGGTGTTCACGAAAATTGCTGGGTGGCCCTGGTCCGCAGCGTAATTCGGGTCGAAGTGGCCCGGGAAGTAGTCCCAGGTGGATCCGGAGTTCATCACCACGCGCTG
>NZ_DASXHW010000233.1:0-7034 GCF_036488105.1 Mycobacterium sp. | reverse complement strand
TACGAACTTCATCAGGATGTCGCCGGCCACTTCCACGCCTGACTCATCGAGTTCGGCAGCGCATCGGCCGGTCACGAACTCGGTCAGATGTGTCAAGACCTTGCGGCGCAACCCGATTCGCCATACGCCGAACTGTGCGGGATCCGACCAGAATTGTGGGCTGCGCTCAATAGGCTGCGCGGATGGCGCTAACGACAGCGCACGCACCTCGCCCATTGAAACCCCTCTCGAAGGGTCGGGTCGCGACCAACCCGTACCGCCCAGACTCACCGGCTATACCCCCCAGATGACGAAGGCAAACACGTCCGCCCGGCAGATTAACTTCACAAGATTAAAGTTTAACTTACTGAACATCTGGCCCGCTCGCCAGAGATATCTCGCCTAGGGTGGGTTAATGACCGCAGCGCAGCGTGAACGAAGCGCACTGGTGACCACGTTTCGCCAGGTGGGGCCCGACGCACCGACGCTGTGCGCCGGTTGGAAAACCCGCGATCTGGCCGCTCATCTGGTCGTTCGGGAACGGCGTCTCGATGCGACGCCGGGTATCGCTTTACCTTTCTTCGCCGGCTACACCGAGAAGGTGCAGGACAAGGTTGCGCAATCGACCGGCTGGGATGACCTGGTCAACCTGGTGTCATCCGGTCCGCCGATGTACTCGCCGTTCAAGCTCCTCGATGCGGTCGCGAATCTCGGCGAGATGTTCATTCACCACGAGGACGTGCGCCGAGCCATCGACGGCTGGCAGCCCAGGGTGCTTGACGCATCGATCGCCAACCCGCTGCGGCGCCAGCTCGGGCTGATGAGCCGGATGATGCTGAGCAAGATGCCGGCGCAGGTCGAACTGCGGACACCCGCCGGCGAACGGATCGCCCGGGTGGGTCGCGGCGATGCCGTCACGGTGACCGGTGAACCGCAGGAGCTGTTGCTGTTCGTTGCGGGCCGCGATGCCGTGCGGATCGAATTCGACGGCGACGCTGCGGCGATCGCCGTCGTCCGGTCGGCACCCCGCGGCCTGTGATCAGCCACCGCACCAATCATCTCTAGCACGGGTCAATTGTCTCGGGGCTCGGCGCCTTAGCTGACCGAAGCCGCGTGAGCGGTTTCGATCGTCGTTCATCCGGTCACCGCGTTGACTGCTGCCAAAACTGAAGCGACAAGGCCGAGCGCCGCGAGGCCGCTCGCCAGCAATGATGGTGTGCGATTGTGCGGTAACGGCTCGCCGCACCGGATCGCTCGATCGACCTGGCGCCACCGCAACAGGCCAGCACCAGTTATCACAATGGCCAGTATTCCCAGCACCGTTGACAAGATGTACTGCATCCCGTGGACCGCTGATCCGGGGCCGAATTGCAGCAGGGCAACCGTCGCTGCCAGCAGTCCGAGCGCTGTGCGCTGCCAAGCGAGAAAGGTCCGCTCGTTGGCGAGGGTAAAGCGGTAGTCGGGCTCGTCGATGACTTGGCGGATCATATTTCTGATGCTGCGCCTCGCAACGCCATATCGGTATCCGGCTTGTTCTTGGGGGATCACAAAGCGAGCTTGTGGTTGGATAAACCATGGCACTGAGTTCTCGCATGCCCGAACTGTCCGCGCTCGAAGTCTTCCTGGCGGTGGCCAAAACAGCCAGCCTCGGGGCCGCCGGACGGGAACTTGGACTGACGCAGCAGGCAGTATCTGCCCGAATCACCTCTATCGAGGCCCAGACCGGTGTGCGGCTAGCGGTCCGCACCGTGCGGGGTACCCAGTTGACCCCCGCCGGCGTCGTTGCGGCGCAGTGGGCAAGCAGGTTGCTGGATGTCGCCCAGCAGGTCGATGCCGGGCTTGCTTCGCTTCGCACTGAGAGCCGCAGCAAGTTGAAAGTGGCTGCGAGCCTTACCGTCGCTGAACAGCTGATGCCGCTCTGGCTGGTGTCACTGCAAGCGACGGCGGCCCGAAGTGGCCGCAAGCCTCCCGAGGTCATTCTCACCACCACCAATAGCGAGCACGCGATATCGGCGGTGCGCGACGGCGCTGCAGACCTTGGATTCATCGAAAGCCCCGGTGCACTGTCGGGGTTGCGCAGCCGGGTCGTTGCGTACGACGAACTCATGGTGGTCGTGCCCGCCGACCACAAGTGGGTTCGGCGGTCGAAAGGCGTGAGTGCCGCCGAACTCGGCCGAACCCCGCTGGTCGCTCGGGAACCGGGATCGGGAACACGCGATTCGCTGACTGCTGCGTTGCGCAACGCCCTGGGCGGCGACTTCGCACAAGCGAGTCCGGCGCTGGAATTGTCGTCCGCGGCAGCGGTGCGCGCTGCGGTCCTGGCCGGTGCGGGCCCTGCGGTGATAAGTAGGCTGGCGGTGACCGACGATCTGGCCGTGGGACGCCTCCGCGCCGTGCAAGTGCCGGATCTGAACCTGCGACGTGCCCTTCGGGCGATCTGGGTGGGTGGACGAACGCCGCCGGCTGGCGCGATCCGAGACCTATTGAGTCACATCGGCAGCCCCAGCCCGGCGTAGGTTCTCCACTGCTATGTGCGGTAGCGCAGCCATAGCGGCAATGCAGTGTCGAGTCGCTGCATGAACTTGGCCAGTCCCACCCGGTACTGGCCTGCTCCCAGCGGGTCAATCCAGTACTCAGGGAACGCAATACCGGCCCCGAATAGCCCAGGAGCCAGAATACCGTTGGTCGGGTCGTATTCCAGTGATCCCCATTGGGGAGTCAGTGGAAGATGTCTGCGTTCGAATCCGACGGTGTAGACGATGTGATCACACATCTCAAGGGTCTTCTCGAATTCCGGATCACCAACCGAGCACCTCTCAAGCCGTCGCGGGCACGTTCCATCGATGTTCTCGCGCGCCCAGTCGGCGGCTTGACCCTTAAGCCCGGTATCGTCGAACAGCGTCCAATTGTCAAAGCAGACAGCGTACTTCAGCGGGCTGCGATAGAAGTTGATCACCTTTTTCACCGGGATGTTCAGCAGATTCGGCAGAGCGATCATCGTCGAGTGTGAAGAGCCGAACACGGCGACCGTGGCGCCATCCAGAGGCAGCTTCGCAAGCTTCGCAGGATCAAGCGCGGTCTCGATCGGAATCTCGTCAAGTTCCTCGTAGGAAAGCTTCTTGGGAACCGAGCCGACTGCAAGGATCACATTCTTCGACGTGATCGTCTCGTGTTGCGTGGTTATGGTCCACTGCCTATTGGCTAGGACCAGTTCTGTCGCGAACGCGCGAAAAGCTCTCACCCGTTGGCAAAGATGCTGCGAGATCCACACCAGCGGTTCGGCTACGACGCCGAGCAGGCATGTCTGGTCGGGATCGAAATTGTTCAACTCAAACGCTGGCGCTTGTCCAAAGCGAAACGACGGCGAGGCGGTCAAGTAGTCGACAAATAACTCGACGCGGGTGTTGCTCGGGACAGCTCGCCATTTGGTGCCGAAATCTCCCGCGCCGAATTCTGGGTCGATCCAGGCGATTTGCTCGCCCATGATCCCGTGGTCAAGCAACCGCCCCACGGCCGCGATGCCTGCCGGCCCTGCTCCGATCACGGTCCAGCTGTACTGAGTCATTTTCTGCCCTTCCGGTATGCGTGTCTCGGCGTTTTTGTTGCGCTTACGCGGGCGAAGAACGCGATTGTCGAGTGCTGGTCTCGATAGTTCGCCCGGGAGACACCACGCGGTAGGGACGCTGTCCTTGCCAGCTCACAAACTTGGATTGTGGCTTTCGGGGAGGTAAGAAACGGATCCTGGTGGGCGCCGATGCGTGGGTGATCAGCGGCCGAGCAGGTGCCGCAGGGTCTGCTCGAGGTCAGGGCCGCGGAATCGGTGATCTGCCTGCTGCAACCGCGTCGGCAGCACCCGTTGGTTGGCGCACGCGAGTTCCCGCGCACCCTGCTCGCCGAGCAGCACCCGCGGCCCCAACGCCGGTACCGGCAACAACGCGGGACGATGCAGCACGTGGGCCAGTGTCCGGGTGTAGTCGACGTTGCGGGCCGGTTCGGGAGCAACCGCATTGACCGGTCCGGACAAGTCGGTGTCCCACAGCCCGCGGTGATAGACGTCGACCAGATCGTCGATCCCGATCCAGGACAGCCACTGTTGGCCGCTGCCGAGTCGGCCGCCGAGCCCGGCGGCGAACAGCGGCCGGAACAGCCGAAGTGTCCCACCGGCGGGGGACTGCACGATTCCGGTACGCACCCGCACCACCCGCGTCCCGGCCTGCTCGGCCGGGGCCGTCGCGATTTCCCAGTCCGCGACCACATCGGCCAGAAATCCGTCACCGCGTTCGCTGTCCTCGGTCAGCGTCTCCTCGCCCCGGTCGTACCCGTAATAGCCGATGGCCGACGCGCTGATCAGCACCTTGGGCCCGTCGCTCGATTGGGCGATCAGCTCAGCCAACCGGCGCGTCGGGCCGATCCGGCTGTCCCGGATCGCGGCGCGGTGTTGATCGGTGAACCGGCCGGCGATCGACTCGCCGGCGAGGTGGATGACGGCGTCCACGCCGGCCAGCAGACCCGGATCGGGGCTTTCTGGATTCCATTGGCGTTCATCAGTTTTGGTAGCCGGGTGCCGGACCAGCCGGATCACCCGGTGGCCGCCGGTGGACAGGAAGGCGGCCAACTGCGAGCCGACCAGCCCGGAGGCGCCGGTGATGGCGACGGTGATCGGGGTCAACCCATGGTCGGCCGCCTGCCGGTGCACGGCGAGGTCGTCGGCCAACTGGCGGTGCCGGTAACGGAACATCGGCCGCAACGCGACAGCGGGAACCGGCGTCGCGACGCGGTCGGTCAGCCGGGTCCGATCGCCGCTGACCTCTTCGAAGTCATGGGTGTGCCGCCACCGCACCGCCAGCTTGGCCGGCAGCGACGCCGGCCCGTTGGTGCCGATGGTGTCGACGAAGCGCCGGGGCGGGTCGTAGGAATCGGGTTGATGATCGGCCACCCAGCGCAGGCCGCCCGGCAGGCCGAGTTCCGCGCGTCCGTTCTCCAGTGAGTCAGCCTCGGCGATCAACCGCATCGGCTGCCACGGCGGCGTGAGCCGGGTAAACGCCCCGGGCCGGGCATGCCAGTCGAACACCTGGTAGATCGGTGCGTCGATCACGCTCGAATACACAAGTCCCATTGGGCCGACGGTACCTGCGCATTAGACGGCCCCGGTTATCTACCGATCCGGCAGCGCGTGCTCGACGATGGGCAGCCGCGGCAGCGGCTGGCGTTCGCGGCGCTTGGCCGCCAGGTACACCTGCGCCGTCTGGTCGGCCACCGTGTGCCAGTCGAAATCCGCGGTCAGTCGTTGCCGTGCGGCCTTGGCCCGGCGTTGTGCGGCCGCCGGATCGTCGAGCACTGCAATGACCGCCTTGGCCAGCCGAGCCACATCGCGCGGCGGACACGACATCCCGGTCTGGCCGTTGATCACTGCCTCGCCCAGGCCGCCGATGTTCGACGTCACCAGTGGCGTGCCCGCGGCCGCGGCTTCCAGCGCCGCCAGCCCGAACGGTTCGTAATGGCTGGGCAGCACGGCGGCGTCGGCGCGATGCAGGGCGGCCAGCAGATCGCCATGATCGAGTCGCCCGACGAAGTGAGTTGCCTTGAGTACCCGATGTTTACGAGCCTGCTCGACGAGCCAGTCCTGTTGGGTGCCTTCACCGGCGATGGTCAGGGTGGTGCCGGGGTAGGCCCGCCGGATGCGTTTCAGTGCGGCGATCGCCTCATGTACGCCCTTCTCGTATTCCAGCCGGCCGACATATAACAGCTCGGGTGGTCCGGTGCGGGGCCTGCGGCGCGCGAACGGCCATCGCGCCGCTTCGATTCCGTTGCGGATCACCGTGGTCTCGGCCAGGCCGGGGCCGAACAGCTCGGTGATCTCCTCGCTCATCGACGCCGAACAGGTGATCAGCGAATCGGATTCGCGCACCAGCCACGACTCAACCGCATGCACCTGTCTGCTCAGCGCTCCCGACACCCAGCCCGAATGCCGGCCGGCCTCGGTCGCGTGAATCGTGGAAACCATTGGCACGTCGTAGAACTCGGCCAGCGCGATTGCCGGATGGGCAACCAGCCAGTCATGCGCGTGCACCACGTCGGGTTGCCATGCGCGGTCGCGGCGCCGGTCTTTCAGCGACAATCCGGCGCGAACCATGGCGTGGCCCATGGCCAGTGTCCACGCCATCATGTCGCTGCCGAAGGAGAACTCATGCGGGTCCTGCGCGGCGGCGACGACCCGGACGTGTTCGTTGATCTCATCCGACGACGGGTGGGTGCTCGGGTCGGTACCCGTCGGGCGCCGCGACAACACGACGACGTCGTGGCCGGCGGCGGCGAGCGCGGTCGACAGGTGATGGACGTGCCGGCCGAGTCCGCCGATCACCACCGGCGGGTACTCCCACGACACCATCAGGATTTTCATCGCGGCAGCCTCCGTGCATCCAGCGCACCGAACAGGCCGTCGGCCCGGTTCCAGCCGTCGGCCAGGCGCTGTGCGGCTTCGCGGCGGCCCGACGCCAGCGCACCTGCGATCTCGCGGGTGGCATGGGCGTGCAGGTGCGCCCGGTAGCGGGCGTAGTCGGCCGCGGAGTCCTTGCTCACCATGAACGGCCAATCGCTGGAGACGGTGAGCAGGGTCTCGCGCAGGATCTGGTCGGCGATGTGGTCGCGGGGGATCGGCCCGTCCAGCGTCGCGGTCTGGGCCAGCGCCTTGTCGACGGTGGACAGCGCGGTGTCGACGACCTCGGCGTTCAGCTGCACCAGGTCGGCCACCTTGTCACCGGCCCACACTTGCCAGTCCTTGCCGGAACCCCAAGAGCTGGGCGGTAATTCAACGGCGTCTCCGACCAGGCCCGCGCTGACGGCGTCGCCTAGCGTGCCGACCCGCACACCGGCCTCCGGCAGTGCCCGCAGCACCCGTTCCAGCCACACCGGGCCCTCGTACCACCAGTGGCCGAACAATTCGGTGTCGAATGCGGCGACCACGTGGGCGGGTCGCCCGATGCGCTCGGATTCGGACAGGAGCCGGCTGCGGGCCATCTCGACGAAATCTGCGACGTGGCTGTCGATTGCGCGAT
>NZ_DASXHW010000211.1:0-4549 GCF_036488105.1 Mycobacterium sp. | reverse complement strand
GCTACCCCGGAGGAGCTTCACGCAGACTGGTGCCGCCGGATGGCCGCTGAGGGCTGGCGGAGGGGCGAGCACAAGAGCGCGGCGGACAGGACCCATCCGGCCCTCGTCCCGTATGCAGAGCTTCCCGAGTCTCAGCGGGTGAAGGATGCCGTGTTCGCGGCGATCGTGAGGGCGATGACCGCGGCGGCGGCGAAGGACGTCAGGCCCCGCGAGGGCGAGCCCCGTTTCTTCGACGTGACGTGCGGCAACTGCGGCGGGGAGCACGGGACGAACTTCGCTATCGACCAGATCGAGTGCCCGCACTGCGAAGCCCGTCGCTGCCCGCACTGCGGCGGATGGTTCGGGGAGGAACTGCCGTGACCGCCCCGGACCCGTGGCAGGTGATCACCGACCTCGCCGAGGTGCTGTACCGGGGCGGCCAGGACGCCAGGGACGTTCGGCGGGAAGCACTCGGAATCCTTGACCGCAACGGGATCGGCTTCAAGGGCATGCGCCCCGCTCGGCCGCCCTCGCCGGAGCCTGACGGCACGATCGTCATCGGGCCGCAGTGCTTCGCCAGTGCCGACCGGCGGGTCATCAGCTGGCGGGGCATCAACTACTACCCGTGGGCATCGGACCCGGACCACCAGGTGCGCCTCGCGCCCGAGCTGGCCGCCGCCATGCGCGCCATAGCCGAATACGAGCGACTGGCCCGGGAGAGCACCGTCCCTAACGCGGCCACGGTCGCCGCCATCCGCGAAGGACTGGCGTCGTGACCCGTGACGAGTTGCGCGCCGCCGTCCTCGAAGCGGTCACCTTCCGCGGCGATGAGGGAACCTCCGGCTACCTGCTCGGCCCGGAGCAGGTCGACGCCGTGATGGCCCTCACCGACGCGTGGGCGGACGAGCGGATGCGGGAGCTTCACGGCGACCCCGTGGAAGCACTCGCGGGCGCGTCCGGGCAGGTGCCGTGGTACGCCCGCGCTCTCCCTGCCGACAGCGGGCCCCCTGCGCAGGTGATCGCGGCGCTGCGGCTGCGAGTCATGCACCTGGGCATGGCCCTGGACGGGGAGAACGAGGGCGTCCGCCTGTGGATGACGGACTGCGGGCAACTGGTCGAGAAACACCGGGCGCACGCGGCGGAACTGCGCGAGCGCCTCCGCGAGATTGCCGCTGACTGGATGGCGGAGGCCTCTGACGCGGCCGTCTACGCCACTGAGCCCGAGGGTACCTACGCCCTGACCCCGGCACAGCTTCGCTGGCAGGCCGGGGTGCTTTTCGGGCACGCTAAAGCCCTCATGTCCGAGGCAGGCGACCCGTCGTGAGCCGGTCAAGGCTGAGAGTGCCGAAGCACCTGAGGCCGCTTGCCCGGCGCGCTAAGGCGGCAGGCTGGTCGATCGCGGTCACCGGCAGCGGTCATCTTAAGTGGACCTCGCCCCATGGTGCCGCCGTTATTACCGGCTCCACGCCGCAGAGGCGGGGGAACGGGCCGAGGAACGCTAGGCGGGAGCTTGCGAGGGCAGGACTGGAGGCGCGGCGTGGGTGACTTGGCCAGCGCCACTGTGCGGAAACCGCACGCCGCAGGAAGTCTCACTATGAGACTTTTGGAGGTCTCATCATGGGACGAGGTCTCACGATGGGACTTTTCCCGACGGCCCCGACCTGCGCGGCTTGACAGGCTTTTCACCGGAGGAGTAGGTACTGGGGTTAGCGGTTTTGACCCCCGGCGCGGCTCTCCTCGCGCGGTACGCCGTGGCCCTGCCGATGCTGCCGAGCCCGGCGATGCGTTCCAGTTCCGTCCCGCGCGGCAGGCTGGCGTATCCCTCCAGCGCCACGAGTGCCAGCAGCCTGACTTCCCCGTGATCCGCACTGTCCCCCGTGAGGATCGCCCGCAGCAGGTCGAGCAGGTCTTCACGCTGCTTCCCGGCCAGCGGCAGGCAGGCGAGCGGGATGCCTGCGATGTTCAGTGCGGCGCGCACGCGAACGGGATTGCACCCGGCGAAGCACTGCCAGACGATGCGCTGTTTGTCGCCGATGCTGATGCTCAGCGACGCCTCGCGGTCGTCGTGGGCGGGGCACAGGGTCCGGACGCTGAGTTTGTCGTCGCTGCCATCGTCAAGCTTGCGGTGGGCGTACCTGCCGAGGCGCGGCAGGACGTGCCATTCGAAGCACTCGCGGACTGGCGAGTCGCAGGCCACGCCGGTAACGACCCGCTGGCGGGGATAGGCACAACGCGTTCGGGCATAATTGACGCGCTCCTTAGAAGTAGGGAGTGGAGGCGGGGCCGGCGTCGTTCTTGGCGGTTCGGGGCCGGTCCCGTCGAATCGGGGACTTGGGTCAGGCCGGGCGGCGGCTGCGGCGCTGGCGGAGTTCCTTGTCGGCAGCGGCGAACGCCGCCTTCTCCTCCTCGGTGCCGTGCCGTTTCACGTCGGACCACATCAGGTCGAACAGGTGGCGGGCGCGCATCATCCCGCGTCTTCGGCACATCCGGCCGAAGCTGTCCCATGCCGCTAGGGGCACGCGGAACCGCTGGATCGGCGTCTCGTCTTTCTCTTCCGGTGTTGTCACAAGAGGCATCTTACAGCAATAGCTTGTGTTGGCACACGAGCATGCGCTACTGTTGTCACATGACCTCAATCGCCGCCCCGGCCGCCGAAGCCCGGTGCCTGCGCCCCGGCTGCTGCCGGAAGCTGACGAGCGCCAAGTCGCTCGCCGCAGGTTACGGCCCCGTCTGCCTCCGCAAGATCCGCGCTGCCGCCGTTGAGCAGGCCCGCGCCGACTTCACCGCCGACCAGCAGGCCAAGGCTGACGAGCTGATCCGCGACGGGGGGATCGTCCCCCTTCGCATGACGGCCCGCAACGGGATGCTGTTCCGCGCGGTATCCAGCCGGGGCGATGAGACGTACCTGGTCACGGCTGGCGCGTGCAACTGCCCCGGCGGGCTGCGGTCGAAGCGGCCCTGCTATCAGCAGCTTGCGGCACGGGTGCTCTCGGTTGCCTCCCGCCGCTCGCTCGCGAAGGCGGCCTGACATGGACACCACCGTCACTTATCTCTCGTTCAACGGCAGCGACCGCCTCACCGAGAACGATGTCCGCGCTTACCTCGCAGCATCCGGTTACTCCGCCGAGGCGGACGCCGTGACCGCCGAGTGCCGGCGCTTCCCCTGCTCTTACAAGTACACAGGCGACCGTCACCGTTTCGCGGTGTACATCATGCCCGGCGGCTACTGGAAGGCCGGAGACTGCGAGGCGTCCGAGGAGCGGATCAAGTCCTTCGGGCGCGGACGTCGCGGCATCCGGTACGGGGGGTTCTGATGACTTTCCACAGGGGCGACTACGTCACCTACCAGGGCGAGCGCTGGACCGCTTACACGGATGAGGACGCCTGCGGGGCGGTGGACCTGTGCCGCACCGAGAACTACGCGCAGCCGCTCGGCGCAAGGGTCGCCGGGGTTTCCGCCTCGGTGCTGCTCCTGATCACGAGCGCCCCCGGCCGCACTCTCGGGAAGGGCGCCGACATCGACTACATCGAGCGTGAGGACCGCAACGCCAGGGCCGCCCGCGCTCGCCGGAATGCCGAGCCTGAGCAGCCTGAGACCGAACTAGCCGAGGAGGACCAGTGAGCGAGTACCCCGAGCACGACAAGCTGTCGGCGGTTGCCAGCCAGACACAGGCCATCGGCGAGTTCGTCGAGTGGCTTGAGGATCAGGGCGTCCAGCTCATGACCTACCGCGAAGACCTGATTGACGTGCGCCCGACAGACCCTGACTGCCGGATGCGGCGGCGGCAGGGCCACGGGGAAAACCGAAAGTCTCCCTGCTGGCCGACCCGCGAATCCGACGTCGGCAGCGCCGACTACTACGACACCCACTGCCTGCACTGGCACGGCCGGGAGTACGTGGTCGGCGACGACCTCGGCGCGGAGCCGGGTACCTGCTGCTGGTGCGGCAAGGGCCTTGAATACGAGGTCACTACCCGTGGATGGGTTCACGAGCAGCGCGGTACTGAGCGGCTTCTCGCCGACTGGTCCGGAATCGACCTGCGCAAGATCAAGGCGGAGAAGCGGCAGATGCTCGCCAGCATCCGCACCGCGAACGAAGGTGCTTCCCGTGGCTGAGGTCAAGCCCCCCACTGCCCGCTCCGTCTCTGCCGCTCTGCTAAAGGCCGGGCACGTCAAGGCCGTCGCTGGCGGCAGGGCGCAGGCGTACAAGGTGACGACGGCGGGGTTCAACGTCAAGCAGCGCGGCCCGGGTGAGGTTGTCGTCTCCTGGTGGGGGATGCTCCACGGGGAGGGGCGGCACGAGCTGTCCATGGTCAGCGCCTACGCCGAGACGCTGCGCGCCGCAGGCTGGCGGGTCGATGTGGACGCGAAGATCCGCGTCGCGATGGTCTGGGCATCCCGGCCGGAGACGTCCCGTGGCTAGCGGCATCCCCCTCGCCCCTCTCGGCGACAAGACCATGCTCCCGACCCGTGGCGGCAGGCTTCAGTGCTGGGCGGCGGTGACGAAGGACGGCGAGTGGGGGTTCGCCCGCGAAGAGGACTGCGGCACGACGTGGACGGTAAGGCACAT
>NZ_DASXHW010000141.1:0-4354 GCF_036488105.1 Mycobacterium sp. | reverse complement strand
GAACAGTACGAACCAGCCGGCAGCCAGCAGCATTGCCACCCGCACGTTCGTGCCGTCGCTGATGGGCAGTTGCAGAAACCCACGCGTATCGCCCTTACCGACGATGCAGCCGAAGTAGGTGGTCAGCAACAAGCCAACGCTGCCGACGAATGCCGCGGCCAAGCCGAATCCCGAGATCCGGCCGGAGTTCTGCGGCGTCGAAATCTGACGCAGCATCGCGTTGTACGGCACGCTGGCCAGGTCGCCGCACGCCGCGGCGATAGCAAGCAACGCCAGTCCGGGCCACAGGTACTGCGGGCGGTCACGAATCAGGCTCATGGCGCTCACCAGCGCCACCACCATTCCGGTCAGCACGGTCAGGGCGATTCGCCGTCGCCGTGCATCTTCGACCCACACACCGATCACCGGCGCCAACACGGCGATCGTCAATCCCGCGATCGCCAGCGCGCGACCCAGCCAACTTGCCGGCGGCACACCGCCGGGCAAACCCTTGCCGACGGTGCCGGTCAGATACACCGAGAACACGAAGGTCACCACGACGGCGCTCACGCCGGCCGCACCGGTGTCCCACAGTGCCCACGCCATCGCGTGGGCTCGCTGGGATCGGGGCGAATCGTTACTGCCGGAATCAGACATTGTTGGTCTGTCTACCATTGGCGCATGCCGGTACCCGCCCCCAGCCCCGACGCTCGTGCCGTTGTCACCGGCGCCTCGCAGAACATCGGCGAAGCACTGGCCACCGAATTGGCAGCGCGCGGCCACAGTCTGATCGTCACCGCGCGGCGCGAAGAGCTGCTCAACACCCTGGCCGGCAAGCTGACCGAGAAATACGGCGTCACCGTCGAAGTCCGTCCCGCCGACCTTGCCGACACGGCCGAACGCGCAAAACTGGTCGACGAGTTGGCCACTCGAAACATCTCGATCCTGTGCGCCAACGCCGGTACCGCCACCTTCGGTCCGGTCTCCACTCTGGATCCCGCGACGGAGCGGGCTCAGGTTCAGCTGAACGCGGTCGCGGTACACGACCTGGTGCTGGCGGTGCTGCCGGGAATGATTGAACGCAAGGCCGGTGGCATCTTGATTTCCGGTTCGGCAGCAGGCAATTCACCGATCCCCTACAACGCGACCTATGCGGCGACGAAAGCATTCGCGAACACGTTCAGCGAGTCATTGCGTGGCGAACTGCGCAAAACCGGTGTGCATGTGACGGTGCTGGCCCCGGGCCCGGTGCGCACCGAACTACCTGACGCGTCCGAGGCTTCGATCGTTGAGAAGCTGGTGCCGGACTTTCTGTGGATCTCCACCGAATACACCGCAAAGAAATCGCTAGATGCGTTGGCGCGCAACAAGATGCGCGTGGTCCCCGGCGTGACGTCCAAGGCGATGTCGGCGGCAAGCCAGTACGCACCACGCGCGATCGTCGCACCGATCGTCGGAAGCTTTTACAAGAAGATGGGCGGCTGATCTACCGACGACGTTTGCTGCCGCCGCCGAACATGTTGCGGATGATCTCGGTGCCCAGCGCCTTGAGGAAGGTCTGGAAGCCGCGGCTGTTCACGAACCGACTGAACCAGCCAGGCTTTTTCGCGGCTTCGCGCGCGTACTTCCCCGCCGCCGGCTGCTCGGCTGGAGCCTTTGCCTTTTCGGCTTCGATCTTCTCGTACGCGGATTCCCGGTCCTTGGTCTCACCGTAGACCGCCTGCAGTGGGCTGGCTTTGGCCGCACTGCCGATCGCGTCATCACCGATGGCGGCCATCAGCGAACGGGGCGAACGCAGTCGGGTCCACGCCACCGGGGTTGGGGCGCCGCGTTCCGATAGCACAGTGACGATTGCCTCGCCGATGCCCAGCGACGTCAACGCCGAAGCCAGATCGTAGACATCGGTTTTCGGGTAGGTGCGGACGGTCTTGGTCAGCGCCCGCTGGTCGTCGGGCGTGAACGCACGCAGCGCGTGCTGGATGCGAGCTCCCAACTGCGACAACACCTGGTTGGGCACGTCGGTGGGTAGCTGGGTGCAGAAAAAGACGCCGACACCCCTGGAGCGGATCAGCTTGACCGTCTGCTCGACCTGTTCCAGAAACGCTTTGGACGCATCGCTGAACAACAAGTGCGCCTCGTCGAAAAAGAAGACCAGCTTGGGTTTGTCGACGTCACCGATTTCAGGCAAGGTCCTGAAAAGGTCGGACAGCACCCACATCAGGAAAGTCGAGAACAGCACCGGCCGGGCGGCTTGAGCTCCGAGCTCCAGTAGAGAGATGACCCCGCGGCCCTTGTCGTCAAAACGCAACAAATCCTTGGGCTTTAGTTCCGGCTCACCGAAAAAAGTATCGGCGCCTTCGGCTTCCAGATTGACCAGGGCGCGCAGGATGACGCCGGCCGTTTGCGCGGAGACGCCGCCCAACGACTTCAAATCGGCCTTGCCGTCGTCGCTGGTGAGCTTCCCGATCACCGCACGCAGGTCTTTCAGGTCCAGCAGCTCGTAGTTCTGCTGTTCGGCATAGTGGAAGATCAAGCCCAGCGTTGACTCTTGAGTAGCGTTGAGCCCCAACACCTTTGACAGCAAAATCGGCCCGAAGCTGGCGATCGTGGCACGCACCGGAACACCGATGCCCTTGATTCCCAGCGACAGGAAGTCCACCGGAAACGCCGTTGCATGCCAGTTGTCATCGCCGGATTCCTTGGCGCGACCGGTGATCTTGTCATTGCTTTCACCTGGGCGCGACAGACCAGACAGGTCGCCCTTGACGTCTGCCATCAGCACCGGCACACCCGCCGCCGAGAGTTGTTCTGCGATTACCTGCAGCGTCTTGGTCTTGCCGGTACCGGTCGCGCCGGCCACCAGACCATGCCGGTTGACGGTGGCCAACGGGATGCGGATTTGTGCGGCCGGGTTTGTCTTGCCGTCGATAACGACTGCACCCAACTCCAGGGCCTGGCCCTCGACGGCGTAGCCGGCTGCGATCTGCTGTGCGGGGTTCGCTGTCGATTCACTGCTCATAAGACGCTTGTCTCTCCCCTACTAGTGCCGAGGTCTCGATCACGCACGACCTTACTGGCTGTAGTGCTCAGGCGGGGTGGCTGCAGGGCGGCCAGCTAACTTTGCCTACTGTGAATGCTGTGCGGGACGAACTGGTGTGGATCGACTGCGAGATGACCGGCCTGGACCTGGGCTCAGACAAGTTAATCGAGATCGCCGTCCTGGTTACCGACGCTGACCTGAACATTATCGGCGACGGCGTCGACGTGGTGATCCACGCCGACGATGCGGCGCTGTCGTCGATGGTTGACGTGGTGACCGAGATGCACACCCGCTCGGGGCTTATCGAAGAGGTGCGGGCGTCCACCGTGGACGTCGCGACAGCCGAGAAGGCGGTGCTCGACTACATCCGTCGACACGTCAGGCAAGGCAATACGGCGCCGCTGGCGGGCAACTCGATCGCCACCGATCGTGGCTTCATCGCTCGCGACATGCCTGCGCTGGACTCGTATCTGCACTATCGGATGATCGATGTGAGCTCGATCAAGGAGCTGTGCCGCCGTTGGTATCCGCGGATCTACTACGGCCAGCCGGCCAAGGGTCTGTCGCACCGCGCGCTGGCCGACATCCACGAATCCATCCGTGAGCTGCAGTACTACCGGCGCACCGCGTTCGTGACACCCCCGGGCCCCACGACCAGCGAGATCGCAGCCGTGGCCGAGGAGCTCGAGGTCGAACCGGCCGCGCCGGAGGAAATGGATTCGCCCGCGGAGGACTCAAGCAGTTAGTATCGACGACGCTGTAGGTCGCCTCGGCGGCCGGCGGCAATGGTGGGTGTAGTTCAGTTGGTAGAGCGTCAGGTTGTGATCCTGAATGTCGCGGGTTCGAGTCCCGTCACTCACCCCAAAGGGGCCGTGCCGCGCCCGAGGCCGCTCGGCTCAGCGTTGAGTGCGCGAGGCGGCTCTGCGCATCTCGAGCTCGAACCCGCCCGCCTCCGCCGCGTAGCCGATTGCACCGACGGCGACACCGACCACTTGCCACAGGACATGGCCGCTCAACAGAGCAAGTTGATCGCGGACATTGCGACTGACGCCCACCTCGGTTGGACGACCGAGAGTTTCATTCACGCCTATAAGGCTAAAAGCGTCACCGGCCGCTGGAACGGAGGGGCGCTCAGTCGGCGTGTCGAACGTGAATTAGGTTGCTAGATAACGAATGCGGCGTAACCAATCGGTGTCACGCCTTGGCATTGCCGGCGTGCCACTGATCCCACGGGATGTTCCAGTCGCCGAGCCCTTCGGTGCCCGACAGCGGCGGCCCGAGCGTGTTGAGCACCTGCACGATGTCGCCGCGCTTGGTGTGCTCGAAGAACCATTT
>NZ_DASXHW010000129.1:0-12758 GCF_036488105.1 Mycobacterium sp. | reverse complement strand
TCGACTGGAACCCAGCGAGCGACCGGTCGGCTGGCTGTCCGGATCGTGCCTGCTGGTGCGCCGCACGGCCTTCGAGCAGATCGGCGGCTTCGACGAGCGCTACTTCATGTATATGGAGGACGTCGATCTCGGTGACCGGATGGGCCGCGCGGGCTGGCTCAACGTGTATGTGCCGTCGGCCGAAGTGCTGCATCACAAGGGCCACGCGACCGCGCGGGAGTCGTCGCGCAATTTGGCGGCGCATCACAAAAGCACGTACACCTACCTCGCCGACCGGCATTCTGGACCATGGCGTGCTCCGCTGCGGCTAGCCTTCCGGGCCGGTTTGGCGGTGCGGTGGCGGCTGATGGTGGGCAATTCTGCAGAAGGGCGGCGATGAGGTGAGCAAGCACGTTGACGCGGTCGTCCTCGTCGGCGGTAAGGGCACCCGGCTGCGGCCCCTGACGATGTCGGCGCCCAAGCCGATGTTGCCCACCGCCGGACTGCCCTTTCTGGCCCATCTCCTGTCGCGGATAGCCGCGGCCGACATCGAGCACGTGATCCTCGGAACATCCTACAAGCCAACGGTTTTCGAGGCTGAGTTCGGTGACGGGTCCAAGCTGGGCCTGCAGATCGAGTATGTGACCGAGCAGAGTCCGCTGGGCACCGGCGGCGGAATCGCCAACGTCGCGGGGCGTCTGCGCCACGACACGGCGCTGGTGTTCAACGGCGACGTGCTGTCCGGAGCGGATCTCGGTCAACTCCTCGACTACCACCACCAGCAGCAGGCCGACCTGACCCTGCACCTGGTGCGGGTGGGCGATCCCCGGGCCTTCGGTTGCGTGCCGACCGAAGACGGCCGAGTCACAGCGTTTTTGGAGAAGACCGAGGATCCGCCGACCGATCAGATCAACGCCGGCTGCTACGTGTTCTCCCGCGAGACCATTGATCGGATTCCGCGCGGCCGCGTGGTGTCGGTCGAGCGCGAGGTGTTTCCCGCCCTGCTGTCCGACGGCGTCAAGGTGTGCGGATATGTCGACGCCAGCTACTGGCGTGACATGGGCACCCCGGAGGACTTCGTGCGCGGATCGGCGGATCTGGTGCGCGGTATCGCTCCGTCACCGGCGCTGGGTGGCCATCGCGGCGAGCATTTGGTGCACGACGGCGCCGCGGTGTCGCCCGGCGCGCTGCTCATCGGCGGTACCGTCGTCGGACGTGGCGCCGAGATCGGCCCCGGCGCGCGGTTGGACGGCGCGGTCATCTTCGACGGCGTGCGGATCGAGGCGGGCAGCGTGGTCGAACGCTCGATCATCGGGTTCGGCGCGCGGATCGGTCCGCGGGCGCTGGTCCGCGACGGCGTGATCGGCGACGGCGCCGACATCGGCGCCCGCTGCGAGCTGCTGCGGGGAGCGCGGGTCTGGCCCGGCGTGCACATTCCCGACGGCGGGATCCGCTACTCCAGCGACATCTGAGCGCGCTCGACCAGATAGGCCAGCGCCCCGTCGGTGCCGGGCGGCAGCCCGTCGATCGGCCACCACCGCAAGTCCACTGATTCGTCGCTGATCGCGATCTGCGCCGCGGACGGCGCGTTGGCCACGAACTGCAAGTCGATGTGACGGGTCGGTACTCCCAGCGAGCAGGTGAGCGCGTGGACGTTGATCGCGGCCAGATCGGGCCTGATCCGCAGGCCGTCGACGCCGGATTCTTCGGTGGCCTCGCGCAGCGCTGCCGCCACGATGTCGGCGTCGGAATCCTCGCAGTGCCCGCCCAATTGAACCCATCGCCCCAATCGCGGATGCAGCGTCAACAACACCTGACCGCCGGTGTCGTCGAGCACCAACGCCGACGCCGTGATGTGGCCCGGTACGCATTCCCGAAGACAGGCGTCCTCCCGGGCATCCAGGAACGCCAGCACGGCGTTACGCAGGGAATCCTGCGACCGATCCGGTGCCTGCCAGTCGGACAGCAGCGCGATCGCCGAGGATCGAACGCTCACTTGCGCACCAGCAGATCGTGTGCGGCGACGGGTTGGCGAGGCTCGGTCACGGGATCTTCGGGATAGCCGATAGCGATGGCGCCCAATGGTTCCCAGTCGTCAGGCAGGCTCAGTTCCTCGCGGACCAGATCGGCGGCGAAGATCGTCGAACCGATCCAGCAGCTACCCACCCCGCGTACCGACAACGCCACCAGCAGCGCCTGCACCGCGGCCCCGACCGCGACGGTGAACATGGTGTGCTCGGCATCGGTGCGCGCGGCGTCGGGATAACTGTGCGCGCCGTCGGGAACCAGCATCGGAATGACGACTTCGGGTGCGTCGTAGAGGATCTGACCGCGGCCCAGTCGACGCTCCACTGAGTCGGCCGGCCTGCCGTCGCCGGTGAGGTCGGCGCGCCACTTGTCGCGCATCCGCTCGAGCAGCCGGCTGCGCGTCGCCGGTGTCTGCAGCCACACGAAGCGCACCGGCCGGGTGTGATGCGGAGCCGGTGCGGTCAGCGCTTCGGCGACCGCGTCCTCGACGAGTTGCGCGGGTACCGGCTCGGCGGCGAATCGGCGCACCGAGCGGCGCATCAGCTGGGCCTGCTGGCGACCGAGCTCCAGGGCCTCGGCGGTGCCCAACCAGAACAGGTCGTCGGTGCCGGACCGCACGAGTTGTCGCGCCGTGGCGGCGGTATCGGTTACCACGCCGGCCGGCAGGCCGCGCACCACTGCCACCGGTATCGCAGTGAGCTTGCCCTTGACCAGGTCGGCGGCGGCGGCGATCTCGTCGGCAATAGCGACCTCGGTGACCAGCAGTTCGTTGCCGTGCCGGTCGACCGCGCCCGCGTAGCCGTGCAGCACCGAGATGCCGGCCGCGCCGACGGCCGCGTCGGTCTGTCCGTTGCGCCACGCGCGCCCCATGGTGTCGGTAATGACGACGCCGACCGTGACGCCGAGGCTTTCGCGGAGGCCGGCCCGCAACAACGCGGCGCTGCCGTCGGGATCGACGGGCAGCAGCGCCAACTCGTCGGTGCCGATGTTGGAGCCGTCCACGCCGGACGCCGCCTGCACCACGCCGAGCCCGTTCTCGGTGATCAGCGTTCGGCCCTTGCGTGCCAGCACCCGGACGGACTCGGCGTCGACGAGTTTGCGGCGCAGCGCATCTCGCGCCTCGGGATCCTGCGGTGCGGGCACCAGGCGGCCCTCGCACTTGGATAGTACCTTGCTGGTGACAACCAACACGTCGCCGTCGCGCAGCCAGGGTGCGGCCGCGGCCAGCGCGGCGTTCAGGTCATCACCGGGCCGGAATTCGGGAAGCCCAATGACCGGCAGGATCTCGACGGGTGACGCGGTGCCGTGCTCCCGGACGGCCGGCGATTGGGTCACGCCGTCACGCCCGCAAGCTCGAGACCGGCGCTCACCATCTCGGCCGTGGCTTTCGGGTCGGTCATCAGCAATGGCGCTGATCGCACTGCGATGCCTTCGATTTCGGCGTGATCGCCCTCGTGGACCAGCCAACAATCCAGGATTCCGGTGCCTGCCCGCGCACCGTAGTACCGCCCTACCGCCTCGGCGGTCGAGGCCACTCCGATCACCTTGAGACATTCATCGGCCATGCCGCGCAACGGCTTTCCATCGATGATCGGCGAGTAGCCCACCACGGGGGCGCTGGTTGACCGCAGCGCCGAGCGGATCCCGGGGATGGCCAGGATCGCGCCGACGCTGACTACCGGATTCGACGGCGCCACCAGGATGACGTCGGCTTCGGCGATCGCATCGGTCACTTCCGTTGTCGCGTTCGCTTTTTCAGCGCCGACGAAGGCGAAGCTGTGCGTCGGCAGCTGCGCGCGGTAACGGACCCACCACTCCTGGAAGTGGATCGCGCGCTGGCTGTCGTCGGCGGGATCGGTGATGACGACGTGTGTTTCGCAACGGTCGTCGCTGGCGGGCAGCAGTCGCGCGCCGGGCTGCCAGCGGTCGCACAACGCGGCGGTCACCTGCGAGAGCGGGTAGCCTGCGCGCAGCATCTGGCTTCGCACCAGATGGGTGGCCAGGTCGCGGTCGCCGAGTTGAAACCAGTCGGGCTGCACGCCGTACTGCGCGAGTTCTTCCTTGGCATGCCAGGTTTCGCCCCGATGGCCCCAGCCGCGCTCCGGGTCGACGCCGCCACCCAGGGTGTACATACAGGTGTCCAGGTCGGGACAGATCCGCACACCGTGCATCCATGCGTCGTCGCCGATATTGACGACCGCGTTCAGCTCGTGTTCGCCGACCGGCGCAGACTCAGAGGCGAATTGGCCCAATCCGAGTAGTTGCTGCACCCCGAGCAGGAAGCGGGCGCCGCCAACCCCGCCGACCAGAACCGTGACCTTCACACCGCACGACAGTACGCGCGGCCTCAGCGCAGACGCCGAGGTGAGTGGCGTAATCGGGGCGCGGGACTGGTGCCGGAATGCCCTGTGTGACGGGTGTGACCGACACGCCAAGGCCGCATTGGTGTCAGTGTCGCAAAAAATTGGTCACGAGATGATATGGAAATCTTCCGAATCGCTTGCAAAGCGCCTCTTACCCGTGTGTAATCACACCAGTGTCATTTCGGTTGGCCGGCCGGATTCGGTGTCGCAGACCGAGATTCGATCATTTGTTCGAATCGGGATGGCCGACATCAAAACAGTGGTCACATTTCACGATCAACGAAACCAGGTGAGGAGGCGGAGCATGTCCTATGAACACCTTCGAGGCTTAATGGGTGGGACACCACCGCACACCACTCCCGGCTTGCCGATCACAGGGGTATCCCCAAGGCCCCATTTGAGTTTGGTTCCCGACACGGTCGAAGATGAATTCCAGGCCGCCGAGGTTGAGACCGATCAGTGGCAAGACCGTGCGTTGTGTGCTCAGACGGATCCAGAAGCGTTCTTCCCCGAGAAGGGCGGCTCCACGCGCGAGGCCAAGAAGATCTGCCTTGGCTGCGAGGTGCGTAGTGAATGCCTCGACTACGCCTTGGCCCACGACGAGCGCTTCGGAATTTGGGGCGGCCTCTCGGAGCGGGAACGCCGCCGCCTCAAGCGCGGAATCATCTGACGCGACGCGGTCATTCGATAGCGGGTGACCCGCCGCGCTCGGCTACGCCGCGCTTGCGATCACCCGTTATTCATCGTCGATCGTCGGGTCGATGACCGAGGGCTCGACGTCCAGGTAGGTGGCCACCTGCGCCACCAAGATCTCATGCAGTAATTCAGCCAGCTCGACCGTGTCTTTCGCGCGTCGCTCGATTGGCTTGCGGAACAACACAACTCGCGCGCGGGTGGCGCTGCCGCGCACGTCGACGCCGGCGCTGATCAGCCGGGCGAGTGCGATCGGCCCGTCGGCGACCACCTCCGGTGGCCACTGCACGTTGTCGGGGTCTTTGGCCGAAATCCGCGGGATCTCGTCGACCGCCACGTCGAGCCCGGACAGTCGTTCCTGCCATCGCCGCTCGATGGGCTCGTAAGCCTCGAGCACGGCCATGTCGAAGCGTTCGGCGCGACTGCGCCATCCGGGCACCGTCGGCGGCAGCAGCGGACCGCGCATGTCGCGGCCGCGGCGCGAGACTTTTTTGCCCCTCGGGTGCCGGCCGCTCGGGGAGCTGCGCGAATCGCTCACCCGGCGATGGTAACGGTTGAACATCCCGGCTCCAGCGAATGCGCGTGTCCGGCGCCGCGTGGGCGTTTTCGCACGATAATCTCTCGATCGTGAACGTTCCGCGTCGCTGTTGCCGGCCTGGCTGCCCGCATTACGCGGTGGCGACGCTGACCTTCGTGTATGGGGATTCCACCGCGGTCATCGGCCCGCTGGCTATCGCCCACGAGCCGCACTCCTGGGACCTCTGCGTCAGCCATGCCGGCCGGATCACCGCGCCGCGCGGCTGGGAGCTCGTCCGGCACTCCGGCCCGCTGGCCACCAACCCTGACGAGGACGACCTGATCGCGCTGGCCGAAGCCGTGCGCGAGGGCCGCGACGTGGCCGCCGCGGGCGGCCCGGTCAACGGATTCCACGACTCGGGTGCCCAGTACAACGGTGTGACGGCCGAGGCGCCGGCGACCGGTGTCTTGACCTCGGCGGGCCAGCGCCCGGCCGGTAACGGGCGTCGGCGCGGTCACCTTCGGGTGCTGCCGGACCCCGCCGACTAGCAAACCGCTCGGCCCCCTCGCCGCCGCGCGGCGTGGGGGAACCCCAGCCGCGGGCGGCCCAACCCGCATCGTCGCGGGGCTAAGCTGACGACCACGTGTCCCTTTAGTCAGGAGCTCCTCGATGTCTCGGCCCGCTGCGGCTGTTCACCGTGTGATCAAGGCCTATGACGTGCGAGGTCTGGTCGGCTCGGAGATCGACGAGTCCTTCGTCTCCGACGTCGGCGCCGCCTTCGCCAGGCTGATGCGTAGCGAAGGCGCGAGGCAGGTCGTCATCGGCTACGACATGCGCGACAGCTCACCGTCGTTGGCGGCCGCTTTCGCGGCCGGCGTCACCGGCGAGAGTCTCGACGTGGTCCGCATCGGCCTGGCGTCGACCGATCAGCTCTATTTCGCCTCGGGACTGCTGGACTGCCCGGGCGCGATGTTCACCGCAAGCCACAACCCGGCGGCCTACAACGGCATCAAACTGTGCCGGGCGGCCGCCAAGCCGGTCGGCGCCGACACCGGGTTGACGACCATCAGCGACGACATCATCGCCGGCGTCGAGTCCCACGAAGGGCCCACCGGAACGGTGACCGACAAGGATGTGCTCGCGGAGTACGGCGACTTCCTGCGCTCGCTGGTCGACACCTCCGGGCTGCGTCCGCTGCGGGTGGCCGTCGACGCGGGCAACGGGATGGCGGGCCACACCGCACCCGCGGTCCTCGGCGCGATCGACTCGATCACGTTGCTGCCGTTGTACTTCGAACTCGACGGCTCGTTTCCCAACCACGAAGCCAATCCGCTGGACCCGGCGAACCTCGCCGACCTGCAGGCCTATGTGCGCGATAGCGGCGCAGACATCGGGTTGGCCTTTGATGGCGACGCCGACCGCTGCTTCGTCGTCGATGAGCGCGGCCAGCCGGTGTCGCCGTCGACGGTGACCGCTCTGGTCGCCGCGCGCGAGCTGAGCCGGGAGATCGGTGCGACGGTGATCCACAACCTGATCACGTCGCGCGCGGTGCCGGAGCTGGTCGTCGAGCGTGGTGGCACGCCGCTGCGCTCACGGGTCGGGCACTCCTACATCAAGGGGCTGATGGCCGAGACCGGCGCGATCTTCGGCGGCGAACACTCGGCGCACTATTACTTCCGCGACTTCTGGGGGGCCGACTCCGGGATGCTGGCCGCGCTGTATGTGCTTGCCGCACTAGGGAAACAAGAACGCCCGCTGTCCGAGGTCGCCGCCGACTACCAGCGCTACGAGTCCTCCGGCGAGATCAACTTCACGGTGGCCGATGCAGCCTCCTGCGTCGAAGCAGTGCTCAAGTCGTTCGGCGCCCGGATCCACTCGATCGACCACCTCGACGGGGTGACCGTCGACCTGGGCGAGGGCAGTTGGTTCAACTTGCGCACCTCCAACACCGAGCCGCTGCTGCGGCTGAATGTGGAAGGACGTTGCACCGAGGATGTCGACGCGGTCGTCCAGCAGGTCGCCGGTGAGATCCGTCGGCAGGTCGGGCAGCCGGAGGCCGTGACGTGAATGCGGCCCAGGCCGTGATCGAGCTCGACGACACCGAAGGCCTGCTTGCCGCCGACCGCGACGGACTGTTGCGGGCGGCATCCATGGGCGGCGCGCACGTGCGTGCGGTCGCGGCCGCGCTCGATGAGGGTGCCTTGGACTCGCTGCAGGGTGACCCTCCGCGCACCGTGATCTGGGTTGCCGGACGCGGTACCGCCGAGACCGCGGGCACCATGCTGGCCGCGACGTCGGGCGATGCCCCGACACCGATCGTCATCGCCGCCGAGGCACCGCCGTGGATCGGCGCGCTTGACATGCTGGTCGTGGCGGGCGACGACCCGGGCGACCCGGCATTGGTCGGAGCCGCCGCGAGCGCGGTGCGTCGGGGTGCGCGGGTGGTCGTCGCGGCGCCGTACGACGGCCCGCTGCGTGATGCCACAGCCGGCCGGGCTGCGGTCATCGAGCCGCGGCTTCCGGTCACCGACGGGTTCGGTCTGTGCCGATACCTGGCCGTGGGGCTGGCTGTCCTGCAAAGCGTCGATCCCAAGTTGCGGGTGGACCTCGCCGCGCTGGCCGACCAGATGGATGCCGAAGCATTGCGTAACAGTGCCAGCCGCGAAGTATTCACGAATCCGGCCAAGGCGCTGGTCGAGCGCATGTCGCGGCGCCGGGTCGTGCTGGCCGGGGACTGTGCCGCGACGCTGACTCTGGCCCGGCACGGGTGCGCGGTACTGCTGCGGATCGCGCACGAGGTAGCCGCGGCCGCCGGTCTGGCGGACGCCCTGATCGCCCTGCACGCGGGGGCTGGGTCTGGGTTCGCCGACTCGACGGAGTCGTTGTTCCACGACGAGGAGATCGACGGGCCGATCACCGAGCGGCTGCGGGTGCTGGCGTTGACGCTGGATACCGAGCGGACGGTGGTCGCGTCGCGCATCGCGCAGTTCGACGACGTCGACATGGTCGGTGCCGAGGACGTGCCTGATCTGCTGGATGGCCGCCGCGCGCTGCCCGGCACGCAACGGGTGGAGCAGCAGCTGGCTATATTGGCGGTCCGACTGGAGATGGCTGCGGTTTATTTGCGGCTGGTGCGGGGATAACTGGTTCCGAGGTTATAAACAGTGCAGTTGTTACGTGGAGCGATACGGACGTACGCGTGGGGGTCACGGACCGCCATCGCGGAGTTCACTGGTCGCCCGGTACCGGCCGCCCATCCAGAAGCCGAGCTCTGGCTCGGGGCAAACCCGGGCGACCCGGCCTTCCTCGAAGCGCCCGACGGCGAAGTCTCGCTGTTGCAGGCGGTGGTCGCCGATCCGGAAGGCCAGCTCGGCGCCGCGGCTCGCGCCCGGTTCGGTGATGTGCTGCCGTTCCTGCTCAAGGTGCTGGCGGCCGAGGAGCCGCTGTCGCTGCAGGCGCACCCCAGTTCCGAGCAAGCCGCCGAGGGTTACCGGCGCGAGGAACGCCTCGGCATCCCGGTGAACTCGCCGGTGCGTAACTACCGCGACTCCAGCCACAAGCCCGAGCTGCTGGTGGCGCTGCAGCCATTCGAGGTGCTGGCGGGCTTCCGTCCGGTGGCCCAAACCATCAAGCTGCTGCGGGCCCTTGCGGTGTCCGACTTGGATCCGTTCATCGATTTGCTGAACGACCAATCCGACGCCGACGGACTGCGGGCGTTGTTCACCACCTGGATCACCGCCCCGCAGCCCGACGTCGACGTGCTGGTGACCGCGGTGCTGGATGGCGCAATCCACTACGTGAGTTCGGGTGCAACCGAATTCGCCGCCGTAGCCAAGACGGTGCTGGAACTCGGTGAGCGGTATCCCGGCGACGCCGGTGTGCTGGCCGCGCTGCTGCTCAATCGGACTACGCTCGGTCCCGGCGAGGGGATCTTCTTGTCGGCCGGCAACCTGCACGCCTACCTGCGTGGTGTCGGCCTAGAGGTAATGGCCAACTCCGACAACGTGTTACGGGGTGGGCTGACTCCCAAGCACGTCGACGTTCCTGAGCTGCTGCGAGTCCTGAACTTCAACCCGACCACCGAATCTCAACTGCGTGCCCCGACGCATGCGGATGGACTGGCGTCGTTCTACGACACGCCCACCGCCGAGTTCGCGGCGTCGATGCTCACTTTGGGTGACGGCCAGCTCGGCCACGAAGTCGATGCCCCATCGCGCCACGACGGTCCGCAGATCCTGCTGTGCATCGAGGGCGCGACCGCGGTGCACGGCAAGTCCGGGGCGCTGACCCTCACCCGTGGCGCGGCCGCTTGGGTGGCCGCCGACGACGGTCCCATCAGGCTGGTCGCGCACGAGCCGACGAAGATCTTCCGGGCCACCGTCGGCCTGTGATCAGCGCGACGCCAGCGCGCCGCGGCGCTCCGGCCGTCCAGCGCGTCGCTCGGCGAGCCATAGCCGCATGTTGTGCCGAATAGTGCGGCCGACCAACTTCGGCGTCGGGACCATGTAGAGACTGTCCAGCAACGAGAACCGGCGCAAAAACCATTCGGCGAGAACGGGATCGGTCTCGGCCGCGCCGAGGAACTGGTCGAAGAGGCTGCCCACCGGGCGGTACCACCGGGGCTGGTGTCCGCTGGCGTGGTGGAAGGCGAAGTCGCCAATCGCCGTCATCATCCACACCGGGTAGGTGGTCTTGGCGGTGGCGCGGTTGACGTCGCGGGCCAGGTTCTCATCGGCGCCGTCGGCCAAGGCCCGGCGCAGGTGGCTGGCCTGTAGCGAGGTCATCGTCATGCCCTGTCCGTAGGTCGGGTCGAAGCTTGCCACCGCGTCGCCCAACGGCAGAATGCCGGCCGGGAACCGCTCCAGCTTGTGGTAGCGACGCCACCGGCTGGCGGGGTAACGGTGGAAAGCCGGCTCGCCGACCGGCTCAGCACGCTGCAAGGCGGTCGAGATACGTTCGGGCAGAATCTTTTTGGCAAGTGCGAGCATCTCGGAAAAGGTATGCGGCGGTTCGACCTTGCCGACGCCGAAGGTGGTCAGCGTCCAGGTGCCGTCCTCGTAGCCCAGCAGGCCCAGCCCGAGCGGCTGTTGCCGGGAGGCGCCGGCGACGATCACCCTCTCCCGAACCGCTCCTTCCGGCAGCCGAAGCTGGTGGGACGCATAGCCGATGCCCACGTCGACGGTGTGCTCGGGCGGGCGCTGATATCCCCACTGCTCCAGCCACACCGGTAGCCGGGTGCCGCGACCGGCGGCGTCGACGACCAGGTCGGCGGCGACGAAGTCGGGCTCGTCGCCCTGGCTATCGAGCACCACCCCGGTCACCCGCTGCGCATGGATGTCGAATCGCGGCTGGGCCACCGAGCGATGCTCGATATCGACGTTGGGAATCGTCGAAACCCGTCGCCGGATCTGCCATTCCAGCTGCGGGCGGCTGGGCACGTATGCGGTGAACTCGTCGCGCAGCGTGTGCCCGGTGCCCAGCACATGACCGGCCGCGCCGAAGTGGATGCAGTCCGGCCGGTTCTCCAGGATGGGAACACCGGCGGCCACCATGTCGTCGAGCAGACCGGGGAACAACCCCTCGAATTCCATCGCGCCGCGGGCCATCAGCAGGTGAACGTGGCGGCCTTGAGGAACGGCGGTGCGGTTGCTCGGGGTGCTCGGGAGTTCGTCGCGCTCGAATACCGTGACCCGGTCGTAGAAATCGGACAGCACCCGCGCCGCGCACAGCCCGGCAAGGCTGGCGCCGATGACGACGGCGTCCCCCCTGGAATTCTCCCCACCCATCTGGCCACCGTACTCGGTACTGTCCGAGTCCATGGCTGATCGCTGGCGCACCAAATCGATCGAACAATCGATTGCCGATACCGACGACCCGGATAACCAGCTGCGCAAGGATTTGAGCTGGTGGCATCTCTGCGTGTTCGGGGTGTCGGTGGTGATCGGGGCCGGCATCTTCACCGTCACCGCCTCTACCGCTGGTGACATCACCGGGCCGGCGATCTGGATCTCGTTTGTCATCGCGGCGATCACCTGCGGGCTGGCGGCGCTGTGTTACGCCGAATTCGCGTCGATGCTGCCGGTGGCGGGCAGCGCCTACACGTTCTCCTACGCCACCTTCGGCGAATTCGTGGCCTGGACCATCGGCTGGAACCTCGTCCTGGAACTGGCGATCGGCGGCGCCGTGGTCGCCAAGGGCTGGTCCAGTTACCTGCAAACGGTACTCGGATTGGCCAGTGGCACAGTCAATGTCGGGCCGTTGACGCTGGACTGGGGCGCGTTGGTGATCGTTGCGCTGGTGGCCACCCTGCTCGCTCTGGGTACCAAGTTGTCGTCGCAATTCTCGATGGTGGTCACCGCCATCAAGGTCGCGGTGGTGGTGCTGGTGATCGTCGTCGGCGCGTTCTACATCAAGGCCGCGAACTACTCGCCGTTCATTCCGCCGCCCGAGGGCGGCAACGCCGGCGGCGGGGTGGACCAGTCGTTGCTGTCGCTGCTCACCGGCGCGCACGGCAGCCACTACGGCTGGTACGGCGTGCTCGCCGGGGCCTCGATCGTGTTCTTCGCGTTCATCGGCTTCGACATCGTGGCCACGATGGCCGAGGAGACCAAGGACCCGCAGCGCGATGTCCCTCGGGGGATCCTGGCCACGTTGGGCATCGTGACCGTGCTCTACGTGGCGGTGTCAGTGGTGCTGTCTGGCATGGTCTCCTACAGGCAGCTGAAGACCACTCCCGACGGTCGTCACGCCAACCTCGCCACCGCCTTCGCCGCGAACGGCGTGCAGTGGGCCTCCGGGATCATCTCGGTCGGCGCGCTGGCCGGCCTGACCACTGTGGTCATGGTGCTTCTGCTCGGTGGATGCCGGGTGCTGTTCGCGATGGCACGCGACGGGTTGTTGCCGCGCCAGCTGGCCAAGACCGGTTCGCGCGGCACCCCGGTGCGCATCACGGTGCTGGTGGCGTTGCTGGTTGGCGCCACCGCCTCGGCATTTCCGGCGGACAAGCTCGAGGAAATGGTCAACGTCGGCACCTTGTTCGCGTTCCTGCTGGTCTCCGCCGGCGTCATCGTGCTGCGCCGCAGCCGTCCGGACCTGCCACGCGGGTTTCGCGCCCCGATGGTGCCGTTGCTGCCGATCGCCTCGGTGTGTGCGTGTGTCTGGCTGATGGTCAACCTGAC
>NZ_DASXHW010000092.1:0-1694 GCF_036488105.1 Mycobacterium sp. | reverse complement strand
AGGGCATGTCCGGAAATTACCGAATCAGCTTTTGAGAGAGTAAAATATAGGTTTACAACCGAACATCCATACCATATGTTGTGGTGGTGATCGATGTTGAACCCATCAGGGAGCGGTTTTCCACGGTAGCGCCGTTTCTCGACGAACGGGGCCGTCGCCTGGTCGCGGCGGCGGAGGCGTTTGCTGCGGGTTATGGTGGCATTGCCGCGGTCGCGATGGCAACCGGCATGGCGCCGAGCACGATCGGGCGGGGTCTGAAGGAATTGGCGCACGACGAACCGTCGGAGCGAGTTCGGCGGCCGGGGGCGGGACGCAAACCGGCGACTGTCAAGGACCCGACATTGATCGCGGATCTCGAGGCGCTGGTCGAACCGACGACGCGGGGGGATCCGGAATCGCCGTTGCGGTGGACCTGCAAAAGCGTGCGACGACTGGCCGAAGCGCTGCAGCAGCAGGGCCACCAGGTGAGCCGCACCCTAGTGGCCGAATTGCTCAATGCAACGGGTTACAGCCTGCAAGGAAACCGCAAGACCAAGGAGGGTGACAGCCACCCTGACCGGGATGCGCAATTCGCCCATATCAACACCCAAGTGGCCGCGGCTTTGGCCGAGCAGCAGCCAGTGATCTCGGTCGACACCAAGAAGAAGGAACTCGTCGGCGATTTCCGTAACAATGGCCGCGAGTATCGACCGCAAGGGTGTCCGGAAGAGGTCCGGGTGCACGACTTCCTAATCAAGGAACTCGGCCGAGCGGTGCCCTATGGCGTCTATGATCTGGCCGCGAATGCCGGGTGGGTGAGTGTCGGCGTCGACCATGACACAGCCGCCTTTGCGGTCAACAGCATCCGCCAGTGGTGGCTCACAGTCGGTCGGGCACGCTATCCCGAGGCAACCCGATTACTGATCATCGCCGATGGAGGCGGCAGCAACGGCTCGCCGGTGCGGCTGTGGAAACGCGAACTCCAGAAGCTGGCCAACGAACTCGGCCTCGACATCGTGGTCAGCCACCTGCCGCCCGGCACCAGCAAGTGGAACAAAATCGAGCACCGCCTTTTCTCCTTCATCAGCCAGAACTGGCGTGCCCAACCCCTCGTCAGCTATCGGGTGATTGTCGAGCTGATCTCGGCCACCACCACCAAAACCGGCCTCACCGTGCGCTGTGAACTCGACACCGGCCTATACCCCAGCGGCATTGTCGTGTCCGACGCCGAGATCGCCGCCCTCAACCTCAAACGGGCCGAGTTCCATGGCGAGTGGAACTACACCATCTCACCGAACACCTATCCGCCAAATTGCGCGTTTATTTCCTGACGAGCCCTTAGTTCTCTTAGCCATGCTATCCTTCTCGGCGCGGAGCTTCTCTCCGACTTGGGCATTGGTGAGTTTGCCGCGGGAATCAATGAGCGCCGTGACGGCGGGATCTCCCCACAATTCCATCGCAAGGGGCAGATCCTCGAGCTGCCATGGCCGCGCCACAAGGCGCTCGGTCCTGAATTTTTCCGATTCCGTCATGATCGCCGCCGAGAATAGCCCTATTTCTGAGCTTCATATTGATACCGTCGCAACTGGGACCGGGAGTTCGAATCCGGCTTGCTCCAGCGGCGAGTCACGAGCGAACCGGGAAGGCGCTGGCGGTCGATCCCCAGTCGATCGAGGCGCACCGCTGGCACAGGTAGCGCCTGCTCAGCGTTCGGG
>NZ_DASXHW010000079.1:0-1525 GCF_036488105.1 Mycobacterium sp. | reverse complement strand
CACGATGCTGACGACGATATTGGCGACCGCGTTGCGCAGCTGGCGCTCTTCGCTGAGCCGCTGTGTTTCCAGCATCCAGGTGGAGAACGTGGTGTACGAACCGACGAAAGCGGTGCCGGCGAGCAATGCGGCGTAGCGACTCAACGCCAGGCTGCCGAGCAGTCCAAGGAGCGCGGCACCGCTGATGTTGACCACGAGGGTTCCGAAGGGCAGGCCCATAAAGAGACGGGACCGTGCGGCCCGGCGCGCGACCGCGCGGTCCACCAGAAACCGCAGCACGGCTCCGACGCCGCCGGCGAGCACCACCCCGAGCCAGATCATCAGCGCACCGGCACCCGACGAACAAGGGCAGTGGCGAGATACACCGCGAGGAACCCGAAAACGATGCTGGCGCAGGTGTATCCGGCCGCCAGGCCGTAGTGGTGATGCTCGATCATTGTCAGCGTCTCGACCTGCATGGTCGAGAAGGTGGTCAGACCGCCGCATAAACCGGTTCCGAGCAAGGGCCGACGGTAACTCGACACCGGCAACCGCTCCAGCAACCGCGTCGTGAAATAACCCACCAGGAAGGCGCCGACGATGTTGACCGTGAACGTCGGCCAGGGCCAGCGCCCCGGGTCGGCCGCCACCAGCAAGCTCAGTCCAGTGCGCGCCACCGTGCCCAGGGCGCCGCCGGCGAACACCGCGGCCAATTCCCGGTAGTCCTGCGGGAACGGAGAGTTGGCCACGCGTCGAAATCCCTTCGGTTGCAGGGCGTGCTCAGGCAGCTTATTAGGCAGAATCGGGGACATGGTGGCCCACCCACGCGCCGGTCAGCCGGCCCAGCCCGAAGACCTCGTCGATCTGCCTCATCTGGTCACGTCCTACTACTCGATAGAACCGGATCCCGAGGACGTGGCCCAGCAGGTGGCGTTCGGAACATCGGGGCACCGCGGCTCGGCGCTGAACGGGGCATTCAACGAAGCCCACATCCTGGCCATCACTCAAGCAATCGTCGAGTACCGCGCCGCGCACGGCACCACCGGTCCGCTGTTCATTGGCCGCGACACGCACGCTCTCTCCGAGCCCGCATGGGTGTCGGCGATCGAGGTGCTCGCCGCCAACGATGTCGTCACGGCCGTTGACTCGGCCGACCGCTACACACCGACGCCGGCGGTCAGCCACGCGATCCTCACCTACAACCGCGGCCGCAACGATGGGCTGGCCGACGGGATCGTCGTGACGCCGTCGCACAACCCGCCCTATGACGGCGGCTTCAAGTACAACCCGCCCAACGGCGGTCCCGCCGACACCGATGCGACCAACGCAATCGCCAAGCGTGCCAACGAGATTCTTCGCAACGGCGAGACGGTGAAGCGGGTGCCGCTGGCCCGCGCGCTGCAGGCCGTTCAACGCCACGACTTCATGGACGCCTACGTCGACGACCTGCCGAACGTCGTCGACGTCGACATCATCCGCAAGGCAGGGATCCGGATCGGTGCCGATCCGCTCGGCGGGGCCAGCGTCGACTACTGGGCGGCGATCG
>NZ_DASXHW010000063.1:0-34065 GCF_036488105.1 Mycobacterium sp. | reverse complement strand
TTCGCCCGTCAGAACGGCGGAGGTTCGGCGAGGGATTCTCGATGTCTGGTGGTTTCATCGAAGGGCCACTGCTGTCGCTTGAGGCATTGCTCGTTGAAGCGTCGTTCCGCAGCGATGCGGTCGAGCCGTTCCTGCGCGCGTGTTCGTCTGCGCCGCGGCATCATCAACCCGCGGCCGTCCCCGGGTTCGACGGCCAGCTTTTTTGTCGCCAATTCTCCTGTCGGGATACCTAACTGGGGAAAGAAGATACTGCCGTCGGGCTCGGTGGTGTACGTGTGGCCGCTCGGCGTCGTCCAGGTCACCGTCCCATCGGGTGATTGATGGTCGGCCCAGCCGCTGTAGAACGTTTTCAGCAGGTGGTGATAACGGCAGAGCAGCTTGCAATTCGAGGGGTGGGTAGGGCCCAGCGGGAACGGGACGGTGTGGTCGATATCGCATGCTTCAGCCGGTTCGTCGCAGCCGGGGAATCGACAGGTCAAGTCCCGAAGGCGCACGAATTCGGCCAGCGCCGCCGAAGGTCGATAACCGGACTCGGGATTGGTTGACGGCGTGACCAGCGGTTTGATTTTTGCCGTTGCCGCAATGTCACGCAGGATGCTCGATGGTAGCGGCCCGAATCCGGGCAGATAGCCAGGTGTTTGAGAATCACCGCTGATGGTCGCCTGTTCAGCCAGGACGTGGATCACCACACCGGAGGCCGGACGTCGTTGTGCTGCTGAGCATCCCGGAGACCCGCATCGGCAATGCATCGCCGATAGTCCGGCAACCAATGCGCCCAAGGCGTCCGCCCGACGTTGCTTCTTGCTTCGTGGATCTGCCTTGCAGACCGTATCGGCAAGCGCGTCGAGCTTCTGATCCAAAGCCGCGCCGTCAGTCGCGTGCAGCTGCGCCCAGATCCCCGCCAGGCCGACATCCGTGGGTGCGATTTCGACATAGCGATCTTCGGTGCGCTCGCCCGCGACGCGCTTGCCCGCCGGGTCGAACCGAAGTACCCACAAGTCGATGCGTTCGATGAGCTTCGGCTCCGATAGCCGCGTCCACTTGGATGCATGGTTGGCGATCGCCGCATCCAGCTTGGCGATCAACTCTGGATTCTCGACCAACTCGGTGCGGGATACGACCGCAGCCATCAGACGAAAGTCGATGAGTCCTCGAGCAAAAACTTCAGCGACCCGCGGCAGCCGCTCACGCAACGCGATTGCGTAACGCAACCGGCCTCGGGCTCGGCCCCGGCTGATGCCCAACGCGGCGGCCACTTCGGCGACCACGTTCTCATGGCCGTCGATCGCCCAGTTCAGCCGGTCGCAGTCGTCCTCGGGAGCGCGGCGCGCATACAACTCGCCGATCGCGGCGAGCTCGCGCCCACACATCGCGTTCTGTGCACGGGCCGCAGTCGTGATGGCATCCAACACACCGGCATCGTCCACAGCGGTGAAAGACGCCGTGGCCTGCAACGATGCCGTTATATCGAACATACTTTCGATTATAGTACAGTCCACTGACTCAAACTTTTTGGCAGAGTCGCAACTTGTGGATCGTTGCGGCTGTGGCCAAGTGGAAGCATCAGTTCCTGGCGGCCGGTGCTGAGCGGCTCAAAGAAATCCCTAGTGGCCCCGCCGGCGCCAAAGACACTGCCGAGCAACGTCGGTTGCAGCTGGAAAACGAGCAACTCAAGCTTGCCTTGGCGGAAGCGACGGTGCAGCTGCGGATCTGGCAGCGCGCGGCGTGGGCCGAGAACAAGCGCGTCGGTGCGTTCGGTCAGAACGGCGTTGCCTGGTGGTGGGCAGCTTCCTGAACGAGTTGCACACGCGAAGTTATACCGAGTTTGGTGTAGATGTGGGTGAGGTGCGTTTGCACAGTGCGCGGTGACACGAAAAGCCGTGTGGCGATGTCTTTGTTGGGAAGCCCTTCGCGAAGGAGTCGGACCACGTCTAATTCGGTCGGAGTCAGCGAGGCCCAGCCATTCGACGGCCGTTTACGCTCACCGCGACCGCGCTGCGCATAGGCGATCGCTTCCTCGGTGGTTAAAGCGGCACCCTCTTCCCATGCCGCCTCAAAGTCATTGCTTTCCATAGCGTTACGCAGCATGGCCACCCAAGCTTCGTAATCAGCGTCGTGGATCTTGAAGCGGACTGCGCCGATACGCTGCCGGATCCCGTCCGCTGCTCCGAATAGCCGGGCGGCTTCATGGTGGCTGCCGGCACTGCACGCCGCAGCGGCAAGACACTCGAAAATTTCCGAAACCCCGGTCTGTGCTCTGATTTCGGCGGCGATCGCGAGTGCGTCATGGAGATCACGCTCTGCCCGCTGAGGCTCGCCTCGTGCAATTGCAACTCGCGCACGCGGTACAAGCCCCATGATCCGGTACCACCCAGTCGTTGCGGCGACGCCCTCGTCAGCCCATTGTTGAGCAGTAGCGAGATCGCCGGCTGCCACGGCAGCCTCCGCTCTGCTCCACCGGAATATGGCCGCTACTTGGCTGTAAACACCGACGTGATGCCACATCATCTCTTGCGCCATTCCAGCTGCTGCGGCGTCGCCACTGGCCAAGGCTGCGAGCCCCGATGCCATATAGGCGACCCCTTCGTGCACGCGGCTAAGTTCCGAGCCGGTTTCAATCAGCGCGTCCACAGCATCTTGGGCTTGGCTAATCTCGCCCTGGAATGCCGACACTAGAGCGAGGTTCTGCAGGCCGAGGAACCGGTTGAGGACATCGCCAGCCCTGTCCGCCTCCGCGATCATCTCGCGACACCGCGCGATTTCCCCAGCAAGATCACCTTGCAGGTAGCTAGCCATCCCTTTCCAATTACGGCAGTACCGCGAGTTGAACTGGTCGCCAATGGAATCGGCTAGCTCGCGGCCTTCTTCACCGGCGGCGTAGGTACCAATCAAGTCACCCGCCACCGCGGCCGCGTAGGTTTGCCAACCGAGGATCTGGCTCAACCTCCAGCGGTCACCTAGCGCGCGGGCAAGCTCGATCGCTTCGGCGAAGTACGGCCGTGCCACCTCCGCGTTGTAGGCAGCAATGCCGACGTAGGCGGTGAGCGCCCTGGCGAGCAGCGTCGGGTCGCCTATTTCACGTGCGATCGCCACGGCTTCCTCGGCTTGGTCAACGCTGTCCAATGAAAGGCCCCACGCGTTGAGAAGTGCGTTGTCGGCTAGCGCCCGTGCGCGTACCGGGCGGGCCACCTCGGCGCCGTCCCCGTTTCCCTCGCCCAAGACGGCCTCGAACCAGGTCGCCCCTTCGACGATGCGGCCGCGGGCGAGCCAGAGTGGAAGAAGTGACGACGCCAAGGCCAACGCTTGCTCGATATCCCCGTTTTCATGGCTCCACGCGAATGCTGCGCGCAGGTTATCGATTTCGGATGAGGCTTCCTCGAGCATCTGCTCATGGCCGGCGCGCGCCGGGTTATCGAGCGCCTCTGCCATTGCGGTGTAGTGATCGCGGTGGCGGGTGCGCACGGTATCGGCTTCGCCGGACTCGGCGAGTTTCTCCAGTGCGTATTGGCGCACCATCTCCAGCAGCCGGTATCGCGTTCGGCCCGTTGTGTTTTCGGTGACGACGAGTGACTTGTCGACCAGCAGTGCGAGCTGATCGAGGATCTGATGGGCCTTGATCGCACCTCCGCTGGCCACGAACTGCGCGGCCTCGAGGTCGAAGCCGCCCATGAAGGCGGCGAGCCGTCGGAACAACACGCGTTCAGGATCCGTGAGCAGTGTGTGCGACCAGTCAACTGAGGCATGCAGGGTCTGCTGTCGACGCACGGCCCTACGTGAGCCGCCGGTCAGTAGCCGAAAGCGGTCATTCAGGCCGAGAAGGATTTCGTTGAGCGATAGGGCCCGCACCTGCGCTGCTGCCAGTTCGATTGCCAGCGGCATGCCGTCGAGGCGCTGACAGACTTTCTCGACAATGTTTGCATTGCCGTCGGTGAGGCGGAAATCCGGCCTGGCGCGGCGGGCCCTGTCGGTGAAAAGCTGAATGGCCTCGTCGGCCAAGGACAGTGACGGCACCCGCCAGATCACCTCGCCGTCCACCGCGATCGGCTCTCGGCTGGTGGCCAGCAATGTCAGCTTGGGGCAGCTGCTAAGCAGTTCGACCATCAACATTGCGGTCGCGTCGAGGAGATGTTCGCAGTTGTCGAGCACGACGAGCGTGTGGCGGTCGCCGAGAAAACGGATGAGGGTGTCCATCGTGGAGCGGCCCGGTTGATCCGGCAGGCCTAATGCTCTCGCCGCCGCGAGAGGCACTAGATCCAGGTCCGTTATCGGCGCCAGGTCCACGTACCAGACGCCGTCGCTGAATTCGCCTGCCACCTGCGCGGCGATCTGCACCGCCAGCCGTGTCTTACCGGAGCCGCCCGCGCCGGTCAGCGTGACGAGCCGGTGGTCGGCGAGTATCCCCCGCAGGTCGTCGATCTGTGCTTCGCGTCCGATAAATGTGGTCAGTTGGACCGGAAGACGCTGCGTTGCAACGGCGCTGGGGGCTCGGAGTGGCGGGAAGTCGTTGCGCAGGTCGGGGTGACAGAGCTGGACAACGCGTTCGGGTCGGGTCACACCACGCAGCGGGTAGGCACCCAGATCGGTCAGCCAAGCATCGGCGGGAAGTCGGTCGACGACGAGCGCCTCGGTGATGCCCGACAGCACGGTCTGGCCGCCGTGGGCTAAATCGCGGATTCGTGCGGTGCGGTTGATGGTCGGCCCGATGTAGTTGCCTTCGTCGCGCAGCTGTACCTCGCCGGTATGCAGGCCAATGCGCAACCGCATCGGCGCCAGCGGTGCGCGCTGCAAGTCAAGGACGCACGCCACCGCGTCGCTGGCGCGGGCGAACGCCACCACGAAGCTGTCGCCCTCGCCCTGCTCGACGGGCCGCACCCCACCGTGGGCCGCGATAACGTCCGAGAGGGTGCGATCCAGCCGCGCAAACGCGGCGGTCATTTGATCGGGTTGGGTTTCCCACAGCTGGGTGGAGCTCTCGACATCGGCCAAAAGCAACGTCACTGTTCCGGTTGGCAACTCGCTCACGCCCACCTCACTCCAGTCGCTGCAGTTCAGTGGCGGCGTGTCCGCGCATTCGCTCATGCTAGCCAGCATCCGACAGCCGGGAGTCGCAAAACATCAGCCAAAACGCGTATCGCTGTCGCTCAACCCGCACAAATCTACGAGCGGTTCGCGGGACAACTATTACTGGGAACCAGACGCTGCGGCTCCGCTGAGTGCTTGACGCAGCATGTGCATCGCCACCGTGGTCGAGCGCTCCCGGATGTCGGAGCGGTTGCCGGGCAGTAGAAGCGTGCGGGTTGAGGACGCGCCGTCGACCGCCACGGTGAAACAGACTGTCCCGACCGGCTTCTCCTCGGTCCCCCCGCCTGGTCCGGCGATCCCGGTGATCGCCACCGCGGTGTCGGCGTCGAATCGGCGCAGCGCACCGGCGGCCATCGCCTCGGCCACCGGCTCCGACACCGCGCCGTGCGCGTCGATCAGCGCCGCATCCACGCCGAGCAAGTCGGTTTTCGCGTCGTTGGCGTAGACCACCAACCCGCCGGCCAGGTAGGCCGACGAACCGGGCCGGTCGGTCAGGCGTGCCGCCAGCAGTCCCCCGGTGCACGACTCTGCGGTGGCGATCCGGCGCCCGGCGAGCAGCTGCGCGACTTGGTCATCTACCTGAGCGCCATCCTCGGAAAAGATGTGCTGGCCGTGCCGGGCGCGAAGCAATTCGGTCAGCTGCCGGTAGGTGTCCGCAGCGTCAGGTTCGTAGCGGGTGACCATCTCGATCTCCCCGCGCCGCAGACAGGTGGTGATCTCCAACGAGTCGAAGCCGGGCACCTCGTGCTCCGCCGCGCGAAGAGCTTCGGCCAGGCCGGATTCCGGCAGCCCGAACATTCTGATGGTGTCCTGGCGGTACATCGTCCGGCCGGCGATGGCTTCCTGAACGGCGGGTAGCTGTACCGCGGTCTTCCACATCGGCTGTAGCTCGCGTGGCGGCCCCGGTAGGACGACGACCGTCGGCTTGCCGGGAACCACGACGCCCGGCGCCGTTCCCACTGGATCCATCACGACGGCTCCGACCGGGACCATCGCCTGCTTGCGGTTGGCGGCACGTACCGCGTCGAAATCGCCACCCCCGATGCGTGCCATCAGCTTTCTCAAGATCTCCGCGATCTTGTTTTCCAGTTCGGCGTCCAGCACCAGCTCGCGACCGCAGTATCGCGCGACGGTTGCCACGGTCATGTCGTCGGCGGTCGGTCCCAGCCCGCCGCTGGTGACGATCAGGTCCACGCCTTCGTCGGCCATGAACCGCAGCTGGGCTTCGATGTCGGCGGCGCGATCGCCACAGATGGTGATGTGGGCAAGCTCCACGCCCAGCTCGAGAAGCCGGTCGGCAAGCCATGGGCCGTTGCGGTCGGCGACCCGCCCGGTCAAGACCTCGGTTCCGGTGACGACAATGCCCGCGCGTGCGCTCACCGCTACGACATTAGGCGGGCAGTTTCGCTACGCATCCCCGGGTTGCGCGGACAGGTGACGCTCCACCGATTCCGTCTTGCTGGTCATCGCGTCGGTCACACCTGATCGCCAGTCCGCCTTGATCACCACGCTGACCCGGGTGGCGCGGGCCGCCACGGCTTCGACGGCGCGCTCCACGACGGCCATCACCTCGGCCCAGCTGTCACCCTCGATCACGGTGAACATCGAATCGGTCTTGTTCGGCAATCCGGAGTCTCGAACTACCCGGACCGCTTCGGCGACGATCTCGCCGACGCCCTCGCCGACTCCGAGCGGCGTGACCGAGAACGCGACCAGTACGGACACCCGATGAGCGTACCCACGACGTCATGGCAGCATCGGGCCATGCGGGTTCTGGTGCAGCGGGTCGCGTCGGCAACGGTGTCGGTGGACGGCCACGCGGTTGCCGCGATCAGGCCCGCCGGACAGGGCCTGCTGGCACTCGTCGGGGTGACGCACGGTGACGACGCCGACAAAGCCGGACGGCTCGCCGAAAAGCTCTGGCAGCTGCGAATTCTCGACGACGACCAGTCGGCCTCCGACGTCGACGCACCGATCATGGTGGTCAGCCAGTTCACGCTGTACGCCGACACCGCGAAGGGTCGGCGACCGTCCTGGAACGCCGCCGCGCCGGGCGCGGCCGCCGAGCCGCTGGTTGCCGCGTTCGTGCAAGCGTTGCGAGATCTGGGGGCCGGCGTGGAAACCGGAATCTTCGGCGCCCACATGCAGGTCGAATTGGTCAACGACGGCCCGGTGACCATCTTGCTGGAGCTGTGAGAGGAACGATTGCATGAGCACATCGCAGGACAAGTGGGGCGTGGACCGCTCCGACGACGACACATGGGACATCGTCAGCAGCGTGGGATACACCGCGTTGCTGGTCGCGGGATGGCGTGCCTTACATGCGGTGAGCGACCATCCGTTGGTGCGCGACGACTATGCCAAGTACTTCATCGCGGCGTCGGCGGACCCGTTTCTCAACGGCGCCCTCGCTGACCCGGGCACGTCGGAGGGGGCCGCTACCTTTCCCCGCCTGTACGGCGTGCAGACCCGGTTCTTCGACGAGTTCTTCTCCTCAGCCGCGGAGCGGGGCATCCGGCAGGCCGTCATCGTGGCGGCGGGCCTGGACTCGCGAGCTTACCGGCTGACATGGCCAACTGGTACAACGGTATTCGAGGTCGACCAGCCGAAAGTCCTCGAGTTCAAGGCGAGAGTGCTTGCACAGCATTCAGCAGAACCCGCGGCCGACCGACGCGACGTCGCAGCTGACTTGCGCGATGACTGGTCAATACCGTTGCGGGACAACGGCTTCGACACCGAACTCCCGACCGCCTGGTCTGTGGAGGGCATTCTGCCGTACTTGACCGGCGACGCCCAGGACACCTTGTTCAGTCGAATCACCGAATTGTCGGCGCCGGGCAGCCGGCTCGGGATAGGCGCTCTGGGCTCGTGTCTTGACCAGGACCGGCTCGCTGCACTGGAAGGCAGTTACCCGGGCCTCAACCTGTCCGGTGATGTGAATTTCTCCACATTGACCTACGACGACGCGACGAAAACCAAACCGGCACAATGGCTAGCCGATCATGGGTGGACGGTCGACCCTGTGCAGACCAACCCGGAACTGCAGCGCGAATACGGCCGGACCCCGCCGCACGTCGACATGGACCTCGACGAGATCATGCACTCCGAGTACATCACCGCCACGCGCTAGTCGGCCACGACGTAGGCGGTGCCTCGTCCCGCCCGTTCCCACAGCACCCCGCTCTCGGCCGTCACTCCGCCGCGGATCAACTCGCGTTTGAGAATCTTGCTGGTCGCGGTGTGCGGAAGCTCATTGTTGATCCGGACGAAACGCGGCCACGCCTTGGGCGACAAGTCGGGTTGAGTGGCCAGGAATTTCTCGAATTCCGCCGGAGTCAGCGATGCGCCGTCGTTGAGAACGATGGCGGCCATCACCTGGTCGCCGACGTCTCGATCCGGCACCCCGTATACCGCGACCTGGTTGATCGGGGCCAGCCGCTGCAGAATTCGCTCGATGGGTGCGGCAGCCAGATTCTCGCCGTCGACCCGCAGCCAATCCGCCGTGCGACCGGCAAGGTAGATCCAGCCGTCGGTGTCCCGATACGCCAGATCACCCGACCAGTACATGCCGTGCCGCATCCGCTGGCTGGTGGCCGCGGGGTCGTTGTAGTACCCGGCGAACGGGCCGGCTCCCTCGGTGTTGACCAGCTCCCCCACCGCCTCGTCGAAGTTGGCCAGGGCGCCGTGCTTGTCGAAAACCGCTGGCGCGCACTCGGTCACCGATTCCCGGTGGTACACGGCGACGCCGGGATATCCCCTGCCGATAGATCCGGCAGGCGTGCCGTCTTCGCGGGTGACGATGACGGCGAACTCACTTGATCCGAAGCTGTCGACAACCCGGCAGCCGAATCGCCGGGCGAATTCGTCGATATCACGATCGGTTGCCTCGTTGCCGAACGCGATCCGCAATGTGTTGTCGGCATCATCGGCCCGCTCCGGGGTGGCCAGCATCAGGGCCAACGGCTTGCCGACGTAATTCATGTAGCTGACGTTGTAGCGACGGATGTCATCGAGAAACCTCGATGTCGAGAACTGGGCGGGCACCATCGCCGCACCGCTACCGATGGCCACCGCCCAGCCGGCCGCCACTCCGTTGGAGTGAAACAGCGGCATCGACAGGTAGCACACATCGTCGGCGGTGACGTCGTACTGCCCGATCAGGCTGGCGCCGCAGAGAATCGCCATCACGTGGGCGAACCGAACTGCTTTCGGGTCGCCGCTGGTTCCCGACGTGAAGATCAGCATCAAGGTGTCGGCCGGTTCGACCTCGCGCCACGGCACCAGCGGCGGCGCGGCCTCGACTTCGTCGAGGTAGCGCTGCGACGCCACGTCGAGCACGGTGATGCCGTCAAGATCCAGGCTGTCCAGCAGTGGTAGATGCTCGGAATCGGCAAGCAGCAGTTGGCAATCCGATCGTCGGATGTCGGACAGCAGCCCGGCGCCGCGACGCGTGGTGTTGATCCCGCACAACACGTAGCCGCCCAACCCGGCCGCCGCCATCGAGCGCAGCATGGCCGGCGAGTTGCCGAGCAGCGCGCCGACGTGCAGCGGACGAGCAGTGTCGGCAAGACCGATCAACGCCGACGCTTCGCGCGCGGCCTCGGCAAGGTGCTCGCGCCAGGTCCAGGTCTGATCGCCGTGCGCAACCGCGAGGGTGTCGTCGCGCATCCGGGACCGCAGCAACTGCTGCACGGTCTCAAACATCGGTTGGCTCAGGCCGATACCGCAACAACGTGATTCCGCTGTCGGGAATGTCGCAGAACACCGGGCTCACCCGCATTCCTATCCGGACATTGGCCGGGTCCACGTCCACCAGCTCGGTGCTGAGTCGCGGTCCGGCGTCCCACTCGACGACGGCGAGGATCTGCGGCAGCGAATCCGCCCACGGTGGCCCGGTGGGGCGGCGCGCCACCGTGAATGTGTACACCGATCCGGCGCCGTCGATTTCGCGCCACTGCAGGTCGTCGGCCAGTGTGCCCGGCGCCAGGGTGCGCGGATAGAACACGTACCGCGCCAGCGACGGCGAATACTGCACCAGGATCCGGTGTTCGGTTAGTGCCTGCCAGAACGGCGCTGACACGGGGGTGGCCTCGGGAAGCGGTGTCGCCTCGATCATCTCAGGCACCACCCAGTACCAGCGCAACTTGTTCACTCATGATCCCGCCGGTGCCGCTGACGAATGCGTGATTGCAGTCGGCGACCTGCGCCGCGGCGGCCCGGCCCATCACCTGACGCGCGGCATCGACCACGTGGTGCATGCCGCCGGCCATTCCGGCTTGCCCGAATGAGAGCTGCCCGCCCGCGGTGTTGAGCGGAAAGTCGCCCGCAAAAGTCAGGTCTCGCTCGTTGACCCAGGCCATCCCTTCGCCCTTGCCGCAGAAACCGGCGTCTTCGAGGGTCATCAAGACGGTGATGGTGTAGCAGTCGTAGAATGATGCCATGTCGACGGCTGAGGGGGCGAGGCCTGCCATCGCGAAAGCGTGTTCGGCGGCGCGCGCGATCGGCGTCGTCATCAAGTCTTCGGCGTAGGTCGCCGTCTTGAAGGCGATGTGCTCGCCGAATCCCTTGATCCACACCGGCCGGTGACGGGCACGGCTGGCTATGTCGGCGTTGGCGACCAGGACACCTACACCGCCCTGCACCCGCATCACCGTCTCCAGCATGTGGATCGGATCGGCGATCATCGGGCTGGCCAGAACGTCGTCGACGGTGATGGGCTTGCCGTGAAACACCGCGCCTGGATGCGCGCACGCATTCGCACGCTGGTCGACCGCAATTTTCGCCAGAGCTGTTGCGTCGTAACCGAAGAGGGCGGCGTACCGCTGCGCGATCTGCGCGTAAGGTCCGTTCTGGCCCACGTTGCCGTACGGAATTTCGAACTCGGCCTGTGGTGAGCCGTACTTGTTGCTCGACGCGCCGTGCCACCCGGGCGGCGACGGTGGGTGGCGTGTCGACGTCGGCAGCACCGCCGAACCGGGCACGACCGCGAGCACCGCGTCGCACAGCCCGAGCTCGACGGCGACGGCTGCGCGCCACACCATCCCGGCGGATGTGGCGCCGCCAAGGTCGACGCGTTCACCGAAATTCACCGGCAGACCCAGATATTCGGCGAGGGTGGCGGGTGCGAACATGTCGGATTCGGCCAAGCCGTGGCATACCAGGCCATTGACCACCGCGGGGTCCACACCGGCATCGTCGACAACCATCTTGGCCAGCAGCGCATACTGGTCGAGGGTGAACGACGGTGGGCGGGATTGCTTGCGCTCGGCTGGCAGTTCGGCGATCCCGATGATCGCGGCATCGCCCCGCAGGCCCGTCACGGCTGGTCTCCGCGCAGCGGCAGTGCAACCGTGGCGGTGCCTGGCATCAGCACGGTGTCGCCGCGCCGCCCGGCGATTTCCAGGTCGACCAGACCGACGTTGTCCCCCAGCCGCTTTGCGGTCACCGATCCGCCGAAGTTCAGCTCCTCGCCGGGTCTGGCGACGGCCCGGTTCTGCACCGAGTACTCCACCAATCGGCCACGCCCGCCGATCCAGTCGGTAATGGCGCGGGCCAGCAGTGCGGCCTGCAGCGGACCCTGCACGATGACGTCGTCATAACCCTCGACCGTTCGCGCCCAGTCCTTGTCGTAGTGGATCCGGTGGCCGTTGTACGTCGCGGCGCTGAAGAAGAACAACTGCCTTTCATCGGCCGTCACCGCCAGCGCCGGCAAGGTGTCGCCCGGGTGGACGTCCTCGTAGAAGATCTGCTCGCGGGCCACAGCGCTCCCTAGGGTCGGGCGATCATCGATGTTGTTGCCTCAGCGACCAATTCTGTCCGCTGGTTGCGGTACACGGTTCGCCAGGTGACCAGAACGAACCTGCCGGAGCGGCCTTGCTTCTCCACGATCGACTCGATCGTCCGCACCATCTCGATCTCGTCGCGGTGGTACGCCGGCCCGTGAAACGTGGTGCTCTCCCCGCCGGCCATGCGCTTGGGAGCACGGGGAAAAGCAAGGCTGCCCGACACGGCTCCGGACGAGCCATCCGGCCGCAACCCGTCCAACGGCGTGACTCCCAGAATGGTGTACTGGAGGTAGAGCGGTGGGCAGATGATGTCGCGATAGCCTTGGGCACGAGCGTATTCGGGGTCGAACCACAGTGGATTGTGATCACCGACTGCCGCGGCCCATCGTTGCCAATCGCGCCGGTTGACTTCACCCGTTGCGGTGGCCGCTACCGTTCCCACTCGTGACGCCGATTCGGCGTCGATTAGACTCTGTTCGTTCACGCCTGGTCCTCCAGCCACGTCGCCGCGACATCGGGCCCGCCGCCCAGCGTCGACAACACTCGGGCCCGCTCGGAGAACAAATGCAGATCGGTCTCGACCACATAGCCCATGCCGCCATGCAATTGGTGCGCGTCGAGCGTGATCAGTTTCGCCGCGGTCGCCGCATGCATACGGGCAATCGCGGTCTGACGGGTGGCGGTGTGGCCCTTCCCGATCCAGAACACCGCCGAATGTGCGGCGAGCCGCGCCGCGGCCAGCGCGATATGCATATTCGCCACCAGATGCTGTGCGGCCTGAAAGGACGCGATCGGTCGGCCGAACTGCTTGCGCGCCATCGTGTAATCGACCGTGCGCTGCAGCACAGCCTCACCGACGCCGACCAGGTCCAGCGATAGCAACGCCACTGCGGCGTTGGCTATCCGGCGCAGGTCTTGTTCGGCCAGGCCCGCACCGTCGGCCCCATCCAGCACCGCCGCGGGATCAATCACCTCGACATCGTCGAATCCGATCCGGAATGTGCGGTGCCCGCCCATCAACCGCAGCGGGTCGATCCACAGGCCCGCCGCGGTCAACGGCACGACGAACGCCATGATCCGCTCCCCCGCCGCGGCTGCCGACACGACGAGGTGGTCGGCCAGGTCGGCGTCCGCGACGAAGTCGACCGCGCCGCTGAGTCGCCAGCCGCCCCAAGCCTCCGAACGCACACGCAGCGTCGGTGTGGTCACTGCGGCATTACGTGGACCCCATAAACATGTTGTGGCACTGATGTTTCCGTTGGCCAGCGACGGTAGCCACGCCGCATGCTGGGCGGGTCCGCCGAGCAGCTGGATGGCCAGAGCGGCCTGCACGGTGCCGTGCACGATCGTCGGGCACAGGCCGCGGCCCGCCTCGAGGCAGAAGATGCCTAGGTCCGACAGCGCGCCGCCGGCGCCGCCGTATTCCTGCGGGAGCAACAGGCCGAAAACGCCGGCGTCTGCCAACGCCTTCCACAGCCGGGCGGGCATCGAGCGCGGGTCCGCGTCGCGAAGTTCGCGGACCAGGCTCGTAGGGCACTCGGCGGCGAACAGCGCGGCGAGCATCGACGCCAGGTCTCGCTCGTCCTGATCGGCCAGCAGGTTCACGATGCCGGCCGTCAGCGTCCGTAGGACGGCATGCCGTGGCCACGCTGCGCGATCACGTCGCGAAGTACCTCGTTGGTGCCGCCGCCGAACCGCATCAGCGGTGACACCCGGTAGAGCCGTTCGAATTTCCCGTCCTCGGGCGCCCCGGGGCTGCGGTACGCCAACAAGCCGTCGGGGCCGAGCAGGTCGATGGCCAAATCGGCGATCCGCTGGCGTAATTCGCTGCTGAACACTTTCTCGACGCTGACCTCCACGGTGGGGATCACTCCGCTGTCCAGCAACGAGGCCGCCTGATACCCCATCAGCATGGCCGCCTCAACATCCGCTTCCGCTTGGGCGAGACGGCGGCGGAAGCCGGCGATCTGTAAGGGCACCGAACCGTCGCGTCGCGGCCGGCCGGCCAGCTCGTTCAGTTCGTCGAGTGCCCGGCGCAGATCCCCCGCATTGGTCAGCGCGCCTCGCTCGAGATCCAGCGCGCCGGTGATGTAGGTCCAGCCTCGATTGAGTTCCCCGATCAAGTTGCCGACGGGCACTCGTACCGCGTCGAAGAACACTTCGTTGGTGCGATACCCCGACCATGCGTAGAGCGGACGAATTTCTATCCCGGGCAGATTCATCGGAACCATGATCACCGAGATGCCGCGGTGCCGAGCCGCACTGGGATCGGTTCGCACACAGAGCCATTCATGCGTGGCACGGTTTGCGACGCTGTTCCAGATCTTGGAGCCGGTGATGACCCATTCGTCGCCGTCTTGCACCGCCCGGGTGCGCAAACTGGCCAGATCGGTGCCCGCTTCGGGCTCGGAGTAGCCGACCGCGCAGATCAGCTCGCCGCGCGCGATCGGCGGAAGGAACTCGAGCTTGTTCTGTTCGGTGCCGTGCCGCATGATCATCGGCGCGACCGATGTCACCGTGAGGTCCGGACCCGGGACGCCCCAATACTCGAACTCGCGCATCAGCAGGTGCTGATAGACGGCGCCGAGTCCCAGACCGCCGTACTCCGAAGGCCAGTTCAGCCCGAACCAGCCCCGCTCGCCGATCCTGCGCCGGAATGCCGCGACCTCCCGGTCGGGCAATTCCTGGCCGTGCTCGGCCAGTTCGGATCGCAGCGCCGGGGTGACGTTCTCAGTAAGGAACGCGCGCACCTCGGCCAGCCAGGCGTCCTGCGCCCCGTCGAGTTCGAAATCCACCATCCTTTTCCTAGCGGGTTCTCGATGCTTGCGCCCGCAATTGCGAAAACGAACCTAAAGTCTTACGACGTGCCCCTCGAGGATCTGCAGTCGGTGTCGGCCGCCCTCGCGGAGATTGCCGCCAGTCTGGCCGGACACGAAATGGGCGCCTGATGCAGTTCTGGTCTGGCACACCGTTTATGGAGACGGCAGACGCGCTGGCGATCGCGCGAATGCTGGATGAGTGTGGCTACGACGGGGTGATCTGTGCCGATCACCTGATCTATCCACGCAACCTGACGTCGCCGTACCCGTCACCCGCCGGTCGTCCGCCGTGGCCGCCGGAGACGGCGTGGCCGGATTCCTGGATCATGATCGGTGCGATGTCGTCGATTACCCGACAGTTGCGCTTTTCCAACGCCATCTACGTCGCCCCGTCCCGCCCGCTGGTGGAGGTGGCCAAACAGGTGGCGACCGCGTCGGTCATTTCTGGCGGTCGGGTGTCCCTGGCCGTCGGCGCCGGCTGGATGCGCGAGGAATTCGACCTGCTGGGACAGGATTTCAGCACCCGCGGAAAGCGGCTCGACGAAATGATCCCGGCGTTGCGCGCGCTGTGGCAGGGCGGCTGGGTGTCGTGGAATGGTCGGCATTACCAGGTACCCGAGTTGATGCTCGAGCCGCACCCCGCGACGCCGGTGCCGATCTTGTGCGGCGGCGAATCGGAGGTGGCGTTGCGCCGCGCCGCCCGACTGTGCGACGGGTGGGTCGGCACGGCGTACGTCTGGGACGACGCGGTTCGTTACGTGCAGAAGTTGACCGCGCTGCGACGCGAGTACGGGCGGGCCGGCGAGCCGTTCGACATCATGCTGGCGCTTCTCGAGGTGCCGTCGGCTGACCTCTACCGACGCGCCGAAGACCTCGGCGTCACCGCGGTGATGTGCGCGCCATGGATGGGCGAAGATGTCGGGCCAGACGACCGCGAGGGCTGCCGCGCCGCGATCGAGCGGTTCGCCGAGACCGTCGTCGACAAGTGCCGGTAGCGGTTAGAACTTGTGCGGGACGTCGTTGACCAGTCCGCCGTCCATCACGAACTCAGCCCCGGTCGAGTACGACGATTCGTCGCTGGCCAGGAACAGCACGAAGGTGGCGACCTCCTCGGAGACGCCGGGCCGGCCAAGTGGGACGGTGACCATGTCGTCGGGGAAATGCTTGGTCATCGGGGTGCGGATGAATCCCGGGTGGATGGAGTTGACCCGGATGTTCTGCGAGGCGAGTTCGAGCGCAGCGGATTTGGTCAGGCCGCGGACCGCCCACTTGGAAGCGACGTACGGGTGCACCATGACGGCGCCGCGCAGGCCCTCGATCGACGACACATTGATGATGGAGCCGCCGCCAGCGGCCTTCATCGGCTCGACGACGGCCTGGATGCCGTGGAACGTCCCGTTCAGGTTGACGTCGATGACCTTGTTCCACTTGTCCACGTTGAACTGTCCGAGCTGGCCGAGTGCCACGATGCCGGCGTTGTTGACGAGGACGTTCAGCTTGCCGAAGTCGTTGACCGCGGTGGACACCGCGGCGTCCCACTCTTCGGGCTGGGTGACGTCGAGGTGGACGTAGCGCGCCGCGTCGCCGATCTCTTCGGCAAGTTTCTTGCCGTCATCGTCGAGGATGTCGCCGATCACGACCTTGGCGCCCTCGTTGACCAGTGCGCGAGCGTGGGCAGCGCCCATCCCCCGAGCGCCGCCGCTGATCAAAGCAACTTTTCCGTCCACTCGTCCCATGCGGCGTCACGCTACCGCAGCCGGGCATGAAATTAGAACTTGTTCCACCGGCCCTACGGCGATCGCGAACTGGGAAACAATCACACGATGAGTGCTACGACCTCCCTATTGACCGCATGCAGCGGGTTCCTCTTAGCCGTGCTGTGGATGGACCTCATGTTCGATGCTCAGGTGCTCGCGGACCGGCATCCCGGCGGTGAGCTGCCCGAGTCGGTGCTGGATTCCATCGCGCGCTACTACCGGCGTGCGGTCACCGAATCGCGACCGATGAGCCACCTCATCGCGGTGGTCATGGTGGTGTTGCTGGGCGCGTTGGGGTTCCGGGCGGTCCGAGGGCACGACCCGGTCTGGCTGGTGGCGGTGTCGATTGTGCTGGCGGGTGCGCCGATTCTGCTGGCCGCGACGCATACGGTGCCCAATGCCGTTCGACTCGGCGGCCGTTCTGGCAGCCGACCCGCCCAGACAGCCCTGGCACGGTCCATCTGGCGTGATCATCTGGCGTGCGCGGTCTGCATGTCAGCGTTTCTGGTGCTGTGGGTGGTCCACGACGCCGTGTTCTGAACGGTCCGCGCGAAGCGCTCATGCCCGGGTGGTTACAGCCGTCCGGATCCGTACTAAACTAGAACACGTTCCAGTTCGCCTACGCCGCTGTAAGCAACCAGGTAAGGATCAGGCATGCACACTCCCATCTGCGACGAACTCGGCATCGAGTTTCCGATCTTCGCGTTCACGCACTGCCGCGATGTCGTCGTCGCGGTGAGCAAGGCCGGCGGATTCGGCGTGCTGGGTGCGGTCGGCTTCACTCCCGAGCAGCTCGAGATCGAGCTCAAGTGGATCGACGAGAACATCGGCGACCATCCGTACGGGGTCGACATCGTGATCCCCAACAAGTACGAGGGCATGGATTCGCGTCTGTCCGCCGAGGACCTTGCCGAGACATTGCGCAAGATGGTGCCCCAGGAGCACTTGGACTTCGGAAAGAAAATCCTCGCCGACCACGGAGTGCCGATCGAGGACAGCGACGGCGACAGCCTGCAATTGCTCGGCTGGACCGAGGCGACGGCCACTCCTCAGGTCGAGGTGGCGCTCCAGCACCCGAAAGTGAAGATGATCGCCAACGCGCTCGGCACGCCGCCGGCCGAGATGATCAAGCACATCCACGACGCCGGACTAAAAGTCGCTGCGCTGTGCGGCTCCCCGTCGCAGGCCCGCAAGCACGCCGACGCGGGTGTCGACATCATCATCGCCCAGGGTGGCGAGGCCGGTGGGCATTGCGGCGAGGTGGGCTCAATTGTGCTATGGCCCCAGGTCGTCAAGGAGGTGGCCCCGGTCCCCGTCCTTGGCGCGGGTGGCATCGGCAGCGGCCAGCAGATCGCCGCGGCTCTGGCGTTGGGCTGCCAGGGCGCGTGGACCGGCTCGCAGTGGTTGATGGTCGAGGAGTCCTCGAACACCCCGGTGCAGCAGGCCGCCTACGTCAAGGCGGGCAGCCGCGACACCGTGCGCAGCCGCTCGTTCACCGGGAAGCCGGCCCGAATGCTGCGCAACGACTGGACCGAGGCCTGGGAGGCGCCGGACAACCCGAAGCCGCTCGGAATGCCGTTGCAGTACATGGTTTCCGGCATGGCGGTGCGGGCGACCAACAGATTCCCCAACGAATCCGTCGACGTCGCATTCAACCCGGTCGGTCAGGTCGTCGGGCAGTTCTCCAAGGTTGAGAAGACGTCGACCGTCATCGAACGTTGGGTGCAGGAGTACCTGGAAGCGACCAACCGGCTCGACGAGCTGAACGCCGCGGCGTCCGTCTGATTACTCGTCGTCCGGCGGGCCGGTGAAGACCTCTTTGGTGCGCTCGACGGCGTAGGTGGCGATGTCGATCGAGTTGTGCACGATGTCGCCGGTTCCGCCGGCGATGTCACCTTTGATGATGTGACCGGCGTTTTCGACGATGTCCGAGGAACGCTCGACGGCGTTCTGCACGATGTCCCGGGCGGCGTCGATCGCGTCTTTCGGCCTGAAGGCCATTGTTGTCTTCTCCTCTGTCGGTGAAGCGGTTACTGGGTGACACCCGTGTCGGCTGGGAAGCCGCCGCCGATACCGTTCGGAGCCCCGCCGCCGGTCCGCTGGCCGATCTGCCAGCCGTGTTCGGTGCACAGCATCGGTTGTCCGTCGGGTGACTGGGCCGATGCTCCCCGCGGGTTGTCGCACTTGGCGCCGACCTGCTGCACCCCGTACAGCGGGTAGGTGATCACCCAGTACCCCGTCTGCGCTGCCGGGAACTGGTTGATGATGAAGTGGCAGGCCTCGGCCTGACCGCCGGGGCCGCGCCCGAAGATGAACCGCTCGTAGTTGTCGCACGGCGCACCCAGCGATGCGTCGTAGTTCATCCCCGGCACATCGCCGTCGTATTGCCCGGGGTCGGCAACGGCGGCCGGGGCCAAGCCGACAGCCGCACCCGTGATCGCTGTGGCGATGAGCAGTTCGCGAATCATGACCCACCTTCGATGGTTGCGTAATCGGGGCCATCTCACGGGCCCCGTGACCTGCAGGCAAGCATAGTCAGTGCCACCGGCGCCACAAGGCTGTTTCGCGCGACGGCATGCCGAGCCCGGTCAGCGGTCAGCAGGCCGGTAAGTGCAGATCAGAACACCGGTAGCGGCCGTCGTCGCCGAAACGAGCTCGAGCGGATGGGCGGAGCCATCGTCGGGAAACAATCGCTTGCCGCCGCCCAGCAGGATCGGCTCGATCATCAGCCGGTATTCGTCGACCAGTCCGTGCGCGATCAACTGCGCGGCCAACGATGCACTGCCCATCACTTGCAGCGCCTGGCCCTCGCGTGCGCGCAGTTCGCGCACGGCCCCGATGGCGTCGTCGGCCGGCAGCAGAGTCGAGCCGGACCAGCTGAGGTCCGGTTGACTGAGCGTCCGCGACGCCACGTACTTCGGTATCTCGTTCATCCGGTCGGCGAACGGATCACCCGCCCGGTCGGGCCACGCTGCGGCCATCGTCTGCCAGGTACGCCGGCCGAACAGCAGCGCCTCGGTTGTGGCCATGATTTCGCCGACCGCGGGGCCCATGCTGTCCGGATCGAAGTACGGCATCGACCATCCGCCGTGCCGGAATTCGCCGTCGACGTCCTCCTCCGGACCGCCCGGCGCCTGCACGACACCGTCGAGGCTGATGAAATCACTGACAACGATGCGCATTGTCGATTCCTTTCCTGGTCCCTCTGCGTGGCTACAAGATCCAGACCATGCACCCGGCCGAAACTCATCGGAGCCCAAGGCGAGAACACGTTCCAATCCATCATCGGCGAATCCGTCGAGAAGCCGTTCCATCTCGGGTGTCGCGGTGCTTTACTGGGCCAGAACGCGTCATATCCAAGTCGTTTTCACTCATAGGAGTGCCACTGATGCCGACTCCGAATCTTCCTTCCGGATTCGATTTCACCGACCCCGACGTCCATGCCGAGCGACTGCCGGTTGAGGAACTGGCCGAGCTGCGACGGACCGCGCCGATCTGGTGGAACGAGCAGCCATTGGGGGCGGGCGGATTCGACGACGGCGGCTTTTGGGTGGTGTCCAAACACAAAGACGTCAAGGAGATTTCGCGGCGCAGCGACGTCTTCTCCAGCCTGCAGAAGACGGCGCTGCCGCGCTACAAAGACGGCACGGTCGGCGAGCAGATCGAACGCGGCAAGTTCGTCATGCTGAACATGGACGCGCCCCAGCACACCCACTTGCGCAAGATCATCTCCCGCGGCTTCACCCCCCGGGCCGTCGAGCGGCTGCGCGACGACCTGCGCGAACGGGCTCGGCAGATCGTGGAAAACGCCGCGGCTCAGGGATCCGGCGACTTCGTCGAACAGGTGTCGTGCGAGCTTCCGCTGCAAGCCATCGCCGGCCTGCTGGGTGTGCCGCAGGAAGACCGGATGAAGCTGTTCCACTGGTCCAACCAGATGGTCGGCGACCAGGACCCCGAGTTCGAGAACAACGACGCGATAGACGCCTCGATCCAACTGATCATGTACGCCATGCAAATGGCCGCCGACCGGGCCGCGAACCCCGGTCCCGACATCGTCACCAAGCTGATCGAGGCCGACGTCGACGGTCACAAGCTCTCCGACGACGAGTTCGGTTTCTTTGTCATCCTGCTTTCCGTCGCCGGCAATGAGACCACTCGCAACTCGATCACCCAGGGCATGATGGCCTTCACCGACTTCCCCGATCAATGGGAGCTGTACAAGAAGGAACGTCCGGCCACCGCCGCGGACGAGATCGTTCGGTGGGCTACGCCGGTCACGTCGTTCCAGCGGACCGCGCTCGAGGACTACGAGCTGTCCGGCGTACAAATCAAGAAGGGTCAGCGCGTCGTAATGGTCTATCGCTCAGCCAATTTCGACGAGGAGGTGTTCGACGACCCGTTCACCTTCAACATCCTGCGTGACCCGAATCCGCACGTGGGCTTCGGCGGCACCGGCGCGCACTACTGCATCGGGGCCAACCTGGCGCGAATGACGATCGACCTGATGTTCAATGCGATCGCCGACGCGATGCCCAATCTGGAGTCGGTCGGCACTCCCCAGCGCCTCCGTTCAGGCTGGCTCAACGGCATCAAGCACTGGCAGGTCGATTACCACAGCGATGCCTCGGCGAAATGCCCTGTCGCGCCTTAGGCTACGGCTATGCCGTCACATAAAGCAGTTCACGTTAAGTCCGCGGGCGCGCCGCTGGAGCTCGCCGAGGTCGAGACCACGCCGCCAGCGCGCGGCGAAGTGCGGGTCAGCGTCGGGGCCTGCGGCATCTGCGGCACCGACGCCCACTTTGTTTCCGGTGACTTCCCCGGCCTGTCATGGCCGTTGACTCTCGGCCACGAAATCGCCGGCACGATCGCCGAAATCGGCCCGGGCGTCGAGGATTTCGCGGTCGGTGACCGCGTCGCCGTCGGCTGGTTCGGTGGCAACTGCAATCACTGCGCACAGTGTCGCAAGGGCCTGTTCATCCACTGTGTGAACGGCAAGGTGCCAGGTTGGCACTACCCCGGCGGCTACGCCGAATCGGTGACCGTGCCGGCCACCGCGCTGGCCCGCATCCCCGCGGAACTCTCCGACGCGGAAGCCGCTCCGATGGGCTGCGCCGGTGTGACGACCTACAACGCGCTGCGTCACACCAGCGCGTTGCCGGGTGATCGGGTCGCGATCCTCGGTGTCGGCGGACTCGGCCACCTCGGTATCCAGTTCTCTCGAGCAATGGGTTTCGAGACCATCGCGATCAATCGCGGCACCGCCAAAAAGGATGACGCGATCAAGCAGGGCGCACATCACTACGTCGACGCCACCGACGGCGACGTCGCCGAAGCGTTGAACGACCTCGGCGGGGTCGCTGTGGTGCTGGGCACCGCAGGAGCATCGAAGGCCATGGCCGCGACGGTCGGCGGCTTGCAACCCCGGGGTGAGCTCATCACCATCGGGGTCACCCCTGAGCCGCTGCCGATCAGCCCGCTGCAACTGATCACACCGGGGCTCAGCATCGTCGGACATCCGTCTGGGACTGCCAGCGAGATCGAAGACACCATGAAATTCGCGGTGCAGACCGGCGTGCGGGCCTGGATCGAAGAGCTGCCGCTGGCGCAGGCCGCGGAAGGCTATGCGGCACTGGAGCAGGGCCGGGCGCACTACCGCACCGTGTTGACGGTTTGACCCAGCACGACAGCGCGGTGTGGAGCCTTGACGGCTCCCACGGTGAGCTGCTGATCCATACCGGCGTCGCCGGTCGCGCCGCGCAGATGGGGCATCGGCTGACGATCGCGATGCGCAGCTGGCAGGCGACGACCCAGTGGGATTCCGACCAGCCGGTCAGCGCGGAATTGACGGTCGACGTCGGTTCGCTCGAGGTGGTGCGCGGCGAGGGTGGCCTGACCCCGTTGTCCGGCCCGGAGAAGATCCTGGTGCGCAGCAACGCTTTACGCTCGCTGGACGCTCGTCGATTCCCGCTAATCAGCTTCTCCGCCGAGACTATTGAGAAGACGGACGACGGCTACCGGTTGACCGGGACGTTGGCCATCCACGGCAAGACCCGGGCACAGACCGTGGAAGTGCGCACCGATGACCTGGATGGCAGCTGGTGGCTGTCCAGCGAAACCACGGTCCGGCAATCCGACTTCGGAATCAAGCCGTACTCGCAGCTGTTGGGTTCCTTGAAAGTCGCCGACGATGTCACCGTGTTGTTTACGGCCGAGTGCGCCAAAGAATTCTGACGAAGGGAGTCGCGATGCGGATCGGAGTGGTGTTCCCGCAGACCGAGATTGGCGCTGACGCGGGTGCCGTCCGATCCTACGCCGAGCATGCCGAGGCGCTTGGGTTTGCTCACCTGCTCGCCTACGACCACGTCGTGGGAGCCGACCCGGATGTCCACGCCGGCTGGAACGGCCCCTACGACCTGCACACCACGTTCCACGAGCCGCTGGTGACCTTCGGCTACCTCGCTGCGATCACCACCTCTTTGGAGTTGATCACCTGCGTCGTCATCCTGCCGCAGCGTCAGACCGTTTTGGTCGCCAAGCAGGCCGCCGAAGTGGACCTTCTCAGCGGCGGCCGGCTGCGCCTGGGAGTCGGACTCGGCTGGAACGCGGTCGAGTATGAGGCTCTCGGAGAAGACTTTTCGACGCGGGGCAAACGCTGCGACGAACAGGTTGAGTTGATGCGCAGGCTGTGGACCGAGCCCAGCGTCACCTTCAGCGGCAGCTATCACCACGTGACCGGCGCCGGGCTGGCGCCGCTGCCGGTACAGCGGCCGATTCCGGTGTGGTTCGGAGCGTCATCCCCGCCGGCGTTGCGCCGCGCCGGGCGGCTCGGTGACGGCTGGTTCCCGATGGTCGGTCCTGGAACCAAGCTCGAGCGGGCGCGTCAGCAGGTGGCGCAGGCGGCGAGGGAGGCCGGCCGAGACCCCGCGCAGATCGGCATGCAGGGCCAGGTGTCCTGGAACGGCAGCGCCGAGGACTTGGCGGAGGGCTTGCGAATCTGGGCGGACGCGGGCGCATCGCACGTGTCGATCAACACCATGGACGCCGGGCTGGCATCAGTCGATCAGCACCTCGCCGCATTGACCACGGCCGCCGAAATTGCGAGCGATATCACGGGTTAACGCTGCGCTTGGCCGCCGACGCTAGGGTGACGGAGCTCCGGGCGGTGGAGGCTGTGGCGGCGGCTGCTGCTGGTCGGGCGCCTGTCCGTGCAGGCGTTCGAGCAACTTCGTCAGCAGCGGGTGCGGGTTGGGCGGCTCTTCCGGCGGCGGAGGTGCCACCGGAGGTGGTGGTGCCACGGGCGGCGGAACCGGCGCGGCTACGGGCACGTTGGCCGGCGCCTGAGCGGCGACGGGCTGCTGCTGAGACGCCGGCACTTGCTCCGCCGCAGGCTTGGGGGCCGGGCGGGCCGCCGGGGTCTCGACCGCGACCGGTCGCGGAGCCGGGGCCTCGGCGACCGGGGCGGGCGCGGCCCAGTGAGCCGCCGGCCGGACCGGGTCGGGTGCATGGTGGGGCACAAGGTGCTGACCCATCGCGAGCGACAGCGATGCGACGAACGTGACCGCTCCGGCGCCCAGCATCGTCAACGCTCCGGCATACGGACGTTGCCGCGAGGCGTCGTGGTCCTGTCGCCAGCTATTCACGGTCTCGAGCATCTCGGCGTCGGTGAATTCGGTGCTCTGAGCTGACGCGAGTGCGGCTCCACGCGCCAGTACCAACTCGGCGCCCGGCTGGGAGATGACCGGGACCGGCACCGCTGCTTCGAGACGCGTTGACAACGCGTCGAGTTCGTCTTCGGCACCGACGATCACGATGCCGCTTGGCTGCCATGAGCTGCGGTCGAACAGCGTGGTCAACCAGTGCACCAGATGATCGGGCCCACCAGACAACTGCCTGATGGCCGTCCGCGGCTCGGCGCCGTCGTTGTCGACCATCACCACGATCGTCGACTCACCGTCCAGCACGCACACGGCGGCTTGGTCGTAGCCGACGACCGGAGCGATCGCGCAGGCGAGCAGCTCGCACGCGTCGTGTAAGCGGACCGGGACGACATTGTCGAAACCGGCGTCGGTCAACGACTCCAGCAGCAGCGCGGATTCTGCTGCCGCTTCGTCGCTCCAGGTGACGCCGACGACGTGAAGTCGTTGGTCATCGCCAGCGGCGGCGGCCTGCGCTTCCAGCACGGCCGCGCTGGCCTGTTCCGAAGTGTGGACCGCCTGGACTCCATTGGCGGGGGGCACGTCGAAATCGTCGTGATCGAGGGTGGTTCCGTCGGCGTCACGGCCTTCCACCAGGACCCAGCCGACTGATGTCGATGTCAGCGACAGCCCAAGTACCGTATCCAAATCTGCACCTCAATCGCGGCCCAATGCCCGTGCGCCGCAAGCAGCGACCAGACGAGTCAGAGCGCTGGTTCGTGAGCGGCGGAAGGACCGGGACAGCGTGGTCTCGTCGGTCTACCCCGGGTGAGCCTACGCGGTCGCGGCGCTGAAAGGCGACCGGGGATTGACGCGTGTGCAATGTCGTGAGGCCGCAAAATGTTGCCACGAATCGCCGTTCGGCCCGCATTACGCGAGGTCCGCGCAGGTGGCAGCGGTCGGCACGGTAACCAGACACGTTTGCGTCTTGATCGACATATGGACGACCGCACGGTAGGTTTCCGGTAGCGCGCAACGCCGTCGACAAGGGGTTCATATGGGATGCGTAAACGAGAAACTGGGTGGCTGGCTGCGGCGACTGACTATCGCCACGATCGCGGCCGCCGCCCTACCGGGCCTGATCGGCCTCGTCGGCGAGGCGCCGACAGCGGGGGCGTTCTCCCGGCCCGGCCTTCCCGTCGAGTATCTGCAAGTGCCGTCGGCGTCGATGGGTCGCAGCATCAAGGTCCAATTCCAGCCGGGTGGGACCAACGCGCCAGCCGTGTATCTGCTGGACGGCCTGCGCGCCCAGGATGACTACAACGGCTGGGACATCAACACCCCGGCCTTCGAGTGGTACTACCAGTCCGGGCTGGCGATCGTCATGCCGGTGGGCGGCCAGTCCAGCTTCTACACCAACTGGTACAGGCCGGCCTGCGGCAAGTCCGGCTGCTTGACCTACAACTGGGAAACCTTCCTGAGCAGCGAACTGCCCGGCTATCTGTCGTCGCAGAAGAGTGTCAAGGCGACCGGCAGTGCGGCGGTTGGCATCTCGATGGCCGGTGCATCTGCAATGAATCTGGCGATCTATCACCCGGGGCAGTTCATCTACGCCGGTTCGCTGTCCGGCTACCTCAGCCCGTCCACCGGGCAGGGCGCGATAGGCCTGGCGATGGGTGATGCCGGCGGCTACAAGAAGGAAGATATGTGGGGGCCCGACAGCGACCCCGCGTGGCAACGCAACGACCCCACGGTCAACGTCGGCCAACTCGTGGCCAACAACACCCGGCTCTGGGTGTACTGCGGCAACGGGACTCCGAATGAACTGGGCGGCGCCAACTTGCCGGCCACGTTCCTCGAGAGCAATTTCATGATCGGCGTCAACAAGAAGTTCCAGGACGCCTACAACGCCGCGGGCGGTCACAATGCCGTCTTCAACTTCCCGCCCTACGGCACCCACAGTTGGGAGTACTGGGGAGCGCAGTTGAACGCCATGAAGCCCGATCTGCAGGGCGCGCTGGGCGCGCACGCCGGCTGAGACCTGCAGAGCAAAACCGGGCTTGACGGAATCCCGTCAAGCCCGGTTTTCTGTTGCCGCCCTGGTTAATGCAGTCGTTCGGTGACATCGATCCACGCCGCCCCGCGGTGACTGTTCATGTCGTGACACTGGCCGTAGATACGGCCGATGCCGTGCGTCGTCGAGTCGCGATCCGGGTAGAGGAGCGCGTTGACGCCGTCTTTCGACAGATTTCTGCCGAACATGTGTTGGTTGGGTGGTAAACCCTCACGCCAGCCGTGCGCAACCATAGCCGCCGCGATGGTCCGGAAATACTGGTCCGCGCTGACGTCGGGCGGCAGCTGAAAGTCCAGGTAGACCGCTCCCTGATAGGGCGGGCTGTCGTGGTCTTTGCACGACATCAAGAGGTAGCTGGCCGTCGGCTGCTGAAGAGCCGCGATTGCGACGATGTCTTTCGCTTGCTCGACGACCTCGCTTTGAGTCTGCGCGTCGGTGGCGGTAGGACCGGGGTGTTCCACAGCGTTGGCCGCCGACGAGTGCAGTCGGTTGATCGCCAGAAAGGCCGCACCGACGAGGACGGCAGTCGACAGGACGGCAGCGATCACCGCCCGTACTGAGGGCGAGCGGATGTCGGACGTGTCGCGGCCGTCAGTCATGGGTGACCACTAACCGAGCTAAGCCACGTGGTGGCGTCAGCCCCCCAGAGCCGCGAGGAGTTCTTTGATCCGGGCCGCTTCTTCGTCGGTCGGGATCTCCTCGGCCTCGATGGCGTCGAGCAGCTCGGGCGTGAGTCCCGCGCCGTTCGCGGTTTCCTGCGCCGAGAGTTTCGCGCGCCGGCGAACGACATAGAGCTGCTGGCCCAACGTCGCGCCCGGCGCCTCGGACGCCATCGCCATCAGGTCGTCATAGCGTGTCCGAACTCCGCTGAGGGACACGATGACTGACGGAGTCGCCCGACCGCGAGACGCTGCTTTAGTGAGTGCCGTCTGCAGTTTCCGTAGACCGGACAGGATCACGTTCGCGCGTGCGGAGAACTCTGGATCTTTGATGTCGGGCAAGGCGTCGATCGCAGCGGAGAACATCTGCATTGCGGCCTCGACCAAGCTGACGATGACCGGCGCCTCGCCGTCATCCGGTCCCCCGTCGTTCTTGGAGCGCTTTGTGCTGTGGAACGAATCGTCGATGATCATCACTCCGTCCGAATCTTGATTGGAGACGTCGAAACGCTAGCGCGGATCCATCGTCTGGACAAGGTACCGGCTTTTCGTACAGTTTCTGAATATCCGTGTGGCGCACAATGACGGGACTCGTTGAACATCGGCATTTCCGCGCACCCGCCGGCCGCGAGCATGCTTGGATCAGCCCATGCAGGGCTCTGCGACAGTTCATATGGCGGCACCGGCGGACAAGATTTGGGACCTGGTCGCCGACGTCCGAAACATCGGCAGATACTCCCCCGAAGTCTTCGAAGCCGAATGGCTCGACGGAGCGACTGGGCCCGCGCTGGGCGCGCGATTCCGCGGCCACGTCAAGCGCAACGAGATCGGCCCGGTGTACTGGACAGTCTGCCGCGTCACCGCCTGCGAGCCCGGCCGGGAATTCGGTTTCGAGGTGCTCGTGGGCGATCGAGCGGTGAACAACTGGCACTATCGGCTGGCGCCGTCGGGCGACGGTACCGACGTCACCGAATCATTCCGGATGGCGTCCTCGCCGTTTGTCGGCCTCTACTTCTGGCTGTTCGGCGGCTTCCTGCGTCAACGACGAAACGTCAGGGATATGACCAAAACATTGCATCGCATCAAGGATGTGGCCGAGGCATGAATGGACAGTGGTCGCGCGACGAGATCGAATCGGCTTTCGAGCGCCATAGGCAAGTCGTCGTAGAGATCGGTTCCAGTTGGGACTGGTCACGCTTCGCCGACCAATTCACCGAGGACGCAACCTACGTCGAGCACACCTACGGAACGATGCATGGCCGCGAGCAGATCCGCGACTGGATTGTCTCGACAATGAACGTCTTTCCCGGCAGCGAGATGCCGTTCTATCCGACGTCCTGGCACTCCATCGACGTCGAGCGCGGCTGGGTGTTCTGCGAGTTCCAGAACCAGATGCGCGATCCCGGCGACGGGAGCATCCACCAGGCCGCCAATCTGTCGGTGATGAAATACGCCGGCGACGACTTGTGGAGTTATGAGGAAGACGCCTACAACCCGATGAACTTCCTGCCGATGGTGCGCGAGTACATCCAGCGGAGTTACACGTTGGGCAATGCCAGCGACGACGCGATCGCGTTCGCGAAAAACATGAACTGGGAATTGGGCTGACGGCCGACCTCCGCTCTGGGCCGTAGGCTTTGGGACAAGCACCGCGCGACGATGTGGAGGGGCTCACCCGTGGAGATCGCACTCAAGCAGAGGTTGCATTGGCTGGCGCTGCACGGCTTTGTCCGCGGCGGCGCCTCGATCGGCGCGCGACGGGGGGACCTGCAGGCCCGCTTGATCGCCGACCCGACCGTCAAAGCGAACCCGGTGCCGTTCTACGAGGAGGTGCGGTCCCGCGGTCCGCTGGTGCGATCCCGGATCGGCTACATCACCGCAGACCATGCGATCGGGCACGAGTTGCTGCGTTCCGATGACTTCAGTGTGCTGTCGATCGGATCGAACCTGCCCGCGCCGTTGCGGTGGCTCGAGGGTCGCGTTCGCGATGACCTACTGCATCCCCTGCGTCCGCCGTCACTGCTGGCCGTCGAACCGCCGGACCACACCCGCTACCGCAAGACGGTGTCGTCGGTGTTCACCCATCGCGCGGTTTCGGCACTGCGGGACGGAGTCGAGCGGACCGCGGAGTCGTTGCTGGACGAGCTTTCTCGCGAGCCGGGCGTCGTCGACGTCGTCGACCGCTACTGCGCCCAGCTGCCGGTGGCGATCATCAGCGACATCCTGGGCGTGCCGGACGGCGATCGTCAGCGCATTCTCGAGTTCGGTGAACTCGCCGCGCCCAGCCTGGATTTCGGGCTGCCCTGGCCGCAGTACCGGCGCGTGCAGCGCGGGATCGCCGGCTTCAATTTCTGGCTGGACACCCATCTGGACAAGCTGCGCCGCGCCCCCGGTGACGATCTGATGACCCAGCTGATTCGTAAGGCCGAAAGTGGTTCGTCGGAAACATATCTCGATCGCGACGAGCTTCGGGCGGTCGCCGGTCTGGTCTTGGCAGCCGGATTCGAGACCACAGTCAACCTGCTGGGCAACGGGATTCGCTTGCTGCTCGACAATCCCGAGCATCTGCGGACGCTCAGTCAGCGGCCCGAGCTGTGGCCCAACGCCGTCGAAGAGATCCTGCGGCTGGAATCGCCCGTCCAATTGACGGCCCGGATCGCGTTGAACGACACCGTGATAGCGGGCCACCCGGTCAGCCAAGGGGAATTGGTCATCGTGTACGTTGCCGCGGCCAACCGCGATCCGGCCGTTTTCGCCGACCCGAACGCGTTCGACATCGAACGCGACAACGCCGGCAAACATCTGGCGTTCTCCGGCGGTCGGCACTTCTGCCTGGGCGCGGCTTTGGCTCGGGCCGAGGGCGAAGTGGGATTGCGATCGTTTTTCGATCGCTTCCCCGACGTGCGCTCTGCCGGCGCGGGCAGCCGCCGGGACACCCGGGTTCTGCACGGGTGGTCGACGCTGCCGGTCGCCTTGGGTCCGGCCAGGTCGATGGCCACGCGCTAGCCGCTCGCCTTTCCGCCGAAGTAGCATTCCAGCGTCATGGTGCACACCAGCTGACCGGTGCGGTTGAACATGGTGCCCTGTGCCAATCCTCGACCGCCGATGCCGCTCGGTGAATGCTGCTCGTAGAGTTGCCAATCCGACAGGTCCGGCGGGTGATGGAACCACACTGCCAGATCCATCAGAGCCGAGAAGCCCGGTCCCAGTGGCGTCGTGCCGCGCGCGATCATTGCCGACTCAAGCAGTGTGCGGCCCGCGACGAAGACAGCCAGGCAGCTGGCGACTACCGGGTCGGCGGGAGCAACGCCGTTGGGACGCCACCACATTCGAATGCTTGCCGGCGACTCGGCCATGTCGGATGCCAGCCGTGCCGACGGATCCACGTATCGCCAGTCGATCGGCTGCTCGCGCACCCACCAGCCACCGCGTTCGTGGGCGTAGTCGCGGTGCTGCTCGGCGAAGGTCGGTATGGATTCAGGATCCGCTAGATCCGGTGGAAGTTGCTGGTAGACAGCGCTTTCAACGGACTTACTGAACGACGCGATGCCTTCGAGCAATACCGAGCCGAACTGGCGGGCCGTCACGCGCCGGGCTGAGAAGGTGCCGCCGTCATGCAGCGCTGTGACTTCGAAGTCGACCGGATGACGAGCGTCACCGGGCCGAAGGAAATACATGTGCATGCTGTGCGGTAAGCGCTCAGGCACGGTGCGACTGGCTGCCATCAGAGCCTGTGCCGCGATGTGGCCGCCGGAGATGTGATGCCCGATTTCGTCGATCTGATTTCCGACGAAGAACTCCGCGTTGACCTGTTCGAGGTCGAGGGTGTCGAGGAGTTGGCTCAGCGTGATGACGGGCGGCGGAGAGGTCACGCACGCATCATGCCGCTAAGACAGGTAGCGGCCAAACCACTCCAGCACCCGCCGCCAGGCGTCCTCGGCGGCGGCCGCGTTGTAGCGCGGTCCGGTGTTGTTGAAAAACGCATGGTCGGCGTCGGGTTCGACCACGATGTCGTGGATCAGCCCGGCGCGCTCGAGCGCGGCTTTGGCCGCCGGCTCCGAATCCGTGACGCGCTTGTCCAGGGCGCCGTAAAACGCCAGCACGGCAGTGGACTTGTCGCCGCTGAAGTCGGGACTGTCGGGAAGCGGACCGTAGAACGGCACCGCAGCCGACAAGCGTGCTGTGTGCGAGGCCAGTAGCTGCCACACCAGCCCGCCGCCGAAGCAGAATCCGACGACTGCGAGTTTTCCGCCAGGGACCCGGTTCTGCAGTTCGTGGACGCCGGAATTCAGATCGGCGATGAACCGATCCTGCGGCGCCGCGGCCAGTGCGGCGGTCGCCTTCGCCGGGTCGTCGAACTGTCCGGTCCCGCCTTCCTCGGACAGCAGGTCGATCGCCAGCGCCGAGTACCCGGCTCCGGCGAACCGTTCGGCCACCGACCGGACCCAGTCGTTGAGCCCCTTGTTCTCATGAATGACCAGCACCCCGCGACGGGCGTTGTGGGCCTGCGCCCAGGCACCTTGAAGTTCGCCACGCGGACCGGCCCAGGTGATCGGCTCGGTGGGCAGGGCCTGCTTGGCGCCCGGCGGCTCCACTCCCTCGCCCGAGTGCGAGTGAAGGGGTTGGCTTGGCTTGTCGTCGCAGGCCGCGATCAACGAGGCCGCAGCACCGGCGCCGAGCCCGAGCAGCGCCAGGCGTCGGAACGCTTCACGTCTGGTCAGCAATCCGTCGACGTGATCGGTGGCGATTTCCTCGGCGATGTATTGCTGTAGCGAAGTCATCATGGCGAGTATGCGCCACAATCTGTCCACCTGCCCGGATGGCGCTGCCGCACTGGGTCAGTCGAAGTTGTCCGGGTCGGCCACCGGGATCAGCAGATGCGACGGAGTCGGCCCACCTTGGTGCAGCTGATAGGTGCCGCCGGCCAGCGCGCGTCGGGCGGGCACGGTCGGGACGAGGTGCGGGAAGTCGAACGTGGTCACTGTGAGTCGCAGCCGGTGACCCGACTCCAGCAGCGCGGCGGTCGGGAAGACCTCGATGTCGCAGCGGGTCAATTCGCCGGGCACCACCGGTTTGACGGCTGACCGAGTGCTGATGTGATGCGGCTTGAGCACGGTGCCGTCGGCCAGATACCAGGTGCGGTCCGGGTCCAGCGCACGATGCGAACCCAGCAGCGCGCCCTGGGTCAGCGGTCGGCATCCGCCGTCGGGCGCAACGTCGTCAATGTGGGCGACCCACAGCGACTCGGTGGTGTCCGCGGTCGCATGCAGGGTCAGCGTGATCGGTCCGGCGATCAACTTCGGCGTAGCGAAGGCCTCGGTGGTGTAGGTGAGCGCGCCGCGCTGCACTCGCCGGTTGTCCTGGTCGTAGCGGGTGTTTCCCCCGCGCTGGGCGCGGATGAAGCTTGTCATTCCGAGCGTCCACTGCTCGACGCTCCGGCCGGCCACGGGACCGCGGCCGACGTATTTGACTGTGGCCGTGGAGGTTTCAGGCGCATTGTCGGCGGTCAGACGGCCGGCATCGGAGAGATAGAACCGGGTCGGTGTCGCGGCGGGGAACGGATATTCCCGGGCATGGAACCACCGCGAGCTGCCGATGGGCTGAAAGGTCAGCGGCGCCCCGGAGATCTCGGCCTCGGCGTCGTCGTTCAGCCAGTAGTCGAACCAGCGCAGCTGCAGCGCGTGGAGATGCAGCCCGCTGTAGTCGGTGACGTGGTACCAGGGGCCCATCATCAGCCGCAGCTGCTCGGACACCGGCTGACCGGGTTGCATCGGCTGCTCGTCGGGCCGCCCCGCGTAGGCGTTCTGCAGCGCGGCGTAATTCAGCGGAGCGCCGCGCTGGAAGGCATCATGCCAGCCGCCCACCAGGAAGACCGCCACCTTGTTGGCGACGACGTCCGGGAGCACCGTGGCGGGCCGCAGCGCGTCCCAAAATTGTTCGTCGAAGGCTGTGTCACCGCCGGCCACGGCATCGGCGATCAATGGCCGGAAGTAGCTGCGCTGATCGCGTCCGCGCTTGCGCACGCCGGCGATCCCGCCGGCCCGCGGCCGCGGATGCTTGCCGCGATTGATCACCTCCAGCGCCGGGTTGACGACGTTGAGCAGCCGATAGACCCCGCCGTAGGCCCGCACAGTGCGCAGATGCGGCGCACCGCCCATCGCCGCCGCGTCGCGGTAGAAGTCGCGCGCGGCCATCACCGGGAAGATCGCCTTGAGCGGCGAGTTCGGCCCGACGGCGGCGGCGGTGAACAATTGGTTGATCGCCAGGTAGGACACGCCGAACATGCCGACCCGTCCGTTGGCGTTGGGCAACTTGGACGCCCAATCGACCAGCTCAACCCCGTCTTGTGCTTGCCGTGCGCCGAACATCTCAAAGGAACCGTCGGAGACGCCGCACCCCGGACGTCGACCATCACCTCGATGTAGCCCCGCTTGATCAAATACGGAGTGGGGCCGCCACCGATTTGGGCGGCCGGGGGCGGGGCCTTCTTGCCGTACGGCGTCATCGACAGCAGCACGGGGAACGGCCCGGCGGCGGGCCGGTCGGTGCCGGGTTCGGTGGGGTGATGAATGTCGACCCGCAACTCGACACCGTCGCTCATCGGCACCGCGACATTGTGGTGAATGCCCGCCCCGTACTGAGCCGCTCTAGGTGTCCAGGGCGGCGAGAACGGCGATGGACTGGTTTCGCGGGCATGTTTGCGTCGTGATCGCAGCGTTGGCATCCCCACCTCCTGCACGCATGATTGCCTGGCCAGACTGTAAAGATCCGCTGATCCACGTCACGCGCGGGGGTTGCCTGACAGGCTTGGTCCATGTCGGTTGAAAAAGCGGTGCTCGGACTGTGGCAGGCCTTATCCGGCCGGGACTGGGACACCGTCAAAAAGTTCCTGTCCGCGGATTGCATCTATGTCGATATGCCGGTCGGCCCGACCCTCGCCGCTCGCGGACCCGACGACATCGTCAAGCGACTCAAGGTCGGGCTCGAGCCGCTGGCAGGCTACGAGAATCACGACGGGGTTCTGGTGTCGAACGGCTCCGACGTCATGTACGAGCACTCAGAAACCTGGAATTGGAAGAGTGGCGAAACGGCTGTGCTGCAGTTCGTTTCGGTCCACCGCGTCGAAGACGGCAAAGTGACGCTGTGGAAGGACTATTGGGACATGGGTGGCATGACCGCGCAGGCGCCCCCGACCTGGCTGGAGGATCTCGCGGTGGCCGACACGTCGTGGATTTTCGACGCCACAGGACTGATC
>NZ_DASXHW010000060.1:0-4802 GCF_036488105.1 Mycobacterium sp. | reverse complement strand
TTGTGCGGCTGGGGGGTGACGTCAGAGATCGCGCCGACCTCCAGGCCGGCGGCCTGCAACGACCGGATCGCGGTCTCGCGGCCCGAACCCGGGCCCTTCACGAACACGTCGACCTTCTTGACGCCGTGCTCCTGCGCTTTGCGGGCAGCGTTCTCGGCGGCCAGCTGCGCGGCGAACGGCGTCGACTTACGCGAGCCCTTGAAGCCGACATGACCGGACGACGCCCACGCCAGGACGTTGCCCTGCAGGTCGGTGATCGTCACGATCGTGTTGTTGAACGTGCTCTTGATGTGCGCGGCACCGTGCGGGACGTTCTTCTTTTCCCGCCGCCGGGTTTTCTGGCCCTTCTTGGGCGCAGAGGCGGCCGCCTTCTTTGCTGGGGGCATGACTTACCTGGCCTTCTTCTTGCCGGCGATGGTGCGCTTGGGACCCTTGCGGGTGCGCGCATTGGTCTTGGTGCGCTGACCGCGCACCGGCAGGCCGCGGCGATGCCGAAGGCCCTGGTAGCAGCCGATCTCGATCTTGCGACGGATGTCGGCCTGCACCTCGCGACGCAGATCACCCTCGACCTTGAGGTTGCCTTCGATGTAGTCGCGCAGATGGGTCACCTGATCGTCGGTGAGGTCCTTGGTGCGCAGGTCTTTGTCGATCCCGACGGCGGCCAGGATTTCGTTGGACCGGGTACGGCCAACGCCGTAGATATAGGTCAACGCGACCTCCATGCGCTTATCGCGCGGGAGGTCAACGCCCACTAGTCGAGCCATGGGTGGCATTCCTTCTCTATGCGGAGGTCTGTTCTCAGCCCATTCCCTGGCCCAGAAAACAACTCGGGGCTCCGGGGTCCGGCCTCCGTTCCGGACGAGGCTGAGCTGGCCCATCTCTATAGATGCCAGCCGGCTCAGTGGTGCTGGGAGGTCTGCATTCAGTTGTATGCGCAGTGCGCGGGCGCTGGTCACATGGCGTCGACCCGCTGCGCCCGGCTATGCCGCGCTTGCGATCGCCGCTAGCCCTGGCGCTGCTTGTGGCGCGGATCAGAGCAGATCACCATGACCCGCCCATGCCGACGGATCACCCTGCATTTGTCGCAGATCGGCTTGACGCTCGGGTTCACCTTCACGGCTTGTGGATCCTGTTCTGTCTCTCGTCGGTTACTTGTTCGGGCTTTTACTTGTAGCGGTACACAATGCGGCCACGGGACAGGTCGTAGGGAGACAACTCCACCACCACCCGGTCCTCGGGCAGGATGCGGATGTAGTGCTGCCGCATCTTGCCACTGATGTGGGCGAGCACCTTGTGGCCGTTTTCCAGCTCAATGCGGAACATCGCATTGGGCAGGGGCTCGACCACGCGGCCCTCGACCTCTATGGCGCCGTCCTTCTTGGCCATAACGTCTCTGAAATCCTCATCTTTGGTTTCGTTGCTTCTACGCCCGGATCAGCGCAGCATTCGCTGGCCTTGCAACGTGAGCCAGTGACAGGAAATTCCTAAGACAGGGCACGCGAGAAACCAGCGCGATGACGCACCGTTGCTCCACGATACCCGCTGATTCGTGCTGGCCAAAATCGCTGTGGGCGGAATCGAACCCGCCAACCTCGCCCCCACACGGCAGCTCTGACAAGCGCATACTTAACGCCGATGACAAGTTCCGCAAATCCTGACGCACAGGCCCGCAAACCGGTGATGCTGACCGTCGACGACGATCCAGGGGTGTCCCGGGCCGTTGCCAGGGATCTGCGACGCAAATACGGCGATGCCAATCGGATCGTACGGGCGGAATCGGGCCCGGACGCGCTGGCCACCCTCAAGCAGCTCAAGTTGCGAGGTGAGACGGTCGCGATGCTCGTCGCCGACTACCGGATGCCCCAGATGACCGGTATCGCCTTCCTCGAGGCGGCGATGGACCTCTATCCGGCCGCCAAGCGGGTGTTGCTGACCGCGTACGCCGACACCCATGCCGCCATCGACGCCATCAACGTCGTCGACCTGGACCATTACCTGCTCAAGCCGTGGGATCCGCCCGAGGAGAAGCTGTACCCCGTCGTCGACGACCTGCTGGAGGCCTGGAAGCGAGCGCCGGAACGCCCCATCCCGCACACCAAGGTGATCGGTCACCGCTGGTCGGCACGATCCTGGGAGGTGCGTGACTTCCTGGCCCGCAACGGGCTGCACTACAACTGGTTCGCCTCCGACGAGCCCGTCGGCGAGCAACTGCTGCAAGCGGCCGGCGAAGACGGCAGGCGGCTCCCGGTCGTCGTCACCGAACACGGCGACCCGCTCGTCGACCCAAGCAACGCCGAACTGGCCGACACATTGGGCCTGACCACGACGCCGTCACAAGACTTCTACGACCTGATCGTGGTTGGCGGTGGGCCCGCGGGCTTGGCCGCCGCCGTCTACGGCGCTTCCGAGGGCCTGCGCACGGTGCTGATAGAGACAACTGCGACGGGCGGCCAGGCCGGCCAGAGCTCGAGGATCGAAAACTATCTCGGCTTTCCCGACGGGGTATCCGGCGGCCAACTGGCTGATCGCGCGCGCAGGCAGGCGGAGAAGTTCGGCGCGGAACTGATCACCGCCCGCACGGCCACTGCCCTGGAGATCAGCGGACCGAAACGCACGATTCGGTTCGCCGACGGCGGTTCCATCGACGCGCACGCGGTCATCGTCGCCACCGGCGTCGCCTACAACGAGCTGACGGCGGACGGCTGCGAAACGTTGAAAGGTCGCGGCGTGCACTACGGGGCCGCAGTGTCCATCGCCTCCGAATGTGAGGGCGAAGAGATCTACGTGATCGGCGGGGCGAACTCCGCCGGCCAGGCCGCGATGTATCTGTCCCGCGAGGCCAAATCTGTCACGATCGTGGTGCGAGCACCGTCGCTGGAAGCGTCGATGTCGCACTACCTGATCGAGCAGATCGAGCAGCGACCCAACATCACGGTCCGTACCTGCACCGAAGTGCAGTGCGCGATTGGAAGCGATTACCTCGAACGACTGACTCTTATCGACAACCGGACCGGGCAAACCGATGACGTCGGCTGCGCCAGGATGTTCATCTTCATCGGCGCGGCACCGCGCACCGACTGGCTCAAGGACACGCTTGCCCGCGACGATCACGGCTTCATCCTCACCGGCCCGGATCTGCGCAACGTGTGTGGTTGGACGCTGGACCGTCCACCGCACCACCTGGAGACCAGCGTGCCGGGCGTGTTCGTCGCCGGCGATGTGCGCTCCCAGTCCGCGAAACGGGTCGCGGCCGCGGTGGGGGAAGGATCGATGGCCGTGATGTTGGTTCACCGTTACCTGGCGGAGTCATGACTGCCCAGCTCCCCTGCGACGCAGACGAATTGCGCACCCTGTTCTTGTTCGAGGCGCTCTCCGACGAGCAGCTCGAGACCCTGTGTGTCAACGGGCATATCGAGGAATTCCAGCCGGGACCGATCATCGTTGAGGGCGAGCCGGCGACCTGTTTCTACGTTCTGATCGAGGGCGAGCTGGCGATGTCGAAGCTCTCCGGCGGCCAGGCCATCGAGACGAACCGGACATCACACCGCGGCGTGTATTGCGGTGCCTGGCGGGCGTTCACCGGCGGGAAGCAAAAGCTCTACGACGCGTCGGTACACGTGATCAAGCCGTCGCGGTTCTTCGTCATGGACGCCCCGGTGTTCGCCGCGTTCATGAAGGACCAATTCCCGATGGCGGTCCATCTGCTTGACGGGATCGCGGTGGGCACCGACCGGACCCGCCGGATCATCGACAACCGGGAGAAGCTGCTCGCGCTGGGCCGGTTGTCGGCCGGGCTGACCCATCAGCTGAACAATCCGGCCGCGGCCATCGCACGGGCCGCCGACGAGCTGCGCGGCCGGATCTCGCGCATGCGCGGGAAATTGGTGATGCTCGCCGACGGCACTGTCAGCGCTGAGACGCTGAACGCATTGGTGCGGTTGCAGGAGGCGGTCGCCGAGCAGGTCGCCAAATCGGCGGCGCAGCACCTGACCGCGATCGAATCCACCGACCGCGAGGACGCCGTGGGCGAGTGGCTCGAGGACCACGACATCGACGGCGGGTGGGACATCGCACCGACACTCGTCGAAGGCGGCGTCGACACCGACTGGCTGGAGCGGATTGCCGCAACCGCCGAGGAATTGGATGCTTCTGCATCGGTGGAGGAGGCGGTCCGCTGGATCAGCTACACCATCGAAAGCGAGCTTCTGATGAACCAGATTTCGGAAGCGAGCAAACGGATTTCGGCCCTGGTCGCCGATGCCAAGCAATATTCCCGGATGGACCGGGCTCTGTTCGACGTGGCCAACGTGCACGAACTGCTGCGCAGCACACTGGTGATGTTCGCCGACCGATTCGGCAAAGACGGCAGTAAGAACAGCGGCGCGATCACAGTGGTCAAGGAGTTCGACCAATCGCTACCCGAAATCCCTTGCTTTCCAGGCGATCTCAACCAGGTCTGGACCAACATTATCGACAACGCACTGGCGGCGATGCGCGAGAAGGGCGGCACACTGACCGTCCGCACCGGCAGGGAAGGCGACAAGCTGGCCCGCATCGAGATCTGCGATACCGGGCCCGGTATCCCCGACGAGGCGCGCGAGCACATCTTCGAGCCGTTCTTCACCACCAAACCGGTCGGCGAGGGCACCGGCCTCGGGCTGGATTTGGCGTGGAACATCGTCGTGAAGAAACATCGCGGGGATTTGCGCGTGGAGTCCGTGCCCGGCGATACCCGCTTCATCGTGTTGCTGCCCCTGGAAAAACCGCGCGTCGAGGATTTGGCGGATCCCGATCTGGATGAA
>NZ_DASXHW010000035.1:0-3879 GCF_036488105.1 Mycobacterium sp. | reverse complement strand
GCCATGTCGATGTTGGTGCCGTCGCGGCCGCCCAGCGACGCCGGCAGCCCGTAGCGCAGCCAGCCGGCTTTGTCTGCCCGTCGTCGCATCTCCGAGAGCAGGTCTTCCCATTCCCGAGTGGGAATGCCGTCGTTGTCCCAGTCGGTGCGGGCATGCTCGCGATGTTGGTCGAAGTACTGCATGTTCTCCGCTTGCAGCGGGGCGATCTCGCGTTCGATGAACGCATCCATGTCGGCCAGCAGACCCGGAAGGTGTTCGGGCAACGTGAAATCCACAGTGATCTCCTTAAGTGCCGTACAGGGTTTTCTTCCACACCGTCGCGAGGGTCGCGATGGCGTCGTCGTCGCTGATCTCTATGCCCAGACCGCCTTGGGCCGGGGAAGGCCCCCATGAGCCTGCGTACACGGTGGTGAAGTTCTCGAACAGCAGGGCGATGGCGGCCGAGATGTGCTCGGGATTGAGGTCGGACGCGTAGCCGTGCTGCTGAACGTGTCGCACCGAGGCGGCGACGATGTCCATGCCGAATCGCCGGAATTCGTTCTGGACGGCGGCAAACCGTTGCTGTGTGGTGGCCAGTTGTGCGACCGCGATCATGATGCCGATGTTCTGCTTGAACATGTTCCAGTAGCCGGTGACCACCGACGTGAAGAACGCGTCGTCGTCCGGGGAGTCCGGCAGGTAAAGGCTCAGCCCGGACGGCGTCAAGACGTCCTGCAGAAAAGACTCGGCAAGTGCGGCGAGCAGGTCCTCTTTGTCGTCAAAGTACCGGTAGAACACCGCCGCCGATTTACCTGCCGCAGAGGTGATGTCGCCCAGGGTGGTGCCGTGGAAGCCACGCTCGGCGAACAGTTTTCGGGCGGCCTGCTCGATGGCCGTCCGGGTCTGGAGGCCTTTTGCGGTCAGCGCCGCCTGTGATGTTCCGGCGGCCGGCATCAGTGCTGTTTCCGGTCACCGGCACGCAGTAGGGCACTGGGCAAGTCGTGGCCGACCACCGACTTCGCGACGCCGGCCGCAGCAATGGCGGCGGGTAGGTCCACGTCGACGTCGATGTCGCTGTCGCGCAGCAGATACACCAGATCCTCGGTGGCGATGTTGCCGGTGGCGCCGGGCGCGAACGGACAACCGCCAAGTCCGCCGACCGAGGCGTCCAGTCGGGTGACTCCTGACTCGACCGCCGCGTATGCGCTTACTAGTCCGGCGCCGCGGGTGTTGTGGAAATGCCCGCCCAGCGGCAGCTCACCCAGAACCGGGCGCAGTTGGGCGATCAGCGAGCGCACCCGTCCCGGCGTGGTCGTGCCGATCGTGTCGGCGATGCTGAACCGGTCGACACCGCGATCGCGTGCGGCTGCGGCGATGTCGAGAACCCGCTGCGGCGGCGTGGGTCCGTCGAAGGGGCAATCCCACGCCGTGGCGACGATGACCTCGACCGTGACATCGCTGTCGTGGGCGATGGCGATGATCTCGCCGATCTGATCGGTGGCCTCGGCACTGCCGCGTCCGACGTTGGCTTTGCTGAATGCATCGCTGGCCGCTACCACGTATTCGATCGAACGCAGCCCGGCGGCGACCGCCCGCTTGGCGCCGTTGGGGCTGGCGACCAGCGCCGAGAATTCGATGTCGGGGTAATGGTGCAGTTCGGCGGCGAGCACGGCCGCATCAGACATCGACGGCACCTTCGATGGGGACACGAATGCGGTGGCCTCCACCTCGCGCACCCCGGTAGCGGCGACGGCTGCCAGCAGTTCCAGCTTGGCCGACAACGGAATTGGCTTCTCGATCTGCAGTCCGTCGCGCAGCGAGACCTCGCGGATGTCGACGTGGACGGTCATAGCACCTCCTCGGCACGCAGCTCCTCGAGTTCGTCGACGCTCTTACCGAGCAGGCCGATGTAGACGTCGTCGTTGTGCTGGCCCGGTCGCGCCGAGCCGGCATTGCGGACGCTGCCCGGCGATTCGGACAGCTGCGGCGTGATTCCCGGCCCCAGCACCGGTCGCCCGAGCCGTTCGTCGTGATGCTCGACAAGCATGCCGCGGGCCCGCAGCTGAGGATCGTTGACCACGTCGGCGACGGTGTTGATCGGACCAGAGATCACGCCCGCGGCGCTGAGGGTTTCGATGATGTCGTTGGGTTCACGTTCGGCTGCCCAGTCGCCGATGATCGTGTCGAGTTCGTCCTGGTTGCGTCCGCGTGCGCCATGGGTGGCGAACCGCTCGTCGGTGGCCAGCTCGACGCGCCCCATCGCTCGGCACAGCCGGGCGAACACGGTGTCCTGGTTGGCGGCGATCACCACCCACGAGCCGTCGGCGCTGCGGTAGATGTTCGAGGGTGCGATGCCCTCCAGGCGGGTGCCGGACGGACCTCGCACCACTCCGCCGACGTCGTAATCCGGGATCGTGGATTCCTGTACCGCCAAGCATGATTCGTTGAGAGCCACGTCGACCACCTGGCCGTGCCCGGTGACGCTGCGCCGGTACAGGGCGGCCAGCGCTCCCTGTGCGCCGAACATCCCGGCCAGGCTGTCGCCCAGCGACAACGCCAGCCGCGGGGGTGGTCCGCCCGGGAAGCCATTCAGGTGCCGCAGCCCGCTGGCCGCCTCGGCCACCGAGGCGTATCCGGCCTTGTGCGCGTCCGGACCGGTCTGCCCGTAGCCCGATACCCGAACCAGGATGATCCCTGAATTGTGTTGGCTGAGAACGTCGTAACCGAGGTCCCACTTCTCCAGAGTGCCCGGGCGGAAGTTCTCCACCACGATGTCGGATTTCTCGATGAGATCGAGGAACAGCTCGCGGCCGCGTGGCCGACGCAGGTCCAAGGTGATGGCCCGCTTGTTGCGTGCGTGCACCGTCCAGAACACGTGATGTCCGTCGACTTCGGCCTGTCCCCAGGTGCGCAACGGGTCCGGTGCCCCCGGCGGTTCGACCTTGATGACGTCGGCGCCCATATCGCCGAGTAGTCGGCCGGCGAACGGCCCGGCGATCAGGGTGCCCAATTCGAGCACCCGGATGCCGTCCAGCGGACCGGTGGGGGCGGTCACGCAGTCCCCACGAACTTGTGCCGCTCCAGCCAATCGGAGACGACGGTGACGGCTTCGCGCAATTTGTCGCGCTGATCGGGGCCAGCGTAATAGTGTGTGGCGCCGTGGATTTCGTGCATCTCCTTATCGGGATGGCCGATTGCCTCGAACAGGCGTCGGGTGTGGCTGGGTGTGCACGCGTCGTCGGCGAGGTTGCCGATCACCAGCGCGGGCACCGCGATGTCACGCCCGCAAGTCACCCCGTCGCCGTGCGCGTCGTCGTAGCTCCACTGCGAGAGCCAGCTGCGCAGCGTGCAGAACCGGGCGAGTCCGACCGGTCCCATGTTCACCACTTGAGGATCGCCCAGATAGCACGTTCCCGGAACCCGTTCGTTGGGATCGACGGCCGGATCGAGCCACCGCGGATCAGCCATGGTGCCGTGCACGACGAAGCCGAACTCGTCGTCGGGACGGCCGGCGGCTTTCAACTCAGCCAGTTTGTCGTTGACCCAGGCGGTGATACGGCGGTTGCGGTCGATCTGGGCTTGCCGGTAGCTGGCCAGGAATTCCTCGCTGTAGGGCGGCTGGTTGGGGTTGTCCGGGTTGTACAGGTCCAGCTCCGGATCCCGTTTGGTCGGATCGGATTCGTCCAGGATGGACCCGTCCATCCACTCGGTCAGCGTGCCGTGCCGGCTGATGTGTGCGGCCAGCAGCATGAGTCCATCGGCGGCGGGCAGATCGAGCTGGGTGAGATCGGGCCCGTCACCTGACGGGCTCGACGTGATGGTCGCGTGCTGGGCCTGCTGCTGGTACAACACCGACAGCGAACCGCCGCCGCTCCAACCGGCCAGCACCACCTTCTGATA
>NZ_DASXHW010000532.1:0-13832 GCF_036488105.1 Mycobacterium sp. | reverse complement strand
ACTGGCCGGCTGCCACTAACGGGTCAAGTTCGATCTCCGGGTCAGCGGTTCCGGTGGCCGCATCGGACCAGGCCCGGAATTGCTCCCAATCGTCGGGCGGCGCACCGATCAACTCGGCGATCAGTCGGGTAGGCAGCGGAGCGGCGATCTCCTCGGCGAACTCGTGCACCGAATCCACTGCCACGCCGTCGAGGATGCCGCGGACGATCTCGCGGATTTTCGGCTCGAGTACGGAAACGCGGCGCCTGGTGAAGCCGGAGTTGATCAGCTTGCGCATCTGCCGGTGGCGAGGCGGGTCGGTGAAGATCAGGCTTCCGGGCTGCACCGGCCTCGGCATCGCCGGGTCCGGGATGGTGATGCCCTGGGTCGAGGTGAACGCGGCTGGGCTGCTGGAGACGAACCGGACGTCCTCGTACTTCAACAGGGCCCAGAAATTGGTGACGTCGTTCCAGCACACCGGCGCCGTCGCGCGCAGTTCCCGGTACGCGGGATAGGGGTCGCCGGCGTAGAAGTCCGGCGAATGCAGCGGGACGGTCGAGCGGGACTCCATGTGCACCCAGGCCTCCTCGACGCGCATCATCGTACATTTTCATACGATCTGTCCGGTGCACTCTGTTTACTCTGACGGCACTCACGATGTCAATATGCTTGCTGTTGAACTGAACTAGCAGCGCCGAAGGCAACCCGGCGAAGTCGACCATTGACGACAACGGGCCGACAGGTGTAGACCAAACGTTGAGCCGCCGGACCGTCTAAAGGCCCCGAACCTCTAAAGGACTCGATATGGTTGAGCCCCGCTCGTTGATCGACACCTACGCGGTCTACATCGATGGCCAGTGGGTGGACCCCGACAGAGTCGCTGGTGCCGGGGGCCGCTACGACGACGTCAATCCCGCCAGCGAGGCGGTGTTCGCGTCGGCGCCGGATCCGAGCCACGCGCAAGTCGACAGCGCGATCGCGGCGGCCAGGCGCGCCTTCGACTCCGGACCGTGGGCCGACGCCGGGCCCGACCAGCGGGCCGGGTTCCTCAACCAGCTCGGCGAGGCGCTGCTGGCGCATGCCGACGATTTCTTCGCGTTGGCGCAACAGGAATGGGGCTGCACGGCCAACGAGCGGGTGATCCATGTCGAAGGGCCGGCGTTCGCGGCGCTGAACGCGGCCGAACTCGCTACCCATCCCATCGAAGAGCCGATCGATGCCTTCGGCGCCGCGGGCAAGACGCTGCTGCGCTACGAGCCGCTCGGCGTGGTGTCGATCCTGACGCCGTGGAATTTTCCGCACACCCTCAACGTGATGAAAGTTTGCGCCGCGCTGGCCGCGGGCAACACCGTCGTGCTCAAGCCGTCGCCGCTGACGCCGCTGGCCGGATTGGCGCTGGCCCGAATCATCGACGAGCACACCGATATTCCACCGGGTGTGGTCAATGTCGTGACCCCGACCGACATCGAATCCAGCAAGCTGCTGACCGTCGACCCGCGGATCGACATGGTCAGCTTCACCGGGAGCTCGGTGGTCGGCCGCGAGGTGATGGCAGCGGCCGGCGGGACGATGAAACGGCTACTGCTCGAATGCGGAGGTAAGTCAGCCAGCATCGTGCTCGACGACGTCACGCTGGATGACGAGTTGCTGCAGCGGATGTTGTTCGAGTCCTGCTCATTTCACGCCGGGCAGGCGTGCATTCTGCACAGCCGGATGCTGCTGCCCGACGCGATCCACGACGAGGTGGTCGATCGGCTGGTCGCGATGGCCCGGGCCGTCAAGGTCGGTGACCCCACCGATCCCGACGTGCAGATGGGCCCATTGATCAGCGCCGCACAGCGCGAACGCGTTCAGGCACACGTAGATCGGGCGCTCAATGACGGCGCCAAGCTGGCGACCGGCGGCGGTCGGCCGGCCGGTTTGGACGGCGGCTACTACTTCGAGCCGACCATCCTCACCGAGGTCACGCCGGACGCCACCATCGCCCAGGAAGAGGTATTCGGGCCGGTGCTGTCGGTGCTGCGCTATCGCGACGACGACGACGCGGTCCGGATCGCGAACAACTCGCAGTACGGGCTGTCCGGCGCGGTGTGGGGCACCGACGTCGACCGTGGGCTCGCCATCGCCCGCCGGGTCCGCACCGGGCAGATCGCGGTCAACGGGTTCGGGCCGGGCGGCGCGCCGTTCGGCGGGTTCAATCAGAGCGGGATCGGCCGGGAGAGCGGCGGGATCGTCGGAATTCGTCAGTACATGGAGCCGAAGGCCATGGGATTGCCGGCGTGACAGCCCCCCTCGATGGGCTTCGGGTGGTCGAGATCGCCGACGAGATCTCGGGTCCGTACTGCGGCAAACTGCTCGTCGACCTCGGCGCCGATGTCACGAAAATCGAAGGGCCGGAAGGTGATCCGCTGCGGCGGTGGGGCCCGTTTCCCGGCGGTGAACCCGACCCCGATCGGTCCGGGTTGTTCGAATACCTCAACGCGGGAAAACGCGGCGCAATCTTGGACCTCACCCGCGACAGCGATACGGCGGCCGCTCGTGGCCTCGTCGCCGACGCCGACGTGCTGATCGACGCGTCATCTCCCGGAACCCTGGCGACGCTGGAGCCGCACGATTCCCGGCTGATTATCGTGCGAATCTCAAATTTCGGACAGCACGGGCCATTTCGGGATCGCGATGCCACACCGCTGACCATGCAGGCGATATCGGGCTGGATCAGCGCACGCGACCCCGACCGGCCGCCGGTGCAGGCCGGCGCCCGAATCGCCGAATACGTCGCGGGCGCCTATGCCGCGCTGGGCGCGCTGACCGCGTTGCGGATCGCCCCGGCCGGTCAGGTGACCGAGGTCGACGTCTCCGAATTGGAGGCACTGCTGTCGACGCTGCCGTACCCGATGCTGATGTTCGAGCGGATGCGCGCGCTCGGCCTGCCCACCAACGTGCGCCAGTCTCCGATGCTGGGTGTGGTCCGCGCCGCCGACGGCTGGGTCGGGATCAACTGCCTGACCGGGCAGCACTGGCTCGACGTGTGCGCCATGCTCGGGCTTCCGGAGTACGGCGAGCAGCAGTTCGCGATCATGATGGGCGGGCCCGAGCGTGCCGAGTTCTACGCGGCGGCGCAGCCGTGGCTGGACAAGCGAACCGTCGCCGACATCGTCGAACTCAGTCAGGCACTTCGCATTCCGGCCGCTCCTGTCGCCGACGGCCTTGGGGCGCTGGAGAATCCGCAGTACGCCAAGCGGGGATTCTTCGTCGACGGCGGCGGGAGGGACTGGTCGTTTCGACGGCCGGGCCCGCCGTTTCGCCTCTCGAAGACACCGACAGTGCCCGCCCGTCCCGCACCGCGCCTGGGAGATAGGTCGGGAAGCGATCACCCACCGCGACGACCGGCCGCCGATCCGGTTGCGGATCCGTCGCTGCCGTTTGCGGGCCTGAAAGTGCTTGACCTGACTACATTTTGGGCGGGCGGATATCTCACCTGCTATCTCGGTGCATTCGGCGCCGACGTCGTCAAGCTCGAGTCGATTCAACGGCCGGACGGATTTCGGTATTCGGGCGCTCAGCCGTTCGAGGGCGAGGATTGGTATGAGCGCAGCCCGTTGTGGCAGGCCACCAACCTGAACAAGCGGGCCGTCACGCTGGATTTGAGCTCGCCGGCGGGCCGCGAGCTCGCCCGTCGGCTGGCCGCGCAGGCCGACGTCGTCGTGGAGAACTTCTCCCCGCGGGTGGTGGAGCAGTTCGGGCTGGATTACGAATCGCTGGCCGCGCTGCGCCCTGACGTGATCGCGGTTCGCATGCCGGGCTTCGGCCTGGACGGCCCGTGGCGCGATTACGTTGGCTGGGCGCTGAACATCGAGCAGGTGTCCGGCATGTCGGCGGTGACCGGCTATCCGCAAGGTCCGCCGTGCAATGTGCAGGGCCCCGCCGACCCCATCGTCGGTGTGCACGCCGGGGTGGCGTTGCTCGCAGCGCTCGACCATCGTCGTCGCACCGGCGAAGGCCAGCTGATCGAGGTCGCGCAAATCGAAGTCGGCGCCGCCGTCACCGCCGAACCGGTGATCGAGTATTCGATGAACGGCATCGTCGCACCGCGCGAGGGCAACCGGCGGCGGGGCTGCCGCCAGGGCGTCTACCCGACCGACAGCGACGACACGTGGGTGGCCCTGTCGGTGCGCGACGATGCCGACTGGTCGCGGCTGGCGCACGCGATGGATCGCCCTGACCTGCCGGCCGATGATCACGACGCCTTCGATGACGCGGTCGCGGCCTGGACGCGAAGACGGTCGGCCGCCGGTGTCGTTGCCGCCCTTCGGGAACACGACATTCCCGCCGAAGAGGTGACGAGGCCCGAGCGGATGTATGAGCTGCCCGGGCTGGACGCCCGCGGGTTCTACGAGGATTTCGAGCACGCCGTCACCGGTCATCACCATTATCCCGGGTGGCCGTTTCGGATCAGCCCCGGACCGGCTCGTCATCACCGTTTCGCCGCGCCCACGCTCGGGCAGCACAACGACGAGATCCTCGGCGGCCTCGGGTTATCCCGTGACGAGCTCGACGCCCTGCGCCGCGACCGTGTGATCGGCGAACGGGTGATGAATACCTAGGTCAGGGGTGCGCAGCCAGAAAGGTTTCATTCGACATACCGATGGTCAGTTCGTCGACGTCGAAGGGCCGGCCGAGGCGGGCGCGTAACTTCTCGCGATCGGTCAGCAGATTGATCTCCACGGTCTGGCGCGCGAACAGGCGCCCGAAATACGGGTACAGCCAACGCATCAGCGTCCGCTCCGGTCGGCTACAGCGAGCCGCGCAGTAGCCGACGTGGCCGATCTCGTCGGTGAGTATCTCGGTGTAGAGCAAATGGATCCGCTCTGCAACACCAGGCTCGTCAGCGAATAACTCGACGCCGATCCGGCGTAGCTCGTCGAACATGATGCAGCCGGCCATTTCTGCGGCGCCCACGAAGGGGAACCCGAATCGCTCGGGCAGGAATACTTCCATTTTCACGAACTGGCGCATCACCAAAGGCGGAACAACGACCTGGAAGGGCAGGCCGAACATGTCGAGCACATAGGCCAGCAGGCGGGTGTGGTAGTGCTCCTCGAGGGCGAGATAAATCCGTTCCGGCGCCTGGTCCTCGCCGCCGATCCGGCCGTAGGTATCGCCCAGATCCACCCCGAATCGCTCCGCCTGGTTCAGCTTGGCGGTGGCTAACAAGAACAGCATCTTCGGATCGACGTCCGGTTCGGGACGGCGGCGTCGAAGGTTGCGCAGGAACATATCCCGGTCGATCGGATAGCTCGATTGGATTGGGTCGGTCTCCAGCGCGGAGAAGAATTTCTCGCGGCTGCCCAAGCGGCGGTGCAACAGGTCGGCGTCTCCGTCACGCCGTACCAGGAAGTCGCGGTAGCCCTCGATACCTGAATTACTCATGGTGCCTCCATTCCCTGAACGATCGTCGTGACATACGTGTCGAGTAGCGCTGTCCGCGCCCGCGACGGTCCTAATCCGGTGGCCAGCAAGGCGAACAGGCCGGTCAGGAAGATGACGCCGAGTTCGCCGGGTTGGGCGTCGCGACGTACCTGTCCGGCAGCTTGAGCGCGCGCCAAGACCTCAATGAGATACTGCGCCAACGGATGCACGGTCAACTCGTCTTCGACCGGCCGTGTTGCTGAGAAGTGCAATCCCAACATGTCCCGGAAAACCACTGGGCCCCAACGCCGTTCAGCAACGAGCACCTGCCGGATCAGAAGACTCAGCAGCGCGATCAAATCGCCTGGCTCGGTCGTTCTGCTGCCAAGCTTGGACACGATCTTCGCCTCTTCGGCTCGTTCCAACTCGACCAGTACGTGCTCCTTGGTCGGGAAATGGAAGTAGAACGTGCCCCGCACCACTCCAGCTGCCGTGGCGATCGTCGCGACATCGGCGCCGGCCAATCCGGACCGGCCGATTTCGGCCAACGCGGCGTCGAACACCCGCGCGCGCGTCGCGAGCCGCTGCGCCTCGCGCACTCCCAAACCGGGTGAAGGGGCTTCGGCGCTCGACTGCATTCGGCCACGGTAGTCAATTTCATTGGCGCCCGTCAATGACGGTCGTCAGCAAAATTACGAGCGGACCGTCGCCCGGCCAGTACCGGCGCCGGGTACCCTGCTGACGTGCTGCTGACCTCGCTGGACCCGTCCGTTGTCGCGGGTGGCCATGATCTCGAGGACGCCGTCCGCTTCGGCGATGTCACGCTCAGCCGAAGTGACGTGGTCGGGGCCGCCAATTCGGTGGCCGAACGAGTCCGCGGTGCGGACCGGATCGCGGTGCTGGCCACGCCCACCGCGCCGACTGCGCTGGCCATCGCCGGCTGCCTGATCGCCGGGGTGCCGGTGGTCCCGGTGCCGGCCGATGTCGGGCAGACCGAACGCCGCCACATCCTCACCGACTCCGGCGCGCAGGCCTGGCTGGGTCCGGTGCCCGACGAGCCGGAGGGGTTGCCGCACATCCCGGTGCGGATGGGCGCCCGGTCCTGGCATCGCCAACCCGAGCCGTCGCCGCAGGACACCGCGCTGATCATCTACACGTCGGGCACAACGGGGCCGCCCAAAGGGGTGCAGCTGAGCGGTCAGGCGATCGCCGCGGATCTGGACGCGCTGGCCGAGGCCTGGCAGTGGACCGCCGAGGACACGCTCGTGCACGGGTTGCCGCTGTTCCACGTGCACGGCCTGGTGTTGGGCCTGCTCGGGTCGTTGCGAGTCGGAAATCGCTTCGTGCACACCGGAAAACCGACGCCTGAAGCGTATGCGGCAGCTCGCGGCACGCTGTACTTCGGCGTGCCGACGGTGTGGTCGCGGGTGGTGGCTGACGCGGCCGCCGCCGAGGCGCTGCGGTCGGCGCGCCTGCTGGTGTCCGGCAGTGCCGGTCTGCCGGTCCCGGTGTTCGACCAGTTGGTCCGGCTCATCGGCCATGCGCCGGTCGAGCGCTACGGCGCGACCGAATCGTTGATCACCCTGTCCACCCGCGCCGACGGTGAGCGCCGTCCCGGCTGGGTAGGTCTGCCGCTGACCGGCATCGAGACCCGCCTGGTCGACGACGACGACAATCCGGTGCCGCACGACGCGGAAACCATTGGGCGGCTGCAGGTTCGGGGACCGACGCTGTTCAACGGCTACCTGAACCGGCCGGACGCGACGGCGGAAGCCTTTGACGCCGACGGTTGGTATCGCACCGGAGACGCCGCGGTGATCGACGGCGACGGCATGCATCGCATCGTCGGCCGCGAGTCGGTGGACCTGATCAAGTCGGGTGGGTACCGGGTCGGTGCGGGGGAAATCGAGACGGTGCTGCTTGGGCATCCGGGCGTGGCCGAGGCCGCGGTGGTCGGGCTGCCCGATGAAGACCTGGGCCAGCGGATCGTCGCGTTCATCGTCGGCGAAGCCGAGCCGCAGGAGCTGATCGACTATGTAGCACAACAGCTTTCGGTACACAAGCGGCCGCGTGAGGTCCGGATCGTGGCTGACCTCCCCCGCAACGCGATGGGCAAGGTGCTCAAAAAGCAATTGTTGACGGAAAGCTAACGCGCGGCGAGTGTGACACCAGCCTCGGTTTCTCCTACCGTCGTAACCGTGCAGAGATGCAGCGCCACGCCAATGCGGCGAGTTGCCGCGGCGTGTCTGGTGGGCTCGGCGATCGAGTTCTACGACTTCATGATCTACGGCACCGCGGCGGCGCTGGTGTTTCCCACCGTTTTCTTTCCACATCTCAGCCCGGCGCTGGGCACGATCGCCTCGATGGGCACATTTGCCAGCGCGTTCGTGTCGCGGCCGATCGGCGGGCTCGCCTTCGGCTACTTCGGCGATCGGCTGGGCCGAAAAAAGACTCTGATCGCGACCTTGCTGATCATGGCCGTCTCCACCATGTCCGTGGGCGTTGTGCCCAGCACAGCGACCATCGGAGTGGCAGCCCCGTTGATCTTGGTTGCGCTGCGTTTGCTGCAAGGGTTTGCCGTAGGCGGGGAATGGGCGGGCTCGGCGCTGCTGAGCGCCGAATACGCCCCGGACAGCCGGCGCGGCCGCTACGGGATGTTCACGCTGCTCGGCGGCGGAACCGCGGTGGTGCTCTCAAGCCTGACGTTTTTGGTCGTGAACTTCACCATCGGCGAGAACAGTCCTGCGTTCATGCAGTGGGGGTGGCGGATTCCGTTCCTGGTCAGCGCCGGCCTGATCGCCATCGCCTTCTATGTGCGGATGCGGATCGACGAGACTCCGGTGTTCGTCGCGGAGAAGGCCCGAAACCTGCTCCCGAGAGCCCCGATCGCCGAGTTGTGGCGGTTGCAGCGCCGGGAGATCGCCCTGGCCGGCGGCAGCATCCTGGGCGGTATGTCCTTCGTCTACATGTCGAACACCTACCTGACCAGGTACGCCCACTCCGAATTGGGCTACACCCGCAGCTTCATCTGGACTGTCGGTGCGCTGGGTGGGCTGGTCAGCATCGCGTTCGTCGCGCTATCGGCCACCCTGTGCGACAGAGTCGGGCGCCGTCGGATGATGCTGCTGGGCTGGGCGGGGTGTGTGCCCTGGGCACTGGCGGTGACTCCGTTGATCGACACCGGAAAGCCGGTGCTCTACGCGGTGGCCATTTTCGGTATGTGCGCGATCGGCGGAATCGGCTCCGGGCCCACGGGAGCCTTCATTCCCGAGCTGTTTGCCACCCGCTACCGCTACAGCGGATCCGCGTTGGCGATCAACCTGGCCGGCATCCTCGGTGGTGCCGTGCCCCCGCTGATCGCCGGCACGCTGCAAGCGACTTACGGCAGCTGGGCCATCGGTCCCATGCTGGCCGCGCTCGCCCTGACCGGGCTGGTGTGCACCTACCTGCTGCCCGAGACCAAGGGAACCGAACTTCAGTCCACTCGAACCGCCGATGGGTCGCCAGCGGACCCAGAACTCGAATTGTCCGACGGCGCTGGGTAATTCCGAGGCTGGCGAGACGTGCAAGGCCACCGCAAAGGCAGCCGGCTCGCCGACCTGAAAGTCGGCGGCCAGCGGCAGTAAAGCTGGGATTGACCCGTGTCGTCAACCAGAGAATCCTCAAGGTGATCGCGGACGCAGGCAACCACCACGACGATCGGGGAGGGTAATGAGTTCGGAACATGCAACAGAGCAGGTGCCGCTGGCCAAGATCCAGGAGGGTGACACGATCCAAGATCCCGAGTCCGGTCAGTGGTTTACCGTCACCCGAACGGCGGACGGCACAGCGAGTGTCACTGAGAAGCACTCCGATGGCGACACGACGGTCATCGAGGGGTATCGCGTCTACTACGGCGACGAACGAGAAGGTGAGCAGGTCGATTCCCGGTGCATCATCGATTCTCGGTCCACTAAAGGCCTCGTCACGCGCCAGGTGCGAGAGTAATCGCGCATACGCTGCCGTCGATTCTGCAACTTCATCAAGGGGTCGTGCACAATGTTTCGCCGTGTTGCAACTCTCATCGCAGTAGCGAGCGCGACGGCCGCAACTGGTTTAGCGGCACCGGATGCGCACGCCGACCCACGGGACCAACAGTTCCTCGAAATGGTGCATAACAATAACATCGGAGGCGACGACAACACCTTGCTTGAATACGCTCGCCAGTTTTGCGACAGGACAAGAGGTGTCCAGCTGCCCGCGAGGCCAGACCTGTACAGACAGGGCGTGCGACCAGATCAGTTCTACGCCATCAACCTAGCCGCGTCGCACGTGTACTGCCCGCAGAGGCTCGCCACGCCGCCCACGAAATAATCGCTTCCGGGCGGTGACTGATCGCAGCGCCTAATTCGCGTGCAGATCCTCGTTCAGGGCGATGCCGCGGCCGTCGCGTGACACCACCTCGACAGCGCCGGTCACCGAGTTACGGCGGAACAGCAGGTTGCTGCTGCCGGCAAGCTCCCGGGCCTTGACCGAATTGCCATCGGGGAGAGCGACTTTGGTGCCTGCGGTGACATACAGGCCGGCTTCGACGACGCAGTCGTCACCCAGCGGGATGCCCAGCCCGGAGTTGGCGCCCAGCAGACAGTGCTTGCCGACCGAGATCACTTCTGTGCCACCACCGGACAGCGTGCCCATGATCGACGCGCCGCCGCCGATGTCTGAACCGTCGCCGACCACCACGCCTGCCGAGATGCGGCCCTCCACCATCGAGGCGCCCAGCGTGCCCGCATTGAAGTTGACGAAGCCCTCGTGCATCACCGTCGTTCCCGACGCCAGATGCGCGCCCAGCCGCACCCGGTCGGCATCGGCGATGCGCACCCCGGTCGGCACGACGTAGTCGACCATGCGGGGGAATTTGTCCACGCCGTAGACCACGACCGGGCCGCGGCGGCGCAGTCGCGCCCGCACCGTCTCGAAACCGTCGACCGCGCACGGCCCGTAGTTGGTCCACACCACGTTGGTCAGCACCCCGAACATCCCGTCGGCGTTGAGCCCGTGCGGAGCGACCAGTCGATGGGAGAGCAGATGCAATCGCAGATAGGCGTCGTAGGCGTCGGCGGCCGGGTCGTCCAGCGAGCCGATCACCGTGCGCACCAGGACGGTCTCGGTGTAGCGCTCGTCGTCGCGTCCGGCCAGCGCCGCCAACTCGTCGGGCACCTCGGCCACCGACAACCGCGTCGTGCCGCTTTGGCCCGAGTCGATCAATTCCGGTGCGGGAAACCAGGTGTCGAGGACCGACCCGTTGCCGGCCAAGGTCGCCACACCAATACCTGAGGCTGCAGTCACGTGGTCCACGCTACCCACCCACTACGCTGGAGTCGTGCTGGACCTACGCGGCGACCCGATTGAGCTGACCGCAGCTCTGGTCGACATCCCCAGCGAGTCGCGGCACGAAGCTCGCATCGCTGACGAGGTCGAGGCCGCGCTGCGGACGCAGACATCAGGCTTCGAGATCATCCGCAACGGCAATGCCGTGCTTGCCCGCACCGCGCTGGGCCGTCCGACGCGGGTGTTGCTGGCCGGCCACCTCGACACGGTCCCGGCGGCCGGTAATCTGCCGAGCCGTCGAGACGCCGAATCGCTACATGGTTGCGGCACAACAGATATGAAGTCCGGTGACGCGGTGTTCCTGCATCTGGCCGCCACCGTCACCGCGCCTGCCCACGATGTGACGCTGGTGTTCTACGACTGCGAGGAAATCGATTCGGCGGCAAATGGTTTGGGGAGGATCGAACGTGAGTTGCCGGATTGGCTGACGGCCGACGTGGCCATCCTCGGCGAACCGACCGGCGGGTACATCGAGGCGGGGTGCCAGGGAACACTGCGAGTCATCGTTCAGGCTGACGGGACTCGTGCCCACTCCGCGCGAGCATGGTTGGGCGACAACGCCATTCACAAGCTGGCTGCGGTGCTGGATCGGCTCGCGGCCTACCGGGCCCGCAGTGTCGAGATCGACGGCTGCACTTATCGCGAGGGATTGTCGGCGGTCCGGATCGACGGCGGCGTTGCCGGCAACGTCATCCCCGACGCGGCCTCGGTGACGGTGAACTTCCGCTTCGCGCCCGACCGATCGCCGGAGGCTGCGCTGGACCACGTCCATGAGGTGCTCGACGGCCTCGACGTGCGGATCGAGCAGACCGACTCCGCCGTCGGAGCGCTGCCCGGGCTGTCCAACCCGGCGGCGCAGCACCTCGTCGACGCCGCCGGCGGGCAGGTGCGGGCGAAATACGGATGGACCGACGTATCGCGGTTCGCCGCGCGTGGCATCGCCGCGGTCAACTACGGGCCCGGCGATCCCAACCTCGCGCACACCCGCGACGAGCTGGTGCCCATCCACCAGATCACCGACGCCGTGACGATGCTGCGGGGATACCTGAGCGCCTAGGCCTAGACGCGCTGCGCTTGGGCGGACGCGTCGGCGGCCGCAGGGTGCAGTCCGCGATCGGCAAGGTCGGCGGCGACCTCGGTCAGCGCGCCGGCATCGCCGGCGGCCAACGCCCGGGCGTGCGCCAGCGTCAGCCGTCCCAACACGCAGTTCACTTCGATCGCCAACCGTTCGGCCCGCTGCACGGCGCGCACATCGCCAAGGCGGGCCGCATCCTGCAGTGCTCGCAGCGCGATCGCCGACTGACCGCCGCGTTCGGCGGTCTGCACCGCCTCGCGGGCGGCTTCGATCGCGCCCGTCGTGTCGCCGCGAGCGGCTTTCGACCACGCCTTGGCCAACGCCAACTCCGGCGCGAACAACGTCGACTTCAGCCCGTGGCGCGACTCGGCCCGACTCAAAACCTTTGCGGCCTCGAGTTGTTCGCCTTGCTGGCCGAGTGCCTGCGCCAGCAACATCAACGACAGCGGGCTCCACGAATAGCCGGTGCGCGCCAGCGGGTCGGCGGCCCGGCTCAGCAGCGTCACGGCCTCGTCGAAGTCGCCCTGCGCGATCGCCACGTAGCCCACCAACGTCTCGCCGATCGCCCGGCCCGGCTGCTGCAGCTCGGCGAAGTTGGTGTAGCGCTGCGCCAGCGCCCGCGCCTCGGTAAGCCGGCCCGCCATCACCAGCGCGGTGATCCGGCCGAAGCCGCTGGTGAACCTCAGCAGCCCGGGATGATCGGCGGCCGTCGCCTGCCGGGCCAGCGCTTCGACGTCGTCGAATTGTCCGGTGCGGGCCGAGCTCAGCGCCGCCGCCGAGGCAGCCCACCCGACAGCCACGCCGTCGGCGTGCGGGGATGCCAGCACCTCGCCGGCGATCCGCAACGTGCGCAACGGCGTTCCCGCGTTCATCGCGAAGGTCGCCGCGAGTGCGTCGAGGGTGGCCTGCGCCGTCGGCGACGAAACCCGGTTCCGGGTGGACTGCAGAAACGCGGTGGCCTGGGCCGGCTCGCTGAGCATCCAGAACTGGTTGGCCGCCCGTGGCAGTGCCCACGCCATCAGCTCGGACGGCGACAACTGGTCCGGGTTCACCGCGGCCAGCACCGAGTCGGCCTGCCGTCCGCGGCCCTGCCAGGCCAGCGCGTAACCCAGGGCCAGCCGCGCGGGCAGTCCGCCGGTGCGGTCCAGCGCCGCCTGGGCGAGCTGCTCGGCCAGCTCAAGCTCGCCGAACCGCAGCGCATGCTGGGCCGCCGACACGAAGTCGTCGACCGCGTCGGGGTTGTCGCTTTCGACGGCCAGCGCCGCGAGCCGCAGCTGGTCGCCGACATGGATGGACGGGCCGGCGGTGAGCTGTTCGACCAGCGACATGCGCAGCGCCCGCGCGGCGTCGGGCGCCAGCGCCGCACCCGCGCGGGCGGTGTAGAGCGGATGCGCCGAATAGACCAGGTCGTCGTGGATGGCCACCGCGGCTACGGCTTCGGCCTGGTCGACGGCGCCCTCGCCGGCCAACGCCGTCACATCCCCGCGCCGCAGCGGCTCAGCCAGTGCCAGGTAGTCCAGGACTGTGCGCGCTGTTGACGGCAGACCGGACAGGTAGCCGTCGATCAGGGCCGGCAGGGTGGCGCCATTGGTCAGGTCGCCGCTGTCGACCAGGTGCCGCAAGTGAAGCGGGTTGCCCTGGCTGTGGGCAAACGCCTCGCCGACCACCCCGGCATCCGGCGGCGTCGGCAGGACTGATTGCAGCAAGGCCGTCGTCGCTGCTGCGTCCAGCGGCCCGACCTCGACGCGGTTCAGCAACTCGTCGGCCCACAGCGCCGCGACCGCATCGGGCAGCGCGGCGCCTGACCGGATCGTGACGATCAGCCGCGCCGAGCCGCCGACCGCCAGCTGGTAGATCAGTGTCGCGGACAGATGGTCGAGGTGGTGTGCGTCGTCGACGACGAAAAGCTGCTGAGCATCGCCACCGGCCAGGTGCTCCTGCGCGGCGCGCAGCAGCTCGGCCGGTCGGCCCGTCTCGGTGATGTCGGCGTCGGCCAGCA
>NZ_DASXHW010000529.1:0-14255 GCF_036488105.1 Mycobacterium sp. | reverse complement strand
AGCGGCATGCGGGTTCGTGGCCTTGGAATCGTCGACGTAGCTGATCTGGTCGACGACGGCTACCAACTCGGCTCGATGCCGGCCCACCTGGAACGAGGCCAATGCCGTCGCGATCGCGTCGCCGGGCACTCCGACGCTGCGCGCCAGCGCGGCGGCTGCCAGCGCGTCGAGCACGCCGACCGGGCCCGGCACCGGGATCGACGAGACCGGTGCCAGCGCCGCGTCGTCGGCGAAAGCGCGGTCGACCAGCATGCCGTCCCGCACGCCGAGTTCCCCCGCCGCGGGCTCGCCCAGCCGGAAGCCGACCCGGACCGGCGCGGGGGCCGCCGCGAGCAGCTCCGCCGCGCGCGGGTCGTCCAGCCCGGCCACCGCCACCCGGCCGCCCAACACGCGGGCCTTGGCCGCGGCGTAGTCGTCCATGGTGTCGTGCCAGTCCAGATGGTCTTCGGCGATGTTGAGCACCACGCCGGCCTCGGGTCGCACCGACGGCGCCCAGTGCAGTTGAAAGCTGGACAGCTCGACTGCCAGCACGTCGGCGGGCTCATGCAGCACGTCCAGCACGGGGCTGCCGATGTTGCCGCACAGCAGGCTGTCAACGCCCGCGGCGACGAGCATGGCGTGCAGCATCGACGTAGTGGTGGTCTTGCCGTTGGTGCCGGTGACGGTCAGCCAGCGCCGCGGCGGACCGTAGTGGCCGCCCTGGTCGAGCCGCCAGGCCAGCTCCACGTCACCCCAGACCGGCACCCCGGCGCGCGCGGCGGCGGCGGGCACCGGCGCGGTCGGCGGGAAACCTGGGCTGGTGACAACCAGGGCGTAGTCGACGATGTGCTGTGCGGCGGTGGCCGAATCCTCGGTCGCCGTGCCGGTTTGTGCGAACTGCCGGCGGGTGGCCGGGTCGTCGTCGCACAGGGTGGCCGTCGCGCCCAGCCTGCTCAGCGCCGCCAGCACCGCGCGGCCGGTCACGCCTCCTCCCGCGACCAGCACCGGCGCTCCGGCCGACAGCGATTCCAGCGCGGGGTCGGGATTCATGCGCGCCTTAGCCGCCGCCGGTGGCGGCGAGCCATTCGCTGTAGAACAGCGCCACGCCCAGGCCGCAGCTGATCGCGGTGAGTAGCCAGAACCGGATGATCACCGTGGTTTCGGCCCAGCCGACCAGCTCGAAATGGTGGTGGAACGGCGCCATCCGGAACACCCGGCGACCGGTCGTGCGGAAGGCCAGGATCTGCAGCACCACCGAGACGATCTCCGCGACGAACAGCGAGCCGAGCACCACCGCGAGAATCTCGGTGCGGCTGGTCACCGAGATGCCGGCGATGATCCCGCCCAGGGCCAGCGATCCGGTGTCGCCCATGAAGATCTTGGCCGGCGCTGCGTTCCACCACAGGAATCCGATGCAGGAACCCGCGGTCGCGGCGGCGATGATCGCCAGGTCCAGCGGGTCGCGCACGTTGTAACACCCCAAGCCGGGGGCGGTCGCACACGCGTTGCGGTACTGCCAGAACGTGATCAGCACGTAGGCCGCGGTCACCATCGCCATCGAACCGGCGGCCAGGCCGTCCAGACCGTCGGTGAAGTTGACCGCGTTCGACCAGGCGCTGACGACGATCACGCAGAACAGCACGAACAGCGCGGGAGCCAGTGTGACGGTGGCGATTTCGCGCACATAGGACAGATCTGAGGTGCCCGGCGTCAGACCGGCGTCGTTGCGGAACTGCAGGACCAGGATGCCCACCAGGATCGCGGCGGCGATCTGGCCGAGGGTCTTGGCGGTCTTGTTCAGGCCCAGGTTGCGCGCTCGCCGAATCTTGATCAGGTCGTCGACGAATCCGACGGCGCCCAGCGTGGTGGCCAGGAAAAGCACCAGTAGGCCCGACGCCGACGGCCCGTTGCCGTTGAACGCCAGCCCGGCCAGGTGGGTGCCGAGGTAGCCCGCCCAGATGCCGGCCAAAATGGCGACGCCACCCATCGACGGCGTGCCGCGCTTGGTCTTGTGACTCGGCGGGCCGTCCTCGCGGATCTCGTGACCGAAACCCTGCCGGCTGAACAGCCGGATCAGCATCGGGGTCAGCAGAATCGAGACCGTCAGCGATATCGCGACGGCAAGCAGGATGTCGATCATCGCGTATCGGCCCGCCCATCGGCGGCCAGCGCGTCGGCCAGTGCGCCCAGACCAGCGGCGTTAGACGCCTTGACCAGCACCACGTCCCCCGGCTGCAGTTCAGCCCGCAGCAGGGTCAGGGCGGCGTCGGCGTCGGCGAGGACGGCGGCTTCCCCGCCCCACGAGCCCTCCATGACCGCGCCGTGGTGCATGGCGCTCATAGACCTCCCTGTTCCGACGACAATAAGTCGAGACACATCTAATCGCACCGCCAGCCGGCCGATGCGGTCATGTTCGGATATCGCGTCGTCGCCGAGCTCGGCCATCTCGCCCAGCACCGCCCAGCTGCGGCGACGGTCTCCCCCGCTGCCGGCTGAAATCCAGGCCAGCGCCTGCAGCCCGGCACGCATCGAGTCCGGGTTGGCGTTGTAGGCGTCGTCGATCACTGTCACCCCGTCGGTGCGGGTGCTGACCCGCATCCGGTGACCCGACACCGGGCCGGCACCGGCCAGCGCCTCGGCGACCTGCTGGAGGGTTGCGCCGCATTCCAGCGCGACGGCTGCCGCGCACAACGCATTGCTGACCTGGTGGTCGCCGTGTACGGCCAGGCTGACGTTCACGGCGGCGCCGCCCGAGTGCAGGGTGAACTGCGGCCTGGCCAGCTCGTCGAGCGTCACCGGCCCGGCCCACACGTCGGCCTGGCTGTTCCGGCTGACCCGCACCACTCGGGCCGCGGTCACCTCGGACATCGCCTCCACCGCCGGGTCGTCGACGTTCAGCACGGCCACTCCGGATCGTGGAATAGCTTGCGGCAGTTCGGATTTAGTCTTTGCGATGGCTTCGCGTGAGCCGAATTCGCCGAGGTGTGCGGTGCCGACGTTGAGCACCACGCCGATCGACGGCGGCGCGACCGCGGCCAGTGCGGCGATGTTGCCGGGGTGGCGTGCCGACAGCTCCAGGATGAGGTAGTCGGTAGCGGCGGTGGCACGCAGCACGGTCCACGGGTGGCCGAGCTCGTTGTTGAACGAGCCGGGCGGCGCCACCACCTCACCGAGCGGGGCGAGCACCGCGGCCAGCAGATCTTTCGTCGACGTCTTGCCCGACGACCCGGTGATTCCGACGATCGTCAATCCCCCTGCCACCAGCTCGGCGGCCACCGCGGCGGCGAGCTGGGCCAGCGCGGCCAGCACCGCCGCGCCCGAGCCGTCGGTGTCGTGCTCGAGAACGCCGGCCAGTCCCCCGCCGGCTCGTTGTGCGGCGCGCGGGTCGGGGGTGACCACGATCGCGGGGACGCCGACCGGTCTGGCAGCCAGCACCGCGACCGCCCCGGCGGCCACCGCCGAGGCGGCGTGGTCGTGTCCGTCCACCCGGACGCCCGGCAGGGCCAGGAACAACCCGCCTGAAGTGATTCTGCGGGAATCGAATTCGACGGTCGCGGTGACGTGCAGGGCCGCCGCGTCCGCTGCGGAAATGTCGGTCAGCTCGCCGCCGACGATGGCGGCGATCTGCGCCACGGTGAGGTCGATCATCTGCGACGCCCCTCGAGCGCGGCGGCCAGCTCGACGCGGTCATCGAACGGCTGGGTGTGCCCGGCGCGAGTCTGACCGGTTTCGTGGCCCTTGCCGGCGATCAGCACCACGTCTCCGGCATCCGCCCAGGCCACCGCGTGGTCGATCGCCTCGCGCCGGTCGCCGATCTCGACGACGCGCGCGGCGGTGCCGGATTCGGTTGCGCCGGAAAGGATCTCGCGGCGGATCGCCGCTGGATCCTCGCTGCGGGGATTGTCGTCGGTCACCACTACGAGGTCTGCCAGCTCGGCGGCGACGCGGCCCATCGGCGCACGTTTACCCGGATCGCGATCGCCGCCTGCGCCGAACACCACCGCCAGCCGACCGGCGGGGCGGCGCAGGGTCCGCAAAACCTCCTGCAGCGCGCCCGGCTTGTGCGCATAGTCGACCAAGGCCAGGAAGTTCTGGCCGCGGTCGATCCGCTCGAGTCGTCCGGGAACCTGGGTGTGCCGAAGTCCAGTGGACGCCTGCTCGGGGGAAACCCCGACAGTGTCGAGAATCGCCAGTGCGACAAGGCAATTGGCGATGTTGTAGTCGCCGGGCAGCGCAATTCTCAACCGGTGGTGCACACCGGCAGGATCGACGGCGGTGAACTCTTGCTCGCCGGGCCCAGCCGTGACCCCTTCGGCGCGCCAGTCCGCAGGCCGACCCTTCGTACTGACAGTCGTCACCTTGTCGGCGCGGCGGGCCATCGCGCGGCCGGCGTCGTCGTCGACGCACACCACCGCGCGGCGGGCGCGCGACGGCGATGCGGGGTCGAACAACCGCGCCTTGGCCTCGAAGTAGTCCTCCATTGTCGGGTGGAAGTCGAGGTGATCGCGGGACAGGTTGGTGAAAGCGCCCACCGCGAAGTGAACACCGTCGACGCGACCCAGCGTCAGCGCGTGACTGGACACCTCCATCACCACGGTGTCGACGCCGCGCTCGGCCATCACCGCCAGTAGGGCCTGCAGCGCGGGCGCCTCGGGCGTGGTCAGCGCGCTCGGGATGTCGACGCCGTTGATGCGCAGCCCGACGGTGCCGATCAGCCCCGCCGTCCGCCCGGCTGACCTCAGACCGGCTTCGATCAGGTAGGTGGTCGTCGTCTTGCCCGATGTCCCGGTGACGCCGATGACGGCCAGCCGCTCGGACGGATTCCCGTACACGGTGGCGGCGAGTTCGCCAAGAACGCTGCGGGGTTCGGGATGGACGAGGACGGGCACCGCGCCGGCGTCGCGGTTCAGCTGTGCCAACCCGGACGCGTCGGTGAGCACCGCGACGGCCCCGCGTTCGACCGCGTCGGGAAAGAAGCGGGCGCCGTGTGTCGCCCCGCCGGGGAGCGCGGCGAACAGGTCGCCGGGCTGGACATCCTGAGCCCGCAGGGTCACACCGGTGATCGGCAAATCCGACGTGGAGCTGCCCTCGGCCGGAACCGCGCCCACCTGAGCGACCAGCGTCGACAACGGCACGCCGGCGCAGGAGGCCGGGCGCAGTGCGGCGGGCATCACCATCACTCCCATCGTGCCTAATCGGACTACGCGATCGGCCATGACACTACCCAGCTGGCGGTTCGTAGACCCCCGATGGAACCGGGACGCGTCGCGTAGCCCGGCCGCTAAGGGGGTAGCCGCATGCCATGGATTCGACAGGGCTGATCGTCGTGGGTAGCGGTCCGGCAGGCTTGGGCGCAGCCGAAGCTTTCCGCAAACACAACTCGCGCGACCCGGTTCACATCGTCACCGAGGATCCGGCCCGTCCCTACGCCCGGCCGCCGCTGAGCAAAGAGTTTCTGCGTGGAGAGGCGGACAGCGCCGAAGCTGAGCTGCACCCCGAGCAGTGGTTCCGGGACAGGAACATCGAGCTGGTCCGAACGAAACGCGTTGGCGGCATAAACCGAACCCAGCGGTATGTGAGCGCGGCCGCGCAGCGCTACTCGTACCACGCTCTTGTATTGGCGTGCGGCGCCAAGCCTTCGCCGTTTCCCGTGCCGGGCGGCGGAAGAGCTTTGCAGCTCAGGTCACTGGCAGACGCGACAACCCTGCGTGACGCCGCGGCGCAGGCCGATTCCGCCGTGGTGATCGGAGCCGGTTTCATTGGGTGCGAAGCCGCAGCCTCGCTGGCAATGCGCGGGGTGGCGACCACGCTGGTCGCCCCCGACGGAGCCCCCCAAGCCAAGCGATTGGGCGAAGACGCAGGTTCGAAAATCCTGGAGTTGCTGACTGAAGCGGGTGTGCGTTTCGCCGGCTCAAGTTCCGTCAGCGCCCTGAGTGACGGCACCGTTCACCTAGAAGGTGGCGACGTGATCAACGGCGACGTGATCCTGGCAGCCACCGGGGTCACACCGCAGTCGGGCCTGGCCGCCGACGCCGGTATCACGACCAGCGATGGACGAATCGTCGTGGACGCACAGCTGCGGACTTCGGCCGAAAATATCTTTGCCGCAGGCGATGTCGCATTGGCGCGCAACGCTACGGCCGGCCGCCCGCTGGCGGTGGAACACTGGCAGGATGCCGTCGATCAGGGACAGATTGCCGGTGCCGCCGCGGCGGGCCAATCGGGTCAGTGGGACTCGGTGCCTGGCTTCTGGACGACCATCGGCGATGCAACGCTGAAATACCACGCGTGGGGCGACGGATTCGACCGAGCTCGATTTATCGGGCACGCTGATGGCTTCACGGTGTGGTACGAGAAGGGCGGCGCGACGGTCGGCGTCCTCACCCATAACGCCGACGACGACTACGATCGCGGCGAAGAACTCATCCAGAAACATAGACCAATCCCCCTCTGAAGCAGCGCAATTCGCCTCACGCAATGGGGACGCCGCTACGCGCGGCCACCGACGAGCCGTCGGCAGTGTCGAATACCTCGATCGCCACATCATCGTCGCGATAGCTTCCGATCGCATGAAACCCCGCCGTGCCGGCGACAACTTCGTTGACCTCGTCACCCGTCATCAAATAGTCGTCTACTCGATGACGCCAGTGCGCGGCAACGACCGTGGCACCGAACGCCAGCCGCGGACATTCCCGCTCGAGAACATTGCGCAACGCCCGCGGCGTCAGGTAGTACCCGACCTCGGATAGCATCAGGAGATCGAAAGGTCCTGCCGGCCATGGCTCGTCGACAGAATGCTGGAGCAGGGTCACCTGGTCACGGCGGCCGAGATCACCCAGCCTGCGTTGCGCGCCGTCCAGGGCGGCCGCAGTCACGTCGGTTGCCGTCACGCGGGTGCAGCGTTCGCTCAACAGCGCGGTCAGAACGCCAACTGAGCAACCCGGCTCGAACGCGTGCCGGTAGTGCTGCCGCGGCAGTAGAGCCAGGGTGATGGCGTACTTGCGCTGCTCGTACCACCGAGCGCCCAGGTCCCACGGGTCGGCCGACTGTGCGTACATCGAATCGAAATATTCATTGGGCAACCTGCTCACACGAACACCACCTCCCCGACCGTCAACAGCCGCTGCAGCACAGCCGGCGGCAGCACCGGGTAGCCGTTTGGTGGCGACTGGGTCTGCGTTGGAAAGCATTGCGCAGCGAGGTTTTTAGTCTCCAAAGCTTGAGCAGTCAGCCTCACTCGGCGGGCTCGCTCCCACGGGACTGCCGGATCGCGGGGCCGGGCCCAATGCCACATCCACACCGGGTACTCCACCAGCGCGGCACCGGTTGCCGCCGTGGCGGCTGCGGCGGCGCGGCCGACGGCTTCGTGGTCGGGATGGCCGTCACCGCGCCACGTCGTCGCACACCACCCGCCGGCCGGCAGGTCGGCGAGTAGCGACGCGATCCGGTCCGTCAATTCGGATTCGCATTGCGCCAATTCGCCGTCCGGCATTTCGAGTCGAACCGGATCGCGAGCACCCAGCAGCCGCATCGATCGGCGAACTTCGGCCCACCGCAACGCTTTCAGCTGCGCACGACCCGCCCGATCCAGCCCGGGATAGGCCGCCTCTCCGTCCGACACCGACACGACTTGCACGTCGACACCGGCGGCGCACAGCGTGGCGATGGTCGCCCCCAGTCCCAGCGTTTCATCGTCGGGGTGCGGCGCGACCGCCGTCAGGCCAGGGCAGTCGTCGAGGCTCAGGCAAGGGAAGTCATGGCCCCAGCCGGTCCACTCTTCGACAGCGGTACCACCGTCGGCGATCGGGCTTTCGGCGAGGCGCGCAGCGGTCTTCGATCGCGGCTCAGCCATCGGCATGGTGTTCCGCCGCGAGTAATCCGAGGGCGGCAAGGTCACGCTCGGCGTGGCTCTGTCGGACATACACGGTGAGGTCCGCGACAGCGCGAGCGTGCCGTTCGTCGGAACACAGCGGTCCCGGACCGAGGGCGCGATCGGTTCGGGCAAGCACCTCGTCGACGGCGTTCTCCACGATCGCACGGGTACGCCTGGCGATCAGCTCCGCTGAGCCGGAAAGGTTGTGGGGGTCTTCGTCGACGTAGTCGGCGGCCACGGCGAGCGCCGACGCCGCCGCGGCGAGTGCCGCGTCGACAGCGCCCAGATGCGCGAGATGATGATCGTCGGCACCGCCGTCGGCGGCTCGCCGGTACAGCGGTGCGGCTACCGCGCGGGCCCCGCCCAGCCAGCAGGCCGCGACGCCAATGGCGCCGAACCAAAAGCCGGGCCGGTTCAGGTAATCGTCGGGCTGCCCGACCGGAATTGCCGGCGCATCGGTGAATTGGACGGCCCGGGTGTCGCTTTCGGCCATGCCCGCGTTGCGCCAGGCCGATTCCAACGGCTGCACCGCATCACCCCGCAGATCCACCGTGAAGAGCCCACCCCGTCCGTCGTCCAAGCGAGCGGTCACCAGCGCATGCGTACAGAGGCCGGCACCGGAGCACCACGCCTTGGTGCCGTCGAGAACAATCGCGCCACCCGCGCTGCGGGCCCGCACAACCGCGTCGGGCGCTTCGGCGGCCCACACTCCCCATAACCCGTCTTGGTCCGACGCCGGACCTTCGAGCTCGGTCAGGATGGCAAGGGCGTCGGCGTGCGCCTCGGCCAACCGCCCCGCGACCACGTCTATAGCCGTCAACTCGGCGAGTCGGCGCCAACGCTGCACCGTGTCGCCCGAGCCCGGTAACGGCAGCCGCAATTGACCGGTCCGATGCCAATCCTGCACCAAGGCCGCGGTCATGACGCCTCGTCAGTCCGGTGCCTGAAACCGGTGACTTCGTGAGCGACCTCGTCGAGGTACTCGGCGAAGCCACCCGGTGCTCGCGCATTCCGGCGGTCGGACGTGGTCACCCAAAGAGACTCGTCCCAATACACGCGATACCCCTGCGCTTGAAATCGCTCGACCAGGTCGACATCTTCGCCGCTGGCCCTCGAGGCGAAGCCGCCGACGCGCCAATACGCCTCGGAGCCGAACCCCATGTTCGCGCCGTGAATGTGTTGCTGCCTGGAGGCTTCAGCGCGATAGCGCGCCTCGTACTCCGATGCGACTTCCTCGGAGTGATGCTGCCATTCCCCTACCCGCACCAGGCCCAGGACCATGTCCGCATTCGCGGCAATTTGGCGCGTCAACCAGTCGGTGCCTACTTCGGTGTCGGCGTCGGTGGTCGCGTACCAGCGTGGCCGGCGTACATCGTCGAGCACCGATCTGGCATAACGGAAGCCGGCCGCGCGCGCAGCACCGACATTTCGTTCATCGACCGCGATGAAGCGCACGTCCGAGCCGAATCGCCCGGCCAAGCTGGCACTGTCGTCGTCGCACGCATCGAGCACCACGACCACGGACGTCGCTACGGCAGCGGCGGACGCCGCCGTCCTGACCGCGTCAACGCACCGAGCTAACGCCGCGAATTCGTTATGAGCAGGAACGACGACAACCGCGTCAGGCTTTGCTGTCACCCATGGGAAGTAACCGTTAGTGGCCGATTTGACACCCTGGGCCACGTCACGACTCAGGCCGGACCGGCTGACCCTTCGGGGGCAGGGTGCACCGCGCGCAACTTCTCGACGTTCTCATTCTCGAGCGCCGTGAAATCGATGCCGTCATTGTTCAGAGCCAACGCATGATCACCGACGCTGGTCAGCAATCTGCGTGAGGTTTCCAACCAGGCAGCGGTCCTGATCTGCAGGGCCGCCGCTGAGCTGCCAACCCAGCCCGATTGGGCCGCGGCTATCCGGCTGTCCGACGACAAATGAGCAGTCGCCAGATCGTCGCCCTGCCCGGCCACGTGCGCCGCCGAACTCGCCAATGCTTCAATGTCGACCCGAAAATTCCCGCCTGCCGCCATCGCCGTCACCTCCCGCTGTGCTTCGTCATTCTCCCTATCACCGGGTGGTGGCCGGCCGCAATTCACGTCTGGCTACATGGCTTGCAGCGTCAGCGGCGGACCGGGATCAGGTGACAGCGGGACGTTTCCCCGTTGCAGCAGCCAGCCGGCGATGTTGTGGAACAGCGGGGCCGCGGAGTGGCCGGGTGTCCCGTCGGCATTGTGGGACGGGTTGTCCATCATGACGCCGACGACGTAGCGCGGATCGTCAGTGGTGGCCATGCCTGCGAAGGTGATCCAGTAGACGTTGTCGTAGTAGCAGCCGCAGGCCGGGTTGATCTGCTGTGCCGTCCCGGTTTTGCCCGACACCTGGTAGCCGTCGACGGCGGCTGCGGGCCCGGTTCCCTGCTGGTTTCCGGTCGGGTCACGCTGGACGACGCCGCGCAGCATGTTGCGAACCGTCCGCGCGGTCTCCGGCGACACCACCCGAATACCTTCCGGGCGTGGCTCTTCGGTGCGTGCGCCGTCGGCCGTGACAGTAGACTTGATGATCCGCGGTGGCATCCGCACACCGTCGTTGGCGATCGCCTGATACATACCGGTCATCTGCAGCAGGGTCATCGAAAGACCTTGACCGATCGGCAAGTTGGAGAAGGTGCTGCCTGACCACTGATCGATCGGGGGCACCAGACCCTCGCTTTCACCGGGCAGGCCAACCCCGGTGCGCTGACCGAGGCCGAACTTGCGCACCATGTCGTAGTAGCGCTGCGGTCCGACCCGCTGCGCGAGCATCAGCGTGCCCACGTTGGACGATTTCGAGAAGACGCCGGTCGTTGTGTAAGGCGCGACGCCGTGGACCCAGGCGTCGTGCACCGTCACCCCGCCCATGTTGATCGAGCCCGGAACCTGCAGCACCTCATCGGGATTGGTCAGGCCGTACTCGATCACCGAGGCGGCGGTGACGACCTTGTTCACCGAACCGGGCTCGAACGGCGAGGACACCGGCAGATCACCCAGCTGCTTGTTGCCCTGGCGCCCGATGTCCTGGGACGGGTCGAAGGTGTTGTCGTTGGACATGGCCCGCACTTCGCCGGTCTTGGCATCGAGCACGACCGCCGAGACGTTGCGCGCCCCGGACAGATTCTTGGCCTGTTGCACTTGCTGCTGGACGTAGAACTGGATGTCGTCGTCGATGGTCAGCTGGACCGTCGCGCCGTTGACCGCCCGATGCTGGTTGCGGTAGCTGCCCGGAATCACCACACCGTCGGAACCGCGGTCATAGGTCACCGACCCGTCGGTGCCGGCCAACTCCGCGTCCATGGAATCCTCCAGGCCGAGCAAACCGTGCCCGTCCCAGTCGATTCCGCCGACGACGTTGGCGGCCAGCGACCCGCCCGGATATTGGCGCAGGTCTTGACGCTCGGCACCGACCTCGGGAAATTTCCGGGTGATCGTGGTGGCGATCGCTGGGTCGACGGCACGGGCGAGATAGACAAATGTCTCGTCGCTGCGCAGCTTCTTGAGCACGGTTGCCTTGTCGGGCTTGTTGTTCAGCCGGGCCGATACTTCCTTGGCGATCTCCTTCAACCGCTCTTGCGGGTCAGGAGCTTTCGCGTTCTTCTGCTTGGCTTCGGCGAGTTGCTTGTGGATGCGGCGCGGCTGGAAGGTCAGGGCGCGGGCTTCGATCGTGAAGGCGAGTTGGTTGTTGTTGCGGTCGACGATGTTGCCGCGTACCGCCTTTTCGGTGTCGGTGACCTTGAGCTGGCCCGCGGCCTCGGCGCGCAACCCGGAGGCGTGCGGCACCTGCAGGTAGAACAGCTGGGCGGCGGCCACCAACAACGCCAAGAAGATGACCCCGTTACCAACGCGGTGCCGGAAGACGAATGATGCGCCGCGGTTCCCGAGCTCGACGGCCTGGCGGGTTCGGCGTTCACGCGCCGAGCGCGCGACCGAACTCGTCTTTGCCTGACTTAGCTTGCGGGACTGCGTTTTTCGTAACAATCGGCCGCCGGGCCGGTCCGCGCGACTCACCGTGGAACGCCGGGCGTCGTAACCGTCAGGGGACCGAACTGCTCACCGAGGAGAGGTCCGGTGGGCACGGCGTGATGCGGCACGCCCGGGACGTCGGCAGGAGCCGGTGCGGCCAGCGGCACGGGCGCGACCACCGGGGGCGCAACCGGGCCGGGCGGTACCGCGGGCGCGGCGACGAGCGGTGGCATGACCGGCGCGGCGGGCGCCAACCCGGGCGCCGGGGGCAATCCCGGTTGTATCGGCAATCCCGGTGCCATCGGCATTCCCGGCGTGGCCGCCGGCCCCGCACCCGGGAGTGGGAGCGGGCCGTCAGGCACCGGAATGTGCTGCGGCCCCAGTGTGGTGGCGCCGTCGGGGGTACGAACCATCGCATCGGGACCGGGCGCCAATGGGACGAGCGGAGCGCCGTTGCCGGGCAGCACCAGCGAGGGCACCTCAACCGAATTCACCGGCGGAGCCTTGGGTGGCGTCGGCTGTTCGTCGGGCAGCTTCGCGTTCAGCGGTGGCGGCGGAACACCCTGTGCGGGCTTGGGAGTGCCCACCACGACCCAGTTGCCCGCGGGATCCTGCACGAGATGCGCGGTGTCCCGGGTCGGGATCATGCCCAAGCCGCGGGCCGCCTCGGCCAGCGCCGGAGCGGACTGCGCCTCTTGGACGTCGCGTTCGAGCGCTTCCTTTTGCTGCTGCAGCAACTCGGTCCGCTGACGGGCGCTGCCCAGCTGATAGGAGCGCTCAGCGGCGGCGGTGGACAGCCACAACGTGAGACCGAGCCCGGCGCCGAGCGAGCCGATGACCAGCACGACGAACGGGACTTTGGCCGCCAGATTCTGCGGGCGCAGGTCGATCGACGCGAGCCGGTTGAGCAGGCGTTCCCGCAATGGGGGCCGAACAACCTTGGGCTTCTTGGCTTTCCGTGCCTTCGCCCGGGCCTTGGCCTGCGTGGCGCTCTTCGGTCGGGCCGGTCGTTCGACGGGCCGTGCCATCGGCGAGGTCTGCGGCGCGGACCGCGACTTGCGTGACTCACGGGCCGGCGCGGTAGCTTTCCCGGTCCGCGGACGGGTACGGCGCGCGGCGGTCGGCTCGGCTGCTGGACGCCCCGGTTTCCGGGACGCGTTGCCCTGCCCGCGACGCCGACCGCCGGCGGGGGGCGGTTGCGCATCGCGCTTCGCCTTCATGAGCCTCCCTTCGATCGCACACGTTGTAGCGCACGCAGTCGCACGGCGGCACTGCGCGGATTCTGCTGGATCTCGGCGTCGTCGGCACGTTCGGCGCCGCGCGTCAGCAACGTGAATTTCGGTGCGTGCCCAGGCAATTCGACCGGTAGATCGGTCGGCGTGCTGGACGTGCTGACGTCGGCGAACAGCCGCTTGACGATCCGGTCCTCCAGCGACTGGTAGGCCATCACCACGATGCGCCCGTCGACTGTCAGCGCATCCAGCGCCGGCGGCAGGGCGTCGCGCAACGCGTCCAGCTCGCTGTTGACCGCGATGCGCAAGGCCTGAAACGTCCGCTTGGCCGGATGCCCACCGGTCCGCCGCGCCGGCGCCGGAACCGCTTGGTAGATAACCTCTACCAACTCGCCGGTCGAGGCGAACGGTGAGCGCGCGCGGCGCCGCACAATGTGCGATGCAATGCGGCGGGCCAGCTTTTCTTCACCGTAACGACGCAGGATGTCGGCCAGCGCGGACTCGTCGTAGGTGTTGAGAATCTCGGCCGCGGTCAACGCTGACGTGGGATCCATCCGCATGTCCAGCGGCGCGTCCTGCGCGTAGGAGAAACCTCGCTCGGTCCGGTCGAGCTGCATCGAGGAGACACCGAGGTCGAAGAGGATGCCGTCGACGGATTCGGTTGTGCCATAGCCCGATTCGGCCAGTGCGGCGTCGATCCCGTCATACCGGGTCTGTACCAGGGTGAGCCGGTCGGCAAAACGTGACAACCGCCCGCCGACGATGTCCAACGCCGTCGGGTCGCGGTCGATGCCGATCAGCCGCAGTCCGGGCAGTTCGGCGAGAAACCGCTCAGCGTGCCCGCCGGCACCGACCGTCGCGTCGATGAGCACCGCGCCCGATCCGTCGGGATGGTGGCGCGTCAATGCGGGGCGCAGCAGTGCGAAGCAGCGGTCGAGCAGGACGGGCACATGGCCGAATCCGCCAGTGGCGTCAGCCATGACAACACCTTCCCGACGAGTGGCTTGGGAGGCGACTCGGCGGCCCGTTGCATCGAGGTCCCTGTCCGATGGCACGAACCTGGCGTTGGGGAAGTACGTCAGGGTCGGTTCGGACAGAGGCCACGATGCACGGGCACGCGCCTTAGATAATGTCGCCGAGTGCTTCATCGCTGGCCGCGGAGAAGTTCTCTTCGTGGGT
>NZ_DASXHW010000470.1:0-1737 GCF_036488105.1 Mycobacterium sp. | reverse complement strand
GGGATACTCGTTGGCATGCTCGACTTCGCGCACCGTAGGTCTGACCTCTTTGTCAACGAACTCGCGCACCGTCGCGACCAGCATCGCCTCGTCGTCGTTCAGTCCCGTACCCATCCGGCAATGTTGGCATGCGGCGAAGCGGGGCCACCATGACCGTCGGCCCGTACTTCGACCAGGTGCATAACGGCCAGGTCTTCACCGGTGCGCCGTCGATGACGCTCACCCCCGGGCTGGCCGCCGTGCACCAGAGCATCCTGGGTGACCGGTTGCGGTTGCCGTTGGACGCCGAGCTGTCCGCCGCGGTCACCGGGCTGCCGGCGCCGCTGGCGCACCCGGGCTTGGTCTGCGACGTCGCGATCGGTCAGTCGACGCTGGCCACCCAGCACGTCAAGGCCAACCTGTTCTACCGCGGACTGACGTTCTTCCGCTTCCCGGCGATCGGCGACACCTTGTTTACCCGCACCGAGGTTGTCGGGCTGAAGAAGAATTCCGCCAAGCCGGGCCGGGCGCCCACCGGGCTGATGGCCCTGCGGATCACCACCATCGATCAGGCCGATCGGCTCATCCTGGACTTCTACCGCTGTGCGATGCTGCCGCTGAGCGCCGGCGCCGACCCGGACTCCGCCGACCATGACGACGACCTGTCAAAGATCGGCGCCGATCTGGCTGCGCCACCGTCGGCGGCCGCCGATTGGAATGGCGAGGTCTTTCGTGAGCGTGTCACCGGGCCGCATTTCGATGCCGGCCTGGCCGGGTCGGTGTTGCACAGTAGCGCCGACGTAGTCACCAGCGCGCCGGAACTGGCCCGTCTGACCTTGAATATTGCCGGCGTGCATCATGATTCGCGTCTTGGTGGCCGGCGTCTGGTCTACGGCGGGCACACCATCGGATTGGCGCTGGCCCAGGCCAGCAAGCTGTTGCCGAACCTGGCGACCGTGCTGGGCTGGCAGTCTTGCGACCACACCGCGCCGGTATGCGAAGGCGACACTCTCTACAGCGAGCTGCACATCGAATCCGCGGAGCCGGCCGAAGGCGGCGGGGTACTGGGACTGCGGTCGCTGGTTTACGCGTTCAGCGATCCGCGCGACGAGCCACGCCAAGTCTTGGACTGGCGTTTCACGGCGCTGCAGTTCTGAGGATCAGGCTGTGAGCGCGATGTCGGAGTGGGCCACGGTGCTGGCCGAAGCCCGCCGAGTCGCCGCCGATGTCGCTGGACTTCTCGGCGTCGCGGTCGACGCCGCGACCATTCTCACCGGGCGGGCCGCGGTCATGAACCTGGCGCGGCCCGGCCGAATCTCGGCGGGCGGCGCCACCCGATTGCTTCGCACGGTCGACGGCTGGTGCGCGGTCGCATTGCCGCGCGACGACGACGTCGCGGCGCTACCGGCGCTGATGGAGGTCGACACGGTCACCGGCGATCCGTGGGCAGTGCTATCCCGTTGGGCGGCAGCGCATTCTACCGCCGACGTGGTAGACCGCGCCCGACTGCTCGACGTTGCGGTCGCAGCGCTGGGCGAAGCTTCAGCGGAGGCACCGACCGTGCGACGCTGCGGCACCCCCGTGGGGCCGCGGCGGGCAGACGGGTTGCTGGTGGCAGACTTGTCGTCGTTGTGGGCCGGCCCGCTGTGCGGTCAGCTGCTTGCTCGCGCAGGCGCCGTCGTGGTCAAGGTGGAAAGCCCCAGCCGACCGGATGGCACCCGACGCGGCGAACCGGCCTTCTTCGATTGGATGAATGCC
>NZ_DASXHW010000067.1:0-15314 GCF_036488105.1 Mycobacterium sp. | reverse complement strand
GAGCCGAGCAGCTTGTTGTGCGAAGCGATTTCGCGCTCACCCTGGAAGACCTGAATCTGCACCGACGGCTGGTTGTCGTCGGCCGTGGTGAAGGTCTCCGACCGCTTGGTCGGGATGGTGGTGTTGCGCTCGATCAGCTTGGTCATCACGCCACCCTTGGTTTCGATACCAAGGCTCAGCGGTGTGACATCAAGCAGCAGAACGTCTTTCACCTCACCCTTGAGCACACCGGCCTGCAGCGCGGCACCCACGGCGACGACCTCGTCGGGGTTGACGCCCTTGTTGGGCTCCTTGCCGCCGGTCATCTCCTTGACCAGTTCGGTCACCGCGGGCATGCGGGTGGAACCACCCACCAGCACGACGTGGTCGATCTCCGACACCGCGATACCGGCGTCCTTGATCACCGACTGGAACGGCTGCCGCGTGCGGTCGAGCAGATCCTGAGTGATCTTCTGGAACTCGGCGCGCGTCAGCTGCTCGTCGAGGAACAGCGGGTTCTTGTCGGCGTCAACGGTGATGTACGGCAAGTTGATCGACGTGCTCTGACTCGAGCTCAGTTCGATCTTGGCCTTCTCGGCCGCTTCCCGCAGCCGCTGCATGGCCATCTTGTCCTTGGTGAGGTCGATGCCCGCACTGCCCTTGAACTTGTCCACCAGCCAGGTGACGATCCGGTCGTCCCAGTCGTCACCACCGAGGTGGTTGTCACCGGAGGTCGCGCGGACCTCCACGACACCGTCGCCGATCTCCAGCAACGACACGTCGAAGGTGCCACCGCCGAGGTCGAAGACCAGGATGGTCTGTTCCTTCTCACCCTTGTCCAGGCCGTAGGCCAGTGCGGCCGCGGTCGGCTCGTTGACGATCCGCAGCACGTTCAGACCGGCGATCTGGCCGGCCTCCTTGGTGGCCTGACGCTGGGCGTCGTTGAAGTACGCAGGCACGGTGATCACGGCGTCGGTGATGTCCTCACCGAGGTAGCTTTCGGCGTCGCGCTTCAGCTTCTGCAGAACGCGCGCGCTGATCTCCTGCGCGGTGTATTTCTTTCCATCAATCTCCACCGACCAGTCGGTGCCCATATGCCGCTTGACCGAACGAATGGTGCGGTCGACGTTGGTCACCGCCTGGTTCTTGGCGGGCTGGCCAACCAGCACCTCGCCGTTGCGCGCGAACGCCACGACGGACGGAGTCGTCCTTGCACCCTCTGAGTTGGCGACGACGACGGGGTCGCCACCCTCGAGAACTGCGACGACGGAGTTGGTGGTCCCGAGGTCGATACCGACCGCACGAGCCATGGTGAATCCTCCCTGATAATCGAGCTTCGTATGCACTACGCTGCTGAGTGAACCTCGCTCAACATTGCCCTCTGCGGCGTACCGCTGTCAAACCAAGGTTGAGTCTATATCACTCAAGGTTGTCAGAGTGCTCAACGAGAGCACCCAAGAGTTTGTTCCCGATCGGTTGAGGCGGACATCACACCGTGGGATAGTTTCGCAAACCAACTCCTGAAGCGGTCGTGCCCGGCGCCGCAGCATTGCACCACGACGATAGGAACTCAATGCCACCGCCGCCCAGCGCGCACGACCCGGCTGCCGATAATTCCGCTGCGCTAGCCCGCGAAGACGCGGGTTATCACCACGATCTCAGCAATCGCCAGATGCAGATGATCGCGATCGGCGGCGCCATCGGCACCGGGCTGTTCATGGGCGCCGGAGCACGGCTGGCATCCGCAGGTCCCGGTTTGTTCCTGGTTTACGGGATCTGCGGCGGGTTCGTCTTCTTGATCCTGCGCGCCCTCGGCGAATTGGTGCTGCATCGCCCGGCATCGGGCTCCTTCGTCTCCTACGCTCGCGAATTCTTCGGCGAGAAAGCGGCTTTCGTTGCGGGCTGGATGTACTTCCTGAACTGGGCGATGGCGGCCATCGTGGACAGCACCGCGATTGCGAGCTACTTCCACTATTGGACCGCGTTCCAGGCCGTCCCGCAGTGGACGCTCGCACTGATCGCCCTGGCAGCCGTGGTATCGGTCAACCTGATCTCGGTGAAGGCCTTCGGCGAATTCGAGTTCTGGGCGGCAATGATCAAAGTGGTGGCCCTGACGACTTTCCTGGTCGTCGGAATCGTCTTCCTGGCCGGCCGCTTCAAGATCGAAGGAAAGACCACCGGGCCCAGCATATGGGCCGACCACGGCGGGTTCTTGCCGACCGGCCTGGTGCCGTTGGTGTTGGTCACCTCGGGGGTGATATTCGCTTACGCCGCAGTCGAACTGGTCGGCACCGCGGCGGGAGAAACCGCGGATCCGGAGAAAGTCATGCCACGCGCGATCAACTCGGTGATCGCCCGGATCGCGGTCTTCTACTGCGGGTCAGTGCTTTTGCTGGCACTGCTGCTCCCCTTCACCATGTACAAGCACGGCCAGAGCCCGTTCGTCACCTTCTTCTCTCACGTCGGTTTCAGCGGGGCCGGCACGCTGATGAACGTGGTCGTTCTCACCGCCGCGTTCTCCAGCCTGAATGCCGGACTGTATTCCACCGGCCGGATTCTGCGGTCGATGTCGGTCAATGGCAGCGGCCCGAAGTTCACCGGGCGGATGTCGAAAAGCGGTGTGCCGTATGGCGGAATCCTGCTGACCGCCGTCATCGGACTGTTCGGCGTCGTGCTCAACGCAGTCAAGCCCAGCGAGGCCTTCGAAATCGTGCTCAACATCGCCGCTATCGGGGTGCTCGCGGCCTGGGCAACGATCGTGCTCTGCCAACTCCGGTTTTACCGGAAGGTGAAGGCCGGAACGTTGCAGCGGCCGCATTTCCGGATGCCGCTGACCCCGTACAGCGGCTATGCAACGCTAATTTTCTTGGTGGGCGTGCTGGTGCTGATGGCGCTCGACCCGGAGAAGGGGCCCTGGGTCATCGCGGCGCTGGTGGCCGCTGTTCCCGCCCTGATCGGCGGCTGGTTCCTGGTTCGTGACCGCGTCGCGACCGCGGCCGACGACGTTGTCGACCACACCAATGATGTGCCGGACCTAGCACCTGACTAAAGTAAGAAATCGTGGGACTCAGCCTGAGCTATGAAGACAAGATCGCCATCCTGCATCTCGGTGATGACGAAAACCGTTTCTCCCCAGAGTTTCTCGACGCGGTTGACGCGCATCTCGACGAACTGGTCGGTTCGGGCGCCCAGGGGCTGGTCACCACCGGCGGCGCCAAGTTCTACTCCAACGGCCTGGACCTGGATTGGCTGACCGCGCACGGGGATCAGACGACGTGGTACGTCGGACGCGTGCAGGGCATGCTGGCCCGGTTCCTCACCCTGCCCGTACCCACCGCGGCGGCCGTCGTCGGTCACGCGTTCGGCGCGGGGGCGATGCTGGCGCTCGCTCACGACTTCCGGGTGATGCGCTCCGACCGAGGCTTCTTCTGCTTTCCAGAGGTGGACATCCGCATCCCCTTCACACCCGGAATGGCCGCGATCATCCAGGCCAAGCTCACCCCGCAGGCTGCGGTCGCCTCGATGACGACCGGACGCCGCTTCGGCGGCGATGACGCCGTGGCCCTGGGCATTGTCGATGCCGTCGCTGGTGAGGGCGCCGTGACCGGCGCGGCCGTCGACATTCTGCGCCCGCTCGACGGCAAGGACCCGGGCACGCTAGGGGCCATCAAGCAAACGATGTTCGGCGCCGCGGCACAGGCGCTGACCGCGAGTACTTAAGAGCCCCAGAGCAATTAGCTTCACCCAAAAAGTCTGGACATCCCGTGGTGAGGCGCATAACGTACGCCTCGGACGGCACTCTATTTTTATAGATCCACGCCGCGCCACGACCTCGCAGCGACGCGGGAAGGAACGACCCATGACAACGGTGCAGGCTGTACTCGACGAGATCCGCGACCAACCCGGGACCGGTGACGTCATCCCGGTCTTCGATCCGTCCACCGAAGAACAGATTGCCGAGTTCACCGACTGCGGCCCCGACGCCGTCGACGCGGCCGTGGCGCGCGCGAAAGCCAGCGCCGAGTCCGGGATCTGGTCGCAGAAGCCCGACTACGAGCGCGCCAAGATCCTGTGGCGCGTCGCTGAACTGATCGACAAGAACGCCGAGCTTCTCGCCGAGCTCGAAATGCTCAACGGCGGAATGTATCCCGCGCAAGCGGAGATGCAGGTGAAGATCGGCGCAGAGTGGTTCCGTTACTACGCGGGCTGGTGCACAAAGATCGACGGCATCGCGCGCGACGTGAACACCGGCGGGCTGACCGGGGTCGACTCGCACATGCACACCTACACGCTGCGCGAACCCTACGGCGTGGTCGGGCTGATCTTCCCGTGGAACGGCCCGGTCTTCAACTTCTGCGCCAAGCTCGCGCCGTCACTGGCGGCCGGCTGCAACAGTGTCGTCAAACCCGCTGAGGAGACACCACTTTCAGCACACGTGCTGATGCAGATCCTGGCCGAGGCGGGCGTTCCCGACGGGGTGGCGAACCTGGTAAACGGTTACGGCCACACCGTCGGCGCGGCGATCACCGCGCATCCCGACGTGGAGAAGGTCGCCTTCACCGGTTCGACGGAGGTGGGTCGGGCGATCGTGCACGCCTCGGCCGACAGCAACCTCAACAAGGTGACCCTCGAGCTCGGCGGCAAGTCACCGGTGCTGATCTTCGACGACGCGAAACTGAAGAAGGCGATCCCGATGTCGGCGTTCGGCACGTTCGTTCATTCCGGGCAGGCCTGTGTGTGCGGCTCCCGCATTCTGGTGCAGCGCGGTGTCTACGACCAGGTCGTAGAGGGCATGGCGATGGTTGCCAACGCCATGAAGATGGGCGCCCCCAAAGAAGAGGGCGTCATGAGCGGCCCGCTGATCAGCCAGAAGCAGCTGACCCGCGTGCTGGGCTACCTCGATCAAGGCAGATCCGACGGCGCCGAGATCGTCGCCGGCGGGCACCGGCTCGACCGCAAGGGTTACTTCGTCCACCCGACCGTGGTCACCAACCTCGACCCCGACACCAGCAGGCTGTTCCAGGAAGAGATCTTCGGACCGGTCGTCACGATCCTGCCGTTCGAGGACGAGGACGAGGCCGTCGCGCTGGCCAACAACAGCACCTACGGGCTGGCCGCCACGGTGTGGACCAAAGACCTTGGCCGTTCCCACCGATTGGCCAAGCGGCTCAAGGCCGGAACCGTCGGGCTCAACTGCGCTTTCCCCTACGACCACTCGATGCCCTTCGGTGGCTATAAGCAGTCCGGTTGGGGCCACGAATCGGGCAAGGCCGGCGTCGAGGGCTACCTGCAGACCAAGATCGTCTGGGCGCAGATGTGATAGCTCGGCCGCGGCGGCGACGCTGGTTCGTCGCATCTGTCCCAGTGATCGCCGGCTCGGAGCGGTGAGCCTTTTGCCCGCCTCCGAGCGAAATCCTCTGTTGCTTTCGCTCGGAGGCGGGCAGATCGGATGCCGCCCGGCTAGAGATGCACGTGACAGCTGAGGGTCGCGGCCCGCGCACGGTTACGTTGGAGGCATGGCTACCAAATTTGCGACGGCCGATGAAGTCGGGCTTTCCGAGTTGCTCGATTTCGTCCGGCCCCGACACCGAATGGTGCTGACGACCTTTCGTGCGGACGGTTCGCTGCAGAGCTCGCCCGTGACCGGCGGTGTCGACGAGCAGGGCCGGGTGGTGATCGCGAGCTATCCGCAGCGCGCCAAGAGCGCCAACATCCGGCGCACCCCGAAGGCAAGCGTGGTCGTACTCTCCGACGAGTTCAACGGCGCGTACGTACAGATCGACGGGGACGCCGAAGTGATCGACGTGCCGGGGGCGGTCGAATCGCTCGTCGACTATTACCGTGCGATCGCCGGCGAGCACCCCGACTGGGACGAGTACCGCAGGGCGATGCTCGACCAGCGCAAGTGCCTGATCCGTGTGACCCCGCGCCGCTGGGGACCGGTCGCGACGGGCGGTTTTCCCCCGCAGTAGGCCGGGATCGTCTATAGAAGAGTATGGCTTCGATCAATCAGCGGACGGAACTGCCAGGTGCTGCGGCGGCGACGGGCGTCACGGCGCTCGGCGTCGGCGGATCTGAGTTGCTCCATAAACCCGGCCGTAGCGATTCGTCCACGTCCGGCGGCAACAAGCCCAACATCCTGGTGATCGTCGTCGACCAGATGCGTGCGCCGCAGTGGTTCCCGGAACCGGCGAAACTGAACGCGATCCTGCCCAATGTTGCACGGCTGCAACGCGATAGCGTGTCTTTCGCGTCACATTACACCGCCGCAAACGCGTGCACGCCGTCGCGCGGAGTGATGACCACGGGGCTCTACTCGCACCAGACCGGTTGCCTATTCACCACCAAGTTCACCGTCGCGGGGCCCACCGCGTCCACCCTGTCGCCGCAGTTCCCAACCTGGGGAACCATGCTGCGCGAGCAGGGATACAAAACGTGTGGTGGGGCAAGTGGCACCTCGGGCCTTCCGGCGACACGAGCGCCGAAGCCCTTGAGGCGCACGGGTTTTCCGGAGGCACATTCCCGTCGCCCAACGGCGGGCCCAGTCAGGGCCTCCGCGAGGATCCCAACATCGTCGACCAATTCAACGAATGGTTCGACACCAGTGCCGGCCGTGGGCCGTGGTGCACAACCGTCTCACTAGTGAACCCACACGACATCTGCTGGTGGCCGATATACCCTTTGCCCGACGACGTTCCGCACTGGTTTCCCTTCGCGCCGGTCAACTTTGAGACGCCGTACGACCTGCACCGGCGGAACAAGCCGCAACTGCAGATCGACTACCAGAACTTGATGTCAACGCTGGTGAGCAGGGCACTGTCGTATTCGGGTCCCGAGATGTCCGCCGAGTGGGCCCGCTTCCGGGATATGTATCTGTGGCTCCAACAACAGGTGGACACCCAAATCGGCCGAGTGCTCGACAAATTGGCATCGCGTCCTGATGTCGACCGGAACACCGTTGTGGTCTTCACGTCCGACCACGGCGAATACGGCGGCTCGCACGGTCTGGTTGGCAAGAACGCAACCGCGTACGAGGAGGCCATCCGGGTGCCGCTTTATATTCGCGACCCGCATGGCCATTTGACCCCGATGCCGGGCGACACCCGCAGGCAACTCACCTCCAGCGTCGACCTCGCCCCGCTGCTGTTGACCATCGGCACAGGCGGCAACGGCTGGCGCTCCGACCCGCGGTACGCCTATCTGGCTGATCGTGCAGACCTCGCGGCGATCGCAGCCAATGCGCGGGCGGCGGGCCGCCCGTGGATCGCGCACGTCACCGACGAGGTATCGGTCGAGGAGATAGAGAGCGTAACGAATTCTCCACTGATTCGCGAGACCTTCGGGAGCACGGACGTATCCACCGACATCCCGACCTGGGTGCCGAACCACATCGTCGCCGTGCGGACCCATGACGCGAAGTTGGCGACCTATTCGTACTGGAAGCCCGGTGGCATGGATGCCGACAAATCACGGCCGATTGAGCGTGAACTCTACGATTACTCCACCCCGGAGGGCCGTCAGGAGATCGACAACCAGGCTGGTCGCAACACCAAAGAGGTGAAGTTACAGGCGCTGATCGACCACGAGGTCATAAGAGAAGTGCGGGCTCCGTTGCCGTCCCGGTTGGCCGGTGCCCAGGAACAGGGGCTAGCGGACATGCGGCAGCTGGTCTCGCTTCACGGGGGCTGAACGGCGCGTCACTGCGATCGTTCGAGTCCACCCATGCGTACGCTTCATTTGCGATGTTTCCGCGTGGGGTGAAGTCCTGTCATGCAGTCGGCCAGCTGGTAGCCGGTCTGCTGCTGGCCGCTGCCGTGCTCAGCGGATGCCACTCCACGACGCAGGGCAACCCGGTGGCCAACCCGGGTGCCGGGCCCACCGAGCCGTCGTTCCCGAAAGCCAACCCGTCGATTCCGTCCCCGACCCCGTCGCGGCCCGCATCGCCGAGCGCCAACCCGCCGGCCGGCGCGATCCCGCTGCAACCCGACGGCAGCGGCCACGTCTTCATCGAGACCAAATCCGGCCAGACCCGCTGCCAGATCGACAGCGACAGCGTCGGCTGCGAGGCGCAGTTCACCAACTCACCGATGCAGGACGGCGAGCGGGCCAACGGGGTCAACATCACCGCGAGCGGCGACGTGCAATGGGTGCTCGGAAACCTCGGCGACATCCCCACCGTCCCCATCGATTACCAGACCTACGACGCGGAGGGCTGGACGATCGCGGCCAGCGAAAGCGGAACCCGATTCACCAACGCGCACACCGGCCACGGCATGTTCGTCAGCATCGAAAATGTAGAGACGTTTTAGCCGACCACGCGGCGTATCCTATGTCGAGTACGGCGCGATTTCCGGGGCCGGCCGCAGTCGTGAACGATGACGCGTTGCTCAGCGCAGGGCCCGGGCTGCCGCCGTAGCAACATCACCTCGCAGATACGCGATCGGTGGATCGTCTCGCGGGTCGATCGCGCTCGTGAACAGAATGACGTAGGTATCCGAGCCCGGGTCCATCCACAGCGAGGTTCCGGTAAAGCCGGTGTGGCCGAAGCTGCCAATGGGAAAGATCATGCCTCGCGTGCCGGAATAGGCGGTATCGATATCCCAGCCGAAGCCACGCAGGTTTTGTCCCCTGATCGCCGGATAGCGCGGAGCGAGCAGCGGATCATATGTGTTTGGTGCCTTCGCGATCGCTTCTCGGGTGGCATTGTTGGCTGCCTCGACTTGTTCCGCGGTATGTCCGGGCTGCTCAGGAGTTGTCATCAATTCCAGCGTCGCTTGCGTCAGCGGGAACTTGCTCGGGCGGCCCGCGAGCCGATCAAGTAGGGCCTGCGCATAGGTGCTGACATCGTGCGCCGTCGAGAACACACCGGCATGCCCGGCCACTCCCCCCATGCGGCGCGTCGTCGGGTCGAACACAACGCCCCGCAGCAGGAAATCAAAATCGGGATTTTTGCCCGGATCGTTCCTGCTTTCGTCGTCATGTGTCGTCGGTGCGATGCGCGACAACAGACTCGTACTCCACGCGCCCGCAGGACAAACGCCCGGCATGCCGCCAATTGGCGCAGGCGCCCAGGAAATCGCAGATCCGCGCATCACATGTGGGCCACATGCTTTGGCCGGGGGAAGATAGCGAGTTTCTTCCATGCCAAGTGGCGCAAAGACATTCCGCTGAACGTAAACGTCTTCTGGCTCGCCGGTGAGTTTCTCGATCAGCGCGCCAAGCAGAATGAAGTTGATGTCGGCGTAGTTGAAATACTCGCCGGGAGGCGACTCCAGCGGCGTGGTGAGGGCACGGCGGATGCCTTCTGATTTATCGGCTCCGTCCAGTCCCCACGGATCGTCGAGCCGCACGTCTTCCGGTTCGCCTGAAGTGTGCGTCAGCAACATGCGAACCGTCACCTTTGCACGCTGTGGGTCGTTTCCAGCGTTGAAGTCAGGCAAGTACTTCTGCACAGGATCGTCGAACTGAACCTTGCCGTGTTCGTAAAGCTGCATGACGGCAGTCGCCGTGGCGAGGCACTTCGTCAACGACGCTATGTCGAAGATCGTGTCTTCGGTCATCTGCTCTGCAGGTGCGGGCGATCCATCTAGCCCCGGTTCGCCGGCATGCTTGCGTGAGCCATAAGCCTGATGGAAGACGACCTTGCCACCATGCCCGATCAGCACCACGCCGCCTGGCGCCGTTCCTGCCGCAATCGCATCGTTCATCAGCTTGGAGACCGTTGCGAAGTCCGGTACCGGAGCCGCATCGGGCGCCGGCGACGCAGGCGCAAGAGCCGAATGTCGCGTCGGCGTCGGCGCGGGAACCGCAACGACCGCCGGCGCCGGCTGCGCGCGGTCCCTCACCGCTGTGTGCGCTGCATAGCCACACGAGGAAGCGGCCGCGAGGGTAAGCAAGACAACTCCAACAGCAATTGCTTTGCGCACAGATGGCACCGTCTCTTGCTTGTACTTCTCGGCGCTACACGACCCGCACCGGAACTCTGTTGCGGTCATGTCATCGCCGTGAATATGGCCCTGCTACCGTCATGAGCATCGCTTACGCCGACATCGTGTCACCACTAGCCAGCATGCGCCATATCGCCGCTGCGATCCGGCGCGCGGGTGGCGCGCAATAGCCCGATCACCGGGGGTAGACATCGACTGACTTACCTTCCCCAACATCGTCTTCCGCATAGTGCGCCGCATTCGGCGGCATCCGGGTGAGTATGCCGTAATCGCAACGCAGTGGTCCCGCGAAAGGCGTTGCGAGCCGAGAGGACAAAGCCATGGCCCCAGACTGTCTGAGCACTCTCGTCGGTTTGTGCGCCGCGCCGCTCGCGATCGCCCTGTCGCTTCCGCAAACTGCCTCCGCAGACACTCCGTCCTGGAACGGCGAGTACGCGATCACATTCATGGTTGGTCCCAAAGATGGGACCAGCGTGGCGGCCAGTCAGCCTGAGAGCCAGCACACCGAGACCTACGGATTCCGCTCCAGCTGTACGAGCGGAAAGTGCATCGCCACGATCGTCAGCGGCCCTCCGCCGAGCAATCCGACGGTTCCGCAACCGGTGCAATTCACCTGGGACGGGTCGTCCTGGACGCAAGTCAGCGATTTCCAGTGGGACTGCATGATGCCCGACACGACGATCCAATGGAGTCCGGCCCGATCCAATGTGCGTTACACGCCCCAAGCCAATGGAACACTTGCCGGTGTCATGCACACCGACATCTTGAGCGGCCCGTGCCAGGGCTGGATCGAGATGGATACGACAGCCGAGCGCGCATAACCGGTATCGGGTGGGGCATATCAGTCCGCAGTTGGTCCGCAGCAAAGCTTGGGGCATCTTGCGCCAAGCATCACAACCAACCGCGTGGCCAGAAGCTGCCCTTCACTTCGTCACGATTGCCGAGTTGCGATTAGGGGCCCAGGCCTGCTCGAAGGTGGCGATGGGAACCTGCTCGTCGCGGCCGTTCGTGACGCCGCTGTCGTTGAGGTGCACCACACCGGCTCTGGGCTCCATGCCGGTGACAACGACGAAGTGGTTCGCCGCGTTGCGTTTGCCAGGCCGGTTCCAGAGGGTTTCGGCGTTGAGTATGACTATGACCCTGCGCTTTTCGGCCAAATCCTGTTCCAGCGCGTTGATGCTGGTCTGGATGTTATCGGCCTCGATCCCGTAGTGCGCGAGCAGCACCGGCAGGTCTCGGATATCGGTGTCGGCTGGGGGGTTCCAGATCGATCCGGCACCTGCCGTGCTCGGCGTGCTCTTGGCCAAGTCGGTGATCTGTTGCTCGGTGGGCTCATGGCCGGTGATCTGGCCGACCACATCAGCCACCGCCATCTCCCCGCAGTCGGAAGAGTGTTGCTGGCGCCAGTATGGCGCGGCGGCAGAAGGGTCGCCGTACATGCCGAGCACGTGCCTCGCATTTGGGACAGTAGTGGCTGGGTCGGCGTGGACTACAGCTGCCGATGCGACCAACGACGGAGCGCCAACTGCGCACAATAGAGCCACGATCCCGACGATTCGCGTGGCGGCGGCGACCTCGGCCCTCAAGGTGCTCGTCATGGGCGCCTTTCCCCGGGACGCCGCGGCGGCGTATTTCGCATATAAAAAGGCTCTGGAATAGCCCTATGGGCATCATTGATCGAGATGTGGCGAAAAGGCTGTATCGCCACGCGACGTTTCGGAATCTTTATTGGGCAGAATCAGATTCTGGAGCCAAGCCCGGCGATCAAGTTGATCGTCACCGCGAGGACCACCGCGCCGAGCAGGTAGGACAGCAACGCGTGGCGCAGCACCGTCGCCCTGATGGCCGTCAACTCGATCTCGGTGTCGGAGACCTGAAAGGTCATCCCGACGGTGTAGGCGAGGTAGGCGAAATCCCGGAAGCGGGGCGGATTCGGATCATGAAAGTTGATGCCGCCCGGTTCATCTAAATAATAGAGCCGCGCGTAATGCACAGTGAAAAGGGTGTGCACCGCAAACCACGAGGCGCCGACAGTCAGGATGCCGACGATGGCGGCTTCGACAGCGCCGCTGCCGGATAACTTCGATCCAGCGGCCACCACGTAACCGACCCCACCCAGGCTCGCGATGCTCGCGGTCAGGATGACCACGTCGGCGACCCACCGGGTCGGGTCCTCCCGCGTCACCCACCCGCACGTCTGCTCAGCGTCCATTCCGCTCAGGATGCGCTCCGTCCACACCACATACAGCGCCGCAGCGGCCACCCAACCGGCCAGCGCGAATCGCCAGCCGACCGTGTTGCCGACCACCAGAGCAACGACGACTCCAAGCACCGCCGAGACCAAGATCCGGACCGCGACGGTGTCGCGGAACAACTTCGCGAGGGAATTCACACCGCTGACCTAACCACCTATGCGGTCGGTCGGCGCAGTTCATCGAATAACGCGGTAGCGCAGGTGAACAACGCCCGGGGCGTTCAGCACCCGGTCGAGTTCCAGGGCGGGCCTGCCTGCCTCCAAGCCGTCGAGGAGGCGCTCACCCGAGCCCAGGATCACCGGGTTCACCTGAAGGTCGATCTCGTCGACGACGCCCGCCGCGATCGCTTGCCGGGCACACGAGGCTCCCCCCGCGATCGAGATCGAGCGACCACCTGCCGCGGCCACGGCCTGGGCGTACGCGGCCTCGATCCCGTCGGTGACGAAATGAAACGTCGTCCCGCCCTGCAACTCGATCGGGTCGTGCTTGTGGTGGGTCAGCACAAAGACCGGGCAGTGATACGGCGGTGTATCACCCCACCACCCCTGCCAATCCGAGTTGCCCCACGGCCCGCGAACCGGGCCGAACATGTTGCGGCCCATGATCGTTGCCCCCATGCCGTCCAACATCTCCGAGATCACCTGCCTATTGACCGGATGATCTTTGGTGTCGCCGAGGTGCCAGTCGTGCAAGGCTTCACCGCCGACACCGAGCGGGTGCTCCTGACATTGACCGGGCCCCGCGACGTAGCCGTCGGCGGATATCGACATCGAAAGATTGGTTCTGCTCACCTCTACACAGACTCCGGCTCCAGTCGATACTCATCGGGGGCACGCCGCGCTGCGCAACTCGGCATAGTCTGGCGCTCGTGGACTTTCGGGTATTCGTTGAACCGCAGCAGGGCGCCAGCTACTCCCACCAGCTGGCGGTCGCGCAAGCCGCCGAATCGTTGGGGTTCTCGGCGTTCTTCCGGTCCGATCATTACCTGGCGATGAGCGGCGACGGCCGGCCCGGCCCGACCGACTCCTGGGTGACGTTGGGCGGCATCGCCCGGGAGACGTCGTCGATCCGGCTGGGCACCCTGGTCACGTCGGCGACATTCCGCTACCCCGGACCACTGGCCATCTCGGTGGCCCAGGTCGACGACATGAGCAACGGGCGAGTCGAACTCGGAATCGGCACCGGCTGGTTCGAAAAGGAACACCTGGCCTACGCGATCCCGTTCCCACCGCTGCGCGAGCGATTTGCCCGGCTCACCGAGCAGCTCGAGCTGATCACCGGCCTGTGGACCGCGCCGGTCGGTGAAACCTTCGACTACGCCGGGGCCCACTACGCGGTCAACGATTCACCCGCGCTGCCCAAGCCGGTGCAACAGCCCCATCCGCCGATCATCATCGGCGGGACGGGCGCCAAGCGGACGCCACAGCTGGCCGCGACGTTCGCCGACGAGTTCAACGTGCCGTTCGAGCCGCTGGACACCATCAAGACGCAGTTCGCGCGGGTCCGCGACGCCGTCGACGCGGTCGGCCGGCCCGCCGATTCGATGACGTACTCAGCCGCCTTCGTGGTCTGTGCCGGACGCGACGACGCGGAGATCGCCCGACGGGCCACCGCTATCGGACGCGAGGTCGACGAACTGCGGTCCAACTCGCCGCTGGCGGGCACGCCCGCCCAGATCGTCGACCAGCTCGGACCGTTCACCGAAATTGGCGTGCAGCGGGTGTATCTCCAGCTGCTGGACCTGTCCGACCTCGAGCACCTGCAGCTTTTCGCCGACGAGGTGCAGCGACAGCTCTGACGTAGCATCGGGGCGTGACAGGCGTTCCCGACGACCCGAGCGAACAGCCGACCCGGATGGCCGAGTACGGCCCTGACGGTTCGCTGCAGCCGGTTCGCGACGACGAGTCGGACCGGGCCGACGAGGCCGCCGACTCCGCTGAACGCGACTTCGCGCCGGCCCCGTGGTACCGCAATCGCGTGTTGCGGGCCTTATGGGCGCTGGCGCTCGCACTCCTGGTCACGTTGATCATCTACGGCCTCGTCGAGCTGTCCCAGGGCGAGGGCGGTGGGCCGGTCACCACCACGCCCTCCACCTCGCACACCCAGTCGTCGTCCACCTCCCCGACGACGACTCCGTCGTCAAGCAGCGAGGCGCCGCCCCCGCAGACGCCTGAACAGACGCCCGAACAGGCGCCGCCGCAGAACACGTACTCCCCGGGCCCATCTGAGCCGCCGCGAGAGCACCACCACTTCCACTTGCCGCACCTGCCGCACGGCTTCTTCTAGAGCGCGGCCGCTTGAGCCTTCCCGGCAAGCTTCCAGAATCCACGGCTAGGATTGGAGCACGTGACGGGCTACGGACCTCCAGACGACCCGAGCGAAGCGCCGACCGGTTACTACGACTACAGCGACTCCGGCGATGATGGGCCCGAGCCCAAGCACCGGCAGCCGTGGTATCGCATTCCGATTGTGCTGGTCGCCTTGGGCCTTTTCGCCACGATCCTGCTCGGACTGGTTCTCTACTATCTCGCCGACCAGACCCGCGGAAGCGGCGGGACGACGCAAACCCCCACATCGCCAACGACATCCACCGGGGTCACGACGCCCACCACGACCGAGGCACCGACGAGTACCGAGCCCCTCGCTCCGGCTTCAACGACCACCATGACCTTCCCGCCGACCAGCACCAGCATCGACGAGGGCCACCACCACCATCACCACGACGGCGGGACGCCTTAGCGGTGGGCGGCGATCGACCGACGTATGACGTCGACGGTTTTTCAGGGGGCAACGCGAACATCGACGAGACAGAACGCTTCAGCATCACGGAAAGCCCATCGCCCTGGTACCTCAAACGATGGGTTCTGGCCCTGTGGGGCCTCGCGGTGGTGATACTGGTCGCGATCATCATTTACGGCCTGGCCATCCTGGCCAGGGGCGGCGGGGGCGGCGCACCAACGCCGGCCACGACGCACTCGTCGACCACGACGTCCTCCCACACAACCAGCCCGTCGTCGACGACTCCAACCACGACGGACACCTCGACCGAGACGATCGAACCCGCGCCGCCACAGGACACCGCAACCTGGACGCCGCAAGAGCCTCGGCGACATCGGTGGCGAAGCAATTTGCC